>NZ_VTLD01000026.1:0-321425 GCF_020514285.1 Synechococcus sp. PH41509 | reverse complement strand
GAACACTGGAGATGTAATTGCGGTTCCAGATCGGCTCGAAGATCGTGTTGGCAAAGCGCAGAACCATGATGTTCTGGACGGTTTCCTTGCCCAGGTAATGGTCGATGCGAAAGATCTGGTTCTCCTGCCCACAGGTCTGGACCACACGATTGAGGGCCTGGGCACTGCCGTAGTCGCGACCGAATGGTTTCTCGATCACCACCCTGCTGCGTTTGGGATCTTTTAACAGGCCTGCGTCGGCGAGTGAGCGGCAGCCACTGCCGTAGAACTTGGGCGACACAGAGAGGTAAAACGTGCGGTTACTGCGGGTGGCGCACTGTTGATCGATCTGCTCGAGCCGTCCGCCGAGCCGAACAACATCCTCAGGTTTCTGAAGGTCGACGGGCTCATAGAAGAGTTTGCTGACGAATTGCTCCCAGGCCTGGGGGTCGTCCTTGATGGTGCTGGAGAGCGCTTCCGCCATCTTTCCGCGGAACTCCTCATCACTCCACGGCCGTCGTGCACAGCCCAGTAGGGCAAACTCACTGGGCAGTCGCCGTTGCTTGAACAGCTCGAAAAGGGCTGGAACCAGCTTGCGGTGGGTCAGATCACCGCTCGCGCCGAAAATCACCAGACACTGCGGCGCAATCACGCGCTCTTGTCGCAGTCCAACCCGTAGGGGGTTTGTCATCGTGGCGACCATGGAGCGTCCAGGCTTCTGACGCTGGTTTAGGCACGGAACTGGCAACAGACATGGACTTGCTGCTTTGTTTCCGTGTTGATCAAAGCTTTTGTTTTCAACCGAAAAAAAAAGTCCACCCCGAGGGGTGGACAGGAAACGATCTCAAGGCGATCGATCAATAGGTTTCAACGTGCCAGCGATCGGCTTTCTTCAGCTGCGGGCGCAGTTCAGACCAGTCGAGACCCTTGGCAGCCGCTGCTGCTGTCATGGCTTCGTCGATGCCCGGCTCCATGCCGCGAAGACCACACATATAAACGTGGGTCTTGGGATCCTCGATCATGGCGAAGATCTCTTCGGCGTGCTCCAGAACACGGTCCTGGATGTACATCCGGCCGCCCTTAGCGTTCTGCTGTTCTCGGCTGATCGCTTTGGTGTAGCGGAAGTTGTCGGGGTACTCCTTCTCGTAGTGGAGGAAATCCTCGTCGTAGAGAAGGTTGGCTGTTTTGGGCGCGCCCATGAACAGCCAGGCTTTGCCGCGGAACTTCCACCCGTTGGTGTCTTGTTCGCGGGGCTCGAACATCCGGCGGAGATAGGTGCGCATCGGGGCGATGCCTGTGCCCGTCGCCAGCATGATCACGTTGGCGTCTTCATCGTCAGGCAGGAGCATCTCCTTGCCAACCGGTCCGGTGATTTTCACCTTGGTGCCGGGTTCGATGTCGCAGAGATAAGTGGAGCAGACCCCGTAGATCTGTTCGCCGGCATCGTTCTTGTACTCGAGCTGGCGGACGCACAGGGAGACGGTGTTGCCCTCGAGGTTGTCGCCGTGGCGTGTGCTTGCGATGGAGTACAGCCGCAGCTTGTGAGGTTTTCCTTTGGCGTCTTCACCCTCGGGGATGATGCCGATGCTCTGGCCTTCGATGTACTTCAGCTGAGGCTCACCACCCGCGAGATCAAAAGTGATGTGCTGAACTCGACCGATCGCACCGTCCTTAAGAAGGGAGTAGTTCTCGGTCACCGTTCCCATGAACGGTGTTTTGGGTTTGTAGGTGTTGACCGGTACGTCGGCGTGGGGCTTTTTCTTCGGGGCGCTTGACGTCACGGCTTTCTTAGCGGGTTTTTTGGCGGTTTTTTTGGCAGGTGCCGGAGTGGCGGCAACGGGAGCAGCTGAATGCTCTACTTCCACACCATTCACCGAGACGATTTTGGCGCCGCTGGCCCCCAATCGCTTGAAAAGTGCGGAAAACTGGTTCATAGCAACGGTGTAGGTCTGAACCACGGACGCTTGTGAGCCGACCTGGGGACCACTTGCCACAACAGTGAACAGAACCTCATTGCAATGTTCTGTCGCTGTATTGGACACCCGCATTGAAATTACCTGCTTTTTGTGGCGCGACTATAGGCGTGGCCTTCGATTTCACACAAAATGGTTGCTGTTTGGAACAGAATCTGATGTGATTCAGATGACGTCCTTAAGATCCCCAGGTTCGGTCTCTCTCTTCGGCGCCTCTTTTGGTTCTCCCCCAGACAATGTTTGGACGTGGGCTTCAAACCTCCAGCGATTCTGCGACTGCGATTGAGCAGACCATGGAGCGCCTGCCCCAGGGTGCGCGTCGGCTCGCTGCGGAACTGAAATCTTCGATGCCTGTTCAGCTCCTCTGGGAAGTGCTGACGGATTACGAGAATTTGTCCCGGTTTATCCCCAACCTCAGTTCCAGCGAGCTGATCCAGCGCCAAGGCCAGACGGTGCGGCTTCAGCAGGTGGGCAGTCAGCAGCTCCTGGGGCTTCGGTTCTCAGCCCAGGTTCAGTTGGAGTTGACGGAGTATCGCCACGACGGACTGCTGCAGTTCCGCATGGTGAAAGGTGATTTCAGGCGGTTTGAAGGGTCGTGGCAGATCCGTCAACGTCCAGACGGCAGCTCACTGCTCTACGAGCTGACGGTTCAAGGCTGCCTAGGCATGCCGATTGGTTTGATTGAAGAGCGTCTACGCGATGATCTTTCCAGCAATCTGAGCGCTGTGGTGCAGGAAGCGCACCGAAGAAACGGCTGAAGTCGCTGCTCAATTCATCGCGAATTGAATTCGCGATGTTGTCTATACCCCCAAGGGGATTCGAACCCCTGTCGCCTCCGTGAAAGGGAGGTGTCCTAGGCCTCTAGACGATGGGGGCGAGGCCGTGATGAGCGAGCAGTCAGTGCTCCTGATCACTTGTGAACACTAGGGCTTGGTCGGACCCTCCGTCAAGACAGCCTGTCCCCATTCGACACCTTGTCCTTGCCAGATCGGCACCGTGAAGGTGAAGCAGGCTCCTTCTCCAGGGTCTGAGACAACCCAGATCTTGCCGCCGTGCACTTCAACGATGCGGCTGCAGACCGCCAGACCCACGCCGTACCCGGTGGTTTGGTCGGAGGTTTGCGGTAAACGGACCCGATCCAGAAAAATTCGCTGTTGTTCCGCTTCCGGAATACCGGGACCACTGTCACAAACACTGACCTCTACCCGCTGGCTGGTGCGGTGCAGCATGGTGAGCGAGATGTGCCCTCCATCCCCGGTGTACTTCAGGGCATTTTCCAAGAGATTCAGCAGCACCTGACGCATGCGGCGCTGGTCGGCAAAGACCTTGGGAAGATCAGCGGGGATATCAGTTTGTATTTCAACGTTTCGGCCCAACCACAATTTTTCGAGCTCGAGAATGACCTCGGCAGAAACGCTGGCAAGGTCGAGCCGTTGCGGGTTGAACAGCGTTTCCCAACGGGTTGTTCCCACTTCGAGCAAATCCTTTGACAGCGCCTCCATCTCCTGCAGGCGGCGGGTGATCACATCCTGAAAGCGATCCATGTCGATCTGTCCCAAGCGCTGGCTTTGCAGGGCTAACGCCGCTGCCGTGAGCGGTGTGCGCAGTTCATGGGCGACCATGCGCAACAAGCGTTCTTGGGCATGAACGCGATCGATCAGTGTCTCGTTCTCTTGACGTAGCACCAAGAGTTGATCCTCGAGTTGGAGTTCCTTTTGGGTCCGACTCCCATCAAGTTCCGTGGGTCTGAGGCTGAGGCCGAGACCGCTTACCACCCCATCCTGTTTCCAGCGCGGCACCCACCCTTTGAGTTGCTGAAGGATGTTGCTTCCTGCAAAAACCTGTTTCGGGTTTGGAGCAAGTTTGATGAGGGCTGGCGTCACCACAAGGCGATGCAGTTCCAGAAGTTCGGGTTGGTGCGAGGGATCAGCGACCTGCAGGGTGACTTCGAAGCCCAGGTCTTCACGTTCCAGAAACTGCACCACGGAACGAAGATCCTGGCCAGACAGGTGGTGTCGCGCTGCTACCAGCAATAGCTTCAACGGCTGATGGGTCTTGGGACCGTCCTTCACCACGCGGACTCAAGACAACAAAAACCGATGCTTACCTTATGGGTTTTTGACTAAACCGCCATCAGAGCTAAGACGATGAAGAACACTCCATTGCGTCATCGAGGCGGTCCATGTCGCTTTTTTCCGCGCAAAACCGTGTTCCTCTGACCGCTCCCGGTGGAGTGGCTGTCCAGCCGACGATTCAGGTCGACAGCAGCCTGCGTCGCTGGTTCAACCGCAATTTGGGGGTCTGGCGTTCCAGACGGCAATACACCTTCAGTGACGACCAGGTGCTGCATTTGGATATGAACCTCAAGATGGAGGCCTTCGCCCATCCCGAGGCCGGCGAGAGTCGGTACCGCTTCAGCTGGTGGTCCGACCAGGAGGACCAGCATTCCGACGAATTTTTTGCACGGAAGCCTTGGTTTGAACGCACAGGGGTGATGGAGGCCACGCTGTGGGGCCATCAGCTCCAGCGAAGTCGTGGTTACCTCGCTGGAGACCCGGTGCGAACCAGGATCCGGCAGGTGGATGAGCACGAAACCATCCTCGAATCCCACTATCAGCAATGGGACATCCTTGAGCACATTCGGCTTGTGGATCAGGACCGCTACCGCTACCGCGCTATTTACAGCTGGGAGAACGGTGATCTCTCCATCGTTGAGCACCATCACGAGATTCGACTTTCCGATTCCCTGCCGCTGATCGACGACGAATAGGGAGTTCCGTTCTGCTGTTGTCCCAGTTCAACAACCGCGCCTTGCCCTCGTGCAGCCTTGGCTTGGGCGGTAAGTTGCAAAAAACTGACGCTGTCCGAGAAACAAGGTGATTCGTCGTTCATTCGCTGCAGCTGCTCTTTTGCTGGCAGCTCCACTGCTGTCGCCGGCTACCGCCCTGGCTCAGGCGTCAAATGCCAAGTCCACCCCTGCTACGGCCATGGATGTCAATACTTACGGGGTGATGTCGATCGCCACCTTCTGTGAGGCGAGGGCCCAGAAGATCGATTTCAGCAAGTCTCTTGCCGTTGCTCTTGCCGCTCAGTTGCATGTGATCTACGGCAAGCATGGCGGTTTGCTCCCCGGCTCCAAGACTCCTTTGCCTGAGAAGCAGTTCTTGAACAATGCTGGTTTCATGGTCGTAGGCGGCGCTTTGAAGTTCTGTCCTAAATCAGTTCCGGCCGCAGAGAAAGCACGCTTTGAAAAAGCAGCCGCGTCCTTGAAGCCCGCCAAGAAATAGCTATAGCTCCTCTCCCGTTTTTAGTGTAATAAATATCTCGATTGGACTGGCTATGTACGATTCCGATCTTTGGATGAATCGATAGTATTTAGTTTCTCTCCTGGTGTTCCAGAGGTTCATCTTTGGCTTAAAAGCCCCAGTCTTGGATGCCGTCCGTCAGGATCGTTGTGTCCTTGCGTCGTTAGCCCATGACTGCAGCTGCTTCGATTCGTCTCGCGGACTACACGCCATGGGCATTTGATCTTCCCGACATCGCTCTTGATGTGAACATCCAGAGCGATCATGTCGTTGTTAACTCCAGGCTCAGCCTTCAACCGCGTCGTTCCAGTGAGCCCCTCGTGTTGTGCGGCGTCGATCTGGCCATCGAATCTCTCGCGATCGACCAGACGCCGTTGAAGCCAGAGGATTACAGCTTCACGGACGGACGTCTCACCATTACCAACGTGCCGGGTCAGCCGTTTGTCCTGGAGACTCGTTGCCGTCTGGACCCCTACTCCAATAGCTCTCTCGAAGGCTTGTATGCCAGTGGTGGTCTGCTGAGCACCCAGTGCGAAGCGGAAGGATTCCGGCGCATCAGCCTGCATCCGGATCGTCCAGATGTGCTCAGCCGTTGGCGGGTGCGGATTGAGGCCAGTCGCAGCAGCTGCCCTGTGTTGTTGAGCAATGGCAATGCAATAGAGACCGAGCGCGTTGGCGCTGATCGTCATGCGGTCACGTGGGATGACCCCTTCCCCAAGCCCTCCTATTTGTTTGCCTTGGTGGCCGGAGACCTCAGGGAGATTCGAGATCACTACACAACAGCGTCGGGCCGGCAGGTCACCCTGCGATTGCATGTGGAGGAGGGGGATGAACCCTTCACTGCCCATGCGATGGCGTCGCTGAAGCGATCCATGCAGTGGGATGAATCCGTTTACAACCTCGAATACGACCTTGACGAGTACAACATCGTTGCCGTCCGCCACTTCAACATGGGCGCGATGGAAAACAAGAGCCTGAATATTTTTAATTCAAAGCTTGTTCTTGCCGATGCAGAGACCGCCACCGATGCCGAGCTGGAACGCATCGAGAGTGTGATTGCCCATGAATACTTTCACAATTGGAGTGGAAATCGCATCACCTGCCGGGATTGGTTCCAACTGTCGCTCAAAGAGGGACTGACGGTTTTCCGGGATCAATGTTTTACGGCAGATCTGCATTCAGAAGCGGTGAAGCGAATCGAGGATGTTTCGATGTTGCGCAACACCCAATTCCGCGAGGATGCTGGCCCCACAGCCCACCCGGTGAAGCCATCGGAATACCAGGCAATCGATAACTTCTACACAACAACCATCTATGAAAAAGGCGCGGAATTGATCCGCATGCTTCGCACCTTGCTTGGGCCTGAGCGGTTCATGAAGGGAATGCAGGTGTACGTGGAACGTTTTGATGGCACGGCCGCCACAACTGAGGACTTTGTTCAGGCCATCGCTGATGGCGCCACCAGCGATGGACAACCCCTGGGATTTGATCTGGAGCGCTTCAAGTGCTGGTACCACCAGGCTGGAACACCGGAACTCAACATTTCGCGGCAGTGGAATTCCGAATTGGGTCGGTTGACGGTCGACTTGCACCAGTCGACGCCCCCCACGCCAGGACAAGCGGACAAACAGCCCCTGGTGCTGCCGATTGCCATGGCTCTCGTGGGGGATCAGGGTCGCATCGGTGAGGAACAGCTGCTGGTGATGGAAGCCCAGCACGCCAGCATCACCCTGCAGGGCCAGCCCGGCGACACCCCCCCTGCCCTTTCGATGCTTCGCCGCTTCTCGGCGCCGGTCCACGTGCGTTTGGACCAGCCGCTGGAGGAGTGCCTGCAGCTGTTGGCCTCCGATGATGACCCCTTCTGCCGTTGGGATGCAGCCCAGCGTTTGGCACGCCAGGTGCTGTTGGCGCGGGCTGACAACCAGCCGAAGCCTGCCGAGGAGGCGGCTTTGATTCAGGCCCTGGATCAGCGGATCTCCGCTTACGACGGTGGTGATGGCATGGACCTGGCGGCACTGTTGGCGCTGCCGGGAATGGCTGAACTGGAGGCGTTGCAATCCCCGGTAGATCCGCTGGCGCTGGACCAAGCCTTCCGGGCGTGGACCCAGGAGATGGGCGTTCAATTGCAGTCGTCCTTGCGACGACTCCTGGAGCTGGCCCGGGTCGACTGGACCCTGGCTTGGCCGGCTGGCCAGGGCGGCCGTGCCCTCACGGCCTTGGCCTGGCGCTGGCTTGCCGCCGCGGGCGATGCCACGGTTCAAGCGGAGGCGTTGGCGGCGGTTTCTGGCCCCTCGATGACCCTGGCGCGGGGAGCGCTGCGGGCTTTGCTGCCGCAGGAGAGCGCTGAGCGTGAGCAGGCGATGGCGCTGTTCTACGACCGTTGGCAAGACAAGCCCGTGATCCTGGATGCCTGGTTTGCGATGGAGGCATCAGCTCCAAGGTCCAACGCTTTGCAGCGGGTGAAACAGCTTTTGGAGCATCCGCGTTTCGACCCCCTGGCGCCCAATTCCCTCCGCGCCGTCCTGGGCGGATTTACGGCCAATGTGCAGGCCTTTCATGCCGCCGATGGCAGTGGCTATCGGTTCATGGCTGAGCAAATCGCAGCGGTTGATTCCCGGAATCCGATCACAGCTTCACGGATGGCCAAGGTGTTCAGTCGCTGCAACAGTTACGGATCCGACCGCCAGAAGGTGATGCGTCAGGCCATCGAACAGCTGGCATCCGAGCCCCTGTCTGCAAACACGGCCGAGGTTGTTCAGTTGCTCATGACGTGATCACCACAAGCACGATGATCGCCAGAAGCAGGATGACGAGCCACAACTTTCTGTTGCTGCGCCTACTGCTCAGGGGCGTTGGGCGTGTGGCTCGGCTCCCTGCCGCAAGACCGCAGTTCTGACAGACCAGCCGACCGGCCATGGATCGATCGGCACGAAACCGACGGCTTCCGCAGTTCTGGCAGACGGTGACGGCCAAGGTCTCTCAATCATCGTTCCACCAGCTTGCCTGGCATCCGTTAGTCCCGTTCCCAGCCATCGCAGCCTGCTTTGGAGCGCTGACGTTTCGTGCGTCGATAGCTCTCGTTCTGTTGGGTAAGAGCCTCGCTCGCAACAGCAACAGCTGCGCTGTCAGTGCTTTCAGCGATGATCGCTCGATTGATTGCCATGGCGTTGCCCAGGCGATTCAGCACCTGATCCATCAGCTGGCACTCATCGAATGCGGCGCGTCCCGCGGCCGGTACTCCAAGCAGCAGCAAGGCCCAACATGGAGCAAGCAAGCCTTTCATTGATCTGCTCAGGGGCTGTAAGTGATGGTGCACTGATAGCGGCTGCTGAATCCCACATCAATGCTTTTGCAGGTTGTGTCGGTGATCGTTGCCCCTTTTGGGACCACGCGCATGGCCTCTGCGGTGGCGAACTGCTCTGAGGCCCCCTGGGCTGTGGCCCGATTTCCGCCTGCGAGAACCGTGGAGCCCCAAAGGATTGTGGCCATCACCAGCGCCGCACGTCGCATGATTGGAGTCAGAAGTGATGTCTTCGGTTTACACAAAACGCGTTTGTGCGACAGCACTGGTGGCTTTAGCAACGGCCACGGCACCAGCGGCGGCCCTGACGTCTCGGTTCAGTTTTGGATTCCGCGTCCTGATTCGCGTCGGGGACTGGCGGTGGGGGCAGAAGCGCTGCTGGCTGGATGGGAAGACGTCGCGATCCCCATGCCGCGTCAAAAGGAACCACCACGAGGGGAATCGGTTCCGCACTCAGCACCGGCAAGGTCAATGCCGATGACGCGATGAGGGCTGTGACCAGAAATCTCATCCAGCCATTTTTGCTGATGCTTGATCTTTTCGCCGTAATTTCTGCTGCCCCATCCGGGCTCAGGCCGGCGGCGACAGGGCAGGGGTGGCCCCTGAGCCTGTTCAGGCCTTGGAATAGGAGACGCCGCGATAAGTCAGAACAAAGGAATTACGAACCAAATTGACTTGATCAGCTCGATAGGATTTACCCATGTATTTGAGTTGGATTGTTGGCCTGGAAGTTACTTTCTCTGACTTTGCATATTTGTTGCCCAAGAAAGTGAGTTCCATGGCTGAATAGGGCGTGAATAAAAATGTTTTCAAGTTCTACATCGTTGCTGCTGGCCCGCAAGGTTCCACTGGATACTTCATTCTTTAGCCATTGTTAAAATTGCCTCGGCTTGATACAGGTACCGCCTTCTGGCCTTGGCCTGACAGGGAAAAGTGTCTATTGCTATTTATCGACTGTCGTCTCAGTTGTCATGAAGAGCGCGAAGTATTGGCGATTATTTTTCTTTACTGCACCGTTGGCAGGCAGAAATTCTGTCTTTGTGATGCTCTGGCAATGTCAGCCGAAAAGGGTCAACATCAAATTCATAACCACATGAGCATCTCGCGTGGAATCTCAGCTTTTTTGATTTTGTGAGTCGTTTCAAGAGGGTGACCTCTCCATAGATTTGCTCTGGCTTGAACCGATCAAGCTTGATACGTTCTTCGGGTGCATTTTTGATTCGTGCCTTTTGCAGTGCGTTGCGCACTGAGTTTTCACTGCCTTTGCCAAGGATCTTGGGGATCTGGAGAATCGATCGACCTTCCTTCAGATACAGACGCTTGATCTCTTCGATCTCTGCACTGGTGAAGCCAGACTTTTTGCCCACCTGCTTTCTCGTTTTGGGTTGATTCTCTCAGGGCGCTGGTCGCTGCCCTGACGCCTTGCCAATAAGAGGTCCGGGAGTCAGACCAGCATGATTCACTGAAGCTGATTTAAGCCACAACATTGCTGCGGCTCATATGGTCGCTGCTTTCGCCTCATAGGAACAGCATTGAACCCATCGCCGGGTGATGGTGTTGTTGGAGGGTCCACACCTCCATCCATTGGCCCCTGCATGGTCATTGGGCGCTGAGTGTTAGCGATCTTTCCCACGCCGACACAGCATGCACAGCCTGGCTCCTCTTTTGAAGGGGAGGAGTCAGATCAGCGTTTCTCACCGGCTGCTCACGAGCCAACCATTACCGACCGGCTACGGGCGGTAGTAACCGGGAGCATCAAGCCTTGAAATAAACATCAGCCGATGAATTTGTCTGTCGATAGCGCATCTTCAATTGCGCAATTTTTGAGAATTTTAATTGTTAGTATTTGCCAATAAAAAAGAAATAGCTCCTAACATGCCAGACTCTTGAATTTTTGATTTAATAAAAGAAGCCACTGCTGATGTAATCATGGTTATAAGCTCCTTTGGGAGTAAATGGCTCATGTTTAGTTGAGGTCTTTAAAATCAACCCAGTGAATGCAATCGACGGGACAAGTGTCAATCGCTTCCTGGATTCGATCTACTGAATCACCGTCTTGTCGAATCGCACGACAGCGACCTGTTTCTGGAACCATCACAAAAGTATTGGACGCTACATGTGCGCAATAACGGCAGCCAATGCAGTCAATTTCCTCAACCCAAACTGCTTTGTCACGAAGTCCTCCGCCTAAAGACGGTTCGGATCCCGTACGAAGATTACGAAGCTGTTCAGAATGTGATAAAAAAGCTGCATCAACCGGATTTTTTTGCGTGTACATCTGTATCAAGCTGGCATAAAGATTTCAGCGGATCGTGAACATTTGGCTGAATATTAAAAGCACCAAGTAAAGGCTTCCAACGCCACCAACAATTAAGAAAAGAAGCCAAAGCTTGAGAAGACGACCCTTTGGCTTTTCGTAAATCAGACGGGATACCGTCATTGGACGACTAATTTTATTGAAAGCATCTATAGACAACATCAACTCATCACGAATCAAGCGCTCGCGCCAACTCTCTCCATAGCGAGGCAGGCGCTGATAGATGGGCATCTCACCCTGAGAACGACCTGGCAATGTTCGATTAACTTGTTCAGGTATCTCATCATTGCCAAATCTCTCAAAATACTCAGGAGAGGCAAGAACAGCATCAACAAATCCTGAAAATCCTTGCTCAGCAATAACAATAGACCAAGACCTCTTTTCGTCTGAACCATAAACAGGACGGCCCAAAACCCGCCCTACAACCTGCTCGACAATTCTCTCGTTATTGTTGCATGCAACATATCCATTGTAAAAACGCTCAGAGAGCAGCAAGCCCCTTACGAAATCCCTTACTGTGATGCTGCCAGACTGAAATTGTGATTCCAGAAAAGGATCACGATCAAAAGACATCGCATGAAAAAAAATCTGGCGGTAGCACTTCCCGATTATTTCAGATGCTAATTCTGCCGATAGATCTGATCGACGCTCAGGTAAGCGACCTGCTATAGCGTCAACTCGGGAGTTCTGGCTTGATAGATTGAATCGTAAACGAGCCCTGGAAGAAAGGGAGGCCAATTAACCCGGAAATTCTTTAATATAAGAATTACATCAAAAGAATAAGAGGCAAGACAATAAGTGACAGTAGAATGAAGGTTCAAAACATTTGCCATGCAAAAAAGAGTCAAAATTTTGACCATTTGATACTTGCGTATGGTGCGTTTTGAGATCCTGAAATGCTTTTATCGTGCAGTATTGCAATTGTATTTGCTTAAATGAAAGATGGCTCTAAGTGGATTTGAAATTGCCATGGGTGGTATCGCTTCGATCCCTGTGGTCGGCGGACTGGTCTTGCTGGGTTATAAATCTTTTGGTGAAAGTGCTCTGGATGCAAGCAAGCTGAAACCAAAAAAGAAGCCAGCAGCCAAACAAGAAAAAGCAGTCAAACAAGAAAAATCTGTATCTGATAAAAAAACATCTGCAACAAAGAGCGAGACTTCAGAGGGTCAGCAGAACCCGTCCGCAAGTGTGAAAGAACAATCTGCTTCGGCCGAGCAGGCAGCTGCAATAAAGAAATAGGCTTCTGCTCCAATTAAAAGAAGCCCGGAATCACAATAGGAAATTCAATGCCCGTCTAAAGCCGTGATTGTCAATGAAATTGCTACCCGGTAGTTCAATGGCCTATGAGTAAGCAGTAGGTAATAATCAATCAAGGCTAGTTGAGTTTAGTTTTTATGTGGTTCTTTTCGAGGCATTTTTCTGGATGCTTCGTATAAGGTTAGCCAAGGCGCCCTTTCTGCGTAGCAAATTTGTGTGCATATTGCATCTATTCTTGGCCGTCTTTGCCAAAAATAATCAGAGGAATGGAAGATATGTCAGCGCGACTGTGATCAAAGTAATAGCTGCTCAGGAATTTAATGGGCAGAATATGATTTTAGTCTAATGGATTATCTAAACATCCTTGTGTGCATTCCAGTAATCTTTTGGATTGTGATTGGTATTCGCGCGCATAGTAATTGGATACAGTCTGTTTTTATGGCTGAGAGTAAAAAAATTAAGCAGCAATCGCAAATGATTAGTGAGTTTGGTTACGGCTCGCTAAATACTCGTGACAAGCTTGTGGCCAAGAAGGGTTTGGTCTTCGCCTATTGGGAAGGATCTCATCAAGATCAAAAGCCGACGGCACAGTTGGAATTGCTGCAGAGCCCAGTGATTTTTCAATTAGTTAATTTTAGTTTGGTAGCTGGCACCTCAATATGCCTATTAATGATTCTGAGCAAAGGTCTATTCGCTACTATCGGACTTATTTGATGGCTTCTTGTTTTTGGCGGAAGTTTATACTTGTTATCGGTTTTCTTTTGCATCCATAGTGCAATCAGCGCTCCTTCAATTGGATGGCTGCATTGATAGTGATAAGTGTAGCGACATTGCTGCAACGAGTTCTCCAAGCAGGAATGGGACTTTGCGGGTGTCTCGTGTCATGGGTCAAACGTGACTGCCTTGAGTGTTCCCCGCTGATTAGCCAGCCTCAGGCGCTCACTGACTGCTCTTCAGAGGGTTCTACGCAAGCCAGCGAGTGATCACGGTGCCTTCATAGACATGACCAGAAGCTTCAACAATCGGCTTGGTCTCTCGGTTCGTGAAGATGTTGTAGAGGACGTCTTCGGGTCCTTGAAATATCACTGTCGCTCTTTGGGGGTCGTCTTTGCAGACACCGATAAAGAAGGTCTTGACTCCCATCTCGGCAAACATCGCTTGCTGATCAGGCGCATTCATATATGCGCGATATTCCTCAAACGTGTTGCTGAGCTTGAAGTCCAGAACAGTTGTCTCTGTCATCTTTTAAGGGGCTTTTATTCGCGATAGACCTCTTTTAGCCCGCCTCAGGAGCCCAGCCCATCTCCTTGTGCCAGGTCGGTGCCCTGAGCTGGCAGCTTTTTTTATGCATGCTGCAGCTTTCCCGATGGTTTGTTCCAACACAGTTCTCACCCCTGAAGACGCCTTACAACGGAGTCACCACTGAAGGAGGTGCCATGAGCCGATCAAGGTCGTTCAACCGCTTTCATCGTTATTTGGCTCGACAGAAACGTCGTGGACTGCGCTCCGTCCTGCCGCAGTTCCAGATGGACTTCGAGTACTACGGATCGCCCATCGATCACAGCCGCGACATCCTAAATAGGCTGAAAGGGCGTGAAGTGCAGATTGAGCTGCTGGATTCTGAATCCTGACTGACTAGCCAGCCTCAGGAGCCCAACCCACTTACTTCTGCCAGGTGGGTACCCAAAGCTTGCAGCACTTCTTCCGGTGCTCTCCTTCTCAGCATCTTCTGTCTGAGGTTGAAGCCCGCCGTTGTGTAGCTCTACAGCACCGATGGAGAGGATGGCAGCCAGCAATTCAGGGAAGGAGGCTGGGGCTCGATTGATTGGGTCGCGTGATGATTCAGCCTCCCTTCGCGGCCCCCCTCACATCTTCCAAGGATTCATCCAAAGGGAGTCCCACCAGAACTTGAGACCTCGCTTGTCGCTGTCAGGGCAATAGCCCCTCCGACTATTCCAGGGATTGCAGAAGTTGCCATCACCCTGGACACCACGGCGAAAGACACGGGCCCACTTCTCGTCCCACCAGTAATCAGAGCGATTGCACTTGCTGAGGTACTGCGGATAGACAACGGCCTTCCCCTCGGCAACCAGCTTGCGGTTGGCATTTGTGTAAAAGGGCCAGCGTCCGGAATACAGCTCACCGGCGCGACGGCCCCAGCCACCTGAACCAAGCTCCACAAAACGGATGGTGGCGCCTACGGGGGTCAGTTCCTCCAGGCGTCTAGCAGCGGCACCACCGTGGCCTTCAACATTGCCTTCGGGCGCATCAATGCAGGCCAGCCTGACCCTGAGCTTCCTCCCGTCTTCGGTCTCCAGTCGGACGGTGTCGCCATCAGTCACTGATGTGATGACAGCTGAGACCCCTGGCGTTGTTGATGACTTGACCCACACCCCGCCGCCAACAACAGCCAGCGCCGTGACGGTGAGAAGAGTGCGTTTCATGGCTTCAGCTTTGACTCGATGAACTGATTGCACCTCCCCTATCCGAGTGGTTGTTCTGGCTGTTTTCAGGGGTCCCCATCCCCCAACCGAGGGATTGATCCAACCTCAGCCAGCCTCAGGAGCCCAACCCACTTACTTCTGCCAGGTGGGTACCCAAAGCTTGCAGCACTTCTTCAGATGCTCACCCTTTGGCGCTGCTATCAAATTGACGTACTGGGTTCTACGCCGATGCGACTTGCTGCGCTTCTCTCGCTGGCGTTCCTGAGCCCAGTGGCTGTGTATGCCCATAACTCGCACACAGCACGTGCCTCAGATCAGTCACAAGAGGTCGCGACAGCCAAGGCAATGCGCCGTGTACCTGAAGGAGCGACGGTGACTGACACTTTTTGCAAGAAGCTCAACTACGTATTCCAAATACGGTGGCGGTGCACGATCACGTACAGCGACTAGCCAGCTTTTGGCTAGTTCTCGTTTCTCTTGAGCTTCTCGAACGCTGCCATCACGTTTGCCGTGGCTACCGCTTGAGACTCTCCAGTGTTCTGCATCCGTCTCTCGACGAGCTTTTCTAGAAGTCTCTTAGTGGAGTCCATAGAGAAGTGTTAACACGGGTCAGTTCGTTTTGGCATATAAAAACCCCGCCATTGCTGACGGGGCCTCTGATCAGTCTTCATCAGAATGAATGATTCGGATTGCATTGGCATAGATGCCAAGCAGTAGTGCAGCGAGAATGAAGACGATGGATTGATTTGAATGGTGTTATTTGACTTCAATTCCAGGGCGTAGTGAACCTGATGATGAGCCTCGGTACACTAAATCTTCTGCTTCGAGTTCTGTGGTGTCTAGGCTTGTCGAGAAAGGGAACTTTTCCATTGCCACCGCAGTACCAATAGTAATTCCAAGCATTGCAAAGCAGGAGATTATTAATGCTGGATGGATGTCAAAATTTTTAGTCATTAGGAATCGAGAGTTTAGTGGCGATAAAGCATCCAATCACGCAGGATGAAATCAGAGTAAAACCTTTGCAAAACTGACCGGTATCAATACCAATTAGAGTTTCAATCATGGCCGTCTAAAGTGTTGATTTGGTCCTCCAGGAAACAGTAGATGCCTATGACCCATAGTCCGCCAATGATGATGCTGGCCAAGGGTGTGCCTCCCGCGACGAATAAGGCAGAGATTGAAAACAGAGTGAATGAAAATGTAATCATCAGCCTTTGAAGAGGTTGAAGCTGTCTCCCTGTAAACACACCTTCGCTTTTTGATTGACTAAATACATTCAAAACAAAAAAGAGTTGCCTGAGAATTGGATAAGTGCGCATTCCTGCCTGGTTAGAGGCTCACGCCCAGGTGCTAACCCGTCAGCCTGTCCTGCTCTTCCACCGTTAGGAACGAATAGAGTCAGTCCAGCAACAACTCCTCGACTACAGGCTCCCCAAGGTCTTGCAGGCCTCCAGATAGCCAACACTTGAAGGCATCAGGGCCATTGGCTCGTAGTGCTGACACCAGTTCCCCCTATAAGGATCAAGGCAATGCGGGTGTCTTGAACGAGCAAAATGCCAAGCCCGAAACTGCTCCAATTGTTGTTATTAGTGGTTACTTGATCATCTGCGCATGATGGCTGTGATAACCCGTCTTTTTGTTCATTGAACTTGTTTGCTGCCTTTGGGCCAGGCTTTAACCACTAAGAGAGCAACTGCTATGCCAAGTGCAACATCGATAAATCTTGCTCCAGCTGTGAACCAAACCTCAGATTTGTTTGGATCGCTCACGACCACCGTCAATGCTATGGCGCCAAATCGTAGTGCGCTTGGGTGCAGCCTTGCAGCACGACATAGCAGTCCCAGCAAAGCGATAGCCAGTCCGTAATTGATGAGGTTGTATGCCGTAAAACTGATTTGCAGTGCTGCCAGAAGAACGCCAAGAAGAGTCCCTAAAAGGCGACGACGCGCCGTGGCTGTGGCCCCTTCAAAAGCATCTAAAGAGCAGACGATTGCGGAGATAGGCGCCCAATAAGGGTCTGGCAAATGAAGAGCTTGCGCTAAGCCCATCGAGACAACTGCAGCGACCGCCGTCTGAAGTGGGCTGCTAATGAAGGAATGCATTTGTCCTTACCCCGCTGACGGTGAGCACCGTCGACAGCTTGTTTTGAGCATCTTTTCGCACGCCTCAATGGCGTTGTGCCGAAGCATTCACCTGGGGTTGCGGCATCGGTGGACGAGGCGAAGCCCTCAAGGCATGAACGTCATTTGGACAAAACGGTTGTCGGCTGCCCTTGGCTGCCTGCATAAAACACAATTAGGTCAACATCTTCGGAGCCCAAAGCCTTCCCTGCGTGGACTGTATTGACAACTTCAATCAGAGCCTCACCTGGCCCAAAAGCCTTGGTCATCCCACCCTTTGAATAAGGCTCTAAACGGCCTTTGAGGATGACTGCCGCATTTATCACGGGGTGATAGTGCCATGGCAGTGTCACTCCGGCAGGAATCTTGATCCTTAACACTTTGATTTCCGGTGGGCTAGCTGGGTAAGCAGGCAGAGGTTGCCCATCCCATTCTTTCGTTGAATTTACTAACTCTTTGATCGTGACACCAAGTTGCTTCGCGCCATGACCGTCATCAGCGCGGATTTGTAGCGGACTACAAGGCAATGCTAAGAGCACAAGAAAAGTCAATGCGACTCGCTTCATGGGGCTCCAAAAAGATGATTCACACTCTCACGATAAGGAGAGGTTCCATGGCCAAATAATGGACTCTCCGTAACGAACTGGCCGTCTACACCTGCGCCAGCCGCGGAAACGCCCTTGCACGTCTGATGTCAGCCGATAGGCAAGCTCATCTGCGTATGGGGCAGGTGTGATGACACGGCTTTTTGTGCTGACCTCACTTTCTCTTACTGAGGCTTAGATGCTCCGACTGGGCAATGTGAGACAGCCATCTGCCGCATGATTGCTGCTACTGCGGTCTGATTGTTGAATGCACGATAGACAGAGAGCTGTTTGCTCAATTCTTGGCATTCCTTCTGTTGGGAATCCATGAGTAAAACCTTGGTATAGAGATCATGGCTTCAGCAGGCACGGGGTGAGTGTGTCAAGTGCCACAAAATGGCATTGCTGTGCATCGAAGAACCTAATGCTTAGGCTAAGTATTAATGCTCCCGAAAGTTTTGTGTGCTGAATGATGCAGAGCCTCCTTGATCAGCCTATTAAGGTAAAACCCTTCACGAGATGGCTATGGGATTCACTATTCCAACGTTCTCAATCGGGCTTGTTTTGTATATTTGCTTTCACTTTTTGCTGAGTGGTGTATTGCGCTAGTACGCGCAGTCTGACTGAGCCAGTCAGTCGCTTACTGCAACAGGACGGAACCACATCACTGAGCGATAAGTAACGCGGTTCCGCCACCGGTAGCCCTGCATTCATAACTACCGGCTCATCGTTCTTATCCCTGGCAATTGCCGGAATTACGCGTCACTTACTACAGAACGCAACCCTTTAAACAAACCTTCTCCGAGCCCTAATCAAAAGTAGGGGCAATAGGCAAGGGGTGGAGGATTGACGACCCTGCTAAGAAGGTCGTCAACGCTGAGTTTCCCCACTCAGGCTCCACCGAGACAACGATGGCTCAACAGAGCTGGAGAGTCAGTGTTTTGGCTGAAATCTGAGGAGATATGGCTATTTACGAGGCTGATTGTTTGTTGGGCATGAATGTTCCCCGTTGGTTAACCCTTGTCAGGGATGAATGCGCACAGCAGCTGTGCAGCAGAGATGCAAGCCATCGCTGAGAGAAGCCTTTTGCGTGCGGCCTGCATCGACTTGATGACTTCAACGTGGGATTAGTGGTGTGGTCCTTGTTCGGCATGGCCAACCGCATCTCTTGAAGTGGTGGCAGCCACGGTGCGCCTGCTGCTGCGCCACCTGACCTGGAACGGCAAACGTCTGCTGGGGGCGATGGTGCTGAATCGCCTGGACGTGGAGTTGGCACCCACCCGACTGGATGTCGATGTTTGCCACGCTGCCGTTGACAACAGCTCTTCTTGTCAACCAGGTTCTCAACATGGCCATGATTTCACTTCAGCCACTGCTTGACCGTCTCGCTGAAATCCCAGGCATGGAGGGCGGCAGCAAGCGTCTGGTTGTTGTGCTCGGCCAGCTGGGTGACTTTGACTCGATCGAATATGCCCAGGCGTTGGTGCCGAGGCTTCCCCATTTGGCGGCGGTCGGGGTCAAGGTGCAGTTGTTCGGCATTGGCAACGCCTCTGGCGCTGACCGCTTCGCTGCCTTCACGGGGTTTCCCCTGCAGCAGCTGATCGTGGATTCTTCACCGGTGTTGCATCACTCCCTTGGTTTGGAGCCCGGGCTGCATCTGCTCGGTGGGCCATGGCCTGGTTTTCTGCTGATGTGTGCTGGAGTGGGATCTCCAGGCACCCTTCGTGAGGTGGTGCGTGGTTACACCGGTGATCGCTCAGCTGCCCAGATCTTCGATGACGAGGAGTGGATCGAGGCGTTTCCTCTGCCGCGCTTTCGTGGAGGTCTGTTCCGCCGGGCCGGTGGTGATGGCTTTCAGCGACCTTTTGAGCTCGCGACCAAGCGTCTGCGCAACATGAACGAAGTGCTCAGGCACTGGCGCACCTATGTGCCTTGCGATGACTACCTCACTCAGCGCGGTGCCACGGTGCTTCTTGATGCTGACGACAGCGTGATTTACAGCCATCGCGATCAATGTCTGCTGGGTTATTCCGCCACCATGCATCGACCCCTGGCGTTTCTCGATGTTGTCTTGTCTCACCCCTGACCTCAATCGGTGGAGGGCTCGCGATACACCGCAAGGGCCGCCACCAATCCGCCGATGAACCCTGCGCTGTGGCCGATCCAGCTCACGCCGGCCGGTGAAACGCCGGGAATCAGGGCGATCAGGGCTGAGCCGTAGAGCCAAAACGCCACAAGCCCCAGGAGGATGGACAGGATGCGACGTTCAAGCCAACCGATCAGCAGCAGGTAGCCCAGGAGCCCATAGACCACACCGGAGAGTCCATGACTCCGTGCGGGCCAGAACAGGGCGACCGGAATGTTGATCACCAGCACGCACAGCCAGACGCTCAGGTAATCGCGCATTCCCCTGCTGAGGACCAGCCAGCTCAGGGGGAGAAAGGCCAGGCTGTTGGAGATGAGATGTCCAAAACCAGCGTGACTGAACGGGGCGGTGACGACCCCCCACCACGGTTGATCCGGCCCCATCGGCAGGTTCAACTGCCCCGCAAAGATCAATTGGTCGATCAGCTCCTGAGCCCAGGCCACCGCCAGGATCAGCAGGGGAAGTAGCAGTCGACTGCGCATCGTCTTGCGCCAATGACCACAATGATGACGCGCGTGCTCCATGGATGCTCAAAAGCGACGTCGACGTCCTCGTGATCGGTAGCGGCATTGGCGGATTATGTGCCGCTGGCCTCTGTGCCCGCGCCGGCCGCGAGGTGTTGGTGCTGGAGGCCCATCACCAACCGGGTGGGGCCGCCCATGGGTTTCAACGCCAGGGCTATCACTTTGAATCCGGTCCATCCCTCTGGAGTGGGCTGGGGCGCTGGCCCACCAGCAATCCCCTAGCGCAGGTGCTGCGTGCGTTGGGACAAACCTTGGAGGTGATCCCTTATCGAACCTGGGATGTGCTGTTGCCGGAAGGTGATCTGCGCATCGCCGTGGGGCATGACGATTTTGAGGCTGTGGTACTCGGCTTGCGCGGTCACGAGGTGGCCGCGGAATGGCGGCGTTTTGTCGAAGCCCTTCGGCCGATCGCCGCCGCCGCCGACGCTCTGCCCTTGCTGGCCCTGCGTCCAGGGGTGGATGGGATGGCGCAATTGCTTAAGCGCGGCGGGCGCTTGTTGCCGCATCTTGCGGCGATGCGTCACCTCTCCGGTTCCTTCGGACCCTTGGTGGATCGTCACCTCACCGATCCCTTCCTACGCCATTGGGTGGATCTCCTCTCCTTCCTGATCAGCGGCATGCCGATGGGAGATACCAACGCAGCGGCCATGGCCACGCTGTTCGGCGAGTGGTTCGACCCTGAGGCCCATCTTGATTACCCCGTTGGCGGCAGTGCTGCTGTCGTTGAGGCCTTGGTGCGTGGCCTGAAGGCCCATGGCGGCAGCCTGAACACGGGCGTGGCTGTGCAGCAGCTGCGAGTGGAAGGGGATCGCGTCGTGGGTGCGACGCTGGCGGATGGAACGTCGATCGCGGCGCGGCAGGTGATCTGCAATGCCGATATCTGGTCCACCCTGGCGCTGCTGCCGGACTTCGTCGCGCCGAAGTGGCAGCGTCAGCGTCAGGCCACGCCGGCCTGCAATGGCTTTCTGCATTTGCATTTGGGCTTTGATGCCACGGGGCTGGAGAATCTGCCGATCCACACCGTCTGGGTTGATGACTGGGAGCGTGGGATCGACGCCGAACGCAATGCCGTGGTGTTGTCCATCCCGTCGGTGTTGGATCCTTCCATGGCACCGGCCGGGTGCCATGTGCTGCATGGCTATACCCCCGCCAGCGAGCCCTGGGAGCTCTGGACTGATCTTGAGCGCGACAGTGCGGCGTATCAGCAGAGGAAACAGGAGCGATGTGCTGTGTTTTGGCGCGTGCTGGAACGACGTATCCCTGATATTCGCGACCGCTGCGAGGTGATCATGGAGGGAACGCCGCTGACCCACAGCCATTTCCTCAATGTGCATCGCGGCAGTTACGGCCCCGCTCTTTCTGCAGCTGAAGGCCTTTTCCCCGGAGTGACGACTCCCCTCGCCAATTTCTGGCTGTGTGGTGCCAGCACGTTTCCAGGGATCGGGATCCCGCCGGTGGCGGCGAGTGGCGCCATGGCTGCCCATGCCGTGCTTGGCCAGGAGGCGCAGAACGGTTTACTGCGTGAGCTGGAGCTCTGAAACAGCTGCGTCATAACCTCCCTTCGGAACCCCCTCTCAGTCCATGAATTCCAACGCTCGGATTGATTCGCTTCAGCTGATGCTGACGGATCTGCGCATGCGCAACGAGCCGATCCGTCACAAGGCGGCGTTTCGTGGCTGCCAACCGGAATTCCAGGCGTTGGTCAGCCGCTTAATTGAACAGCTGGAGGGAGAACTGCTCGAGGAGAAGCAGCGTTACCGCGCAGCGTCACGCCAGGCGTGATTCTGAGAGGAGGTCGCGCCACTGCGCCTCCTGCAGTGCGGCTTCCGTTGTGCCCTCTTGGGGGAAGCCGCTGAGGAAGTCCTTGTCCTGCGAGGGCTGATAGGGCCCTTGTTTCAGTTCAAAAATCACGCTGTCTGTGTCTAGGGCCACCAGGGTGTGGAACTGATCTTCTGCAATCTCAATGCCATGGGTGGGCCCAGCGGCGTTGAGATGAAGCTGCTGCTGGATTTCGCCGTCCCCGTTGAACAGCAGCAGCCCAATGGCTCCCTGAAGCACCAGGAAGCATTCAAAGCCTGTACCTGAACCGTTGCGCCGGTGGCGGTGGGGGCGCACATAGCTGCCGGGCTGCAGCACATTGAGGAAGCGTTGAACCTGATCCTGCTCCTGGTGAAGATTGTGGTTCAAGCGCAGACGGGGATGCTGCCGGGCCTCTGCGGCAACCCGTGCGAACAGCTGCTGGTCGATGCGGCGAAAGGGTGAAGACGTCATCCGTGCGGCTCCGCAGCGGATCGGTAGGCGGCGGGGACGAGTCCCAGAAACAGCAGCCACCAGGCCAAAACGCCGAGGGCCAGGGGAAGGCTGATCCAAAGGCGATGCAGGAGTCCCCAGGAGCCGCCAACCACCAGCACCCCTGTGGAGACGATGGACCAAGGCTGGCACCACCAGGGTTTCAGAGACCAGAACGGTGGCTGTTTCGGAGGTGGCTGCTCCGGCGGTTCAGCGGAGGGCGTTGAGTTCACCGGCGGCTTGCATGGCGGCGAGGTTGTCGTAGCCACCAATCACGGATCCGTCGATGAACACCTGGGGGAAGGTGGTCATTCCACTGCGTTGTTGCACGGCCTGGAAGGCTGCGTCGTCGTTGATTGTGGTGACGGTGTGCGGCAGGTCCAGGGTTCTCAGGATGCGTAGGGCACGGCTGCACCAGGGGCATCCGGGAAGAACGGCGATCTCCAGCCGTGGCGTCGAGGATTGCGGCGAAGGGCTGCCTTCGCGTTGCTCAAGCACACCAATGAGCAGGTCGACGCCTTTCTGGACGATGGTCCCTGGCTCCAGGTGGCCTCCCCAGACCTGGCAGGCCCCATCCGAAAGGCTCAGGTGCAGATGAACGCCTTCAGGGGAGAAGGTTCCATTGAGGGTGATGACTTCGAGGTCGCCCTCCAGCACGGTGGGGTTGGCCTGGCCGGGGCATTGAAACGACGCCTTGGTGAGGTTGCCGACCACGCCGAGAACAAAGCCGTTGATGCCGTCCCGCTGGGCCAGCTCTTCAAGGCTGAGGCGCAGATCACTGCCGGGAGCAAGCTTCAGCGGCAGGGAACGCATGGCGCCTCAAAAGGGTGCTCAAGATTACGCAATCCTGGCTTGCACGATATTGTGCTTATATTGAGTAAATATATTCACGCTATCGTGCCCCTCCTTCAAGACCTGGTTCAAGAGTTGCAGCAGCGGATCGAAGGGCAGGCCGTGGCTCCCAGCACGGCTGCGGTGGCGGATGCGGCCGGTTCGGAGCGCATCAACGTCACCCTGCCTCGCGGTGTGATGGACGACCTCAAGCGCCATGCCCTCGCTGAAGGGCGCAGTTGCGGAAATCTCGCCGCCTATCTGTTGGAAGAGGCCCTACGTCGGCATCGCCCCCTGGGCTAGGGCTCCGTTCAATCCAGAAACTTGTCGGCGATGGCTTCCGCCTGGCCACTCTGTTGGAGCTTCAGGATCGACACCCCCATGGGCGTGCGCAGATGGCTGTTGGGGGACAACACGAATCCGTAGGTCTCATCCGAGAGGGTGAACGGTGCGATCCGCAAAGCAAGGTCGGGGTTCTGTTTGAGGTGGTAACGAAGCGAATGCCGATCGAAGATCAAGGCGTCGGCCTTGCGATCCAGCACCAACTGAACGGCGCTGTCGAGGCTGGGTGCTGGCACGACGCGCAACTCGCGGTTTTCCGCGAGCTCCATGCCATCGGTGCCTTCGACGACGGCGACCCGGCGGCCGCTGAGCTGTTGAGGACTGTCAATGGCTGCTTCGGAGGTCCCCGAGAGAAACAGCGTGAAGGCTGAAGCCAGGCTGGCGGTGAGGGACGACACCGCGATCAGCGAGATCACCATCCAGGCGCCGGTGATGCCCCGGCCGGTTCGTGTGATCGGTGCCTTGTCGCCGTAACCCACGGTCGTCAACGTCACCAGGGCAAACCACATGCCGCTGCTGATGCCGGGCAGCCAGTCGCGAGGGAACTGTTCACTATTCGTGTGCCGCTCAGCCATCCAGATCAGGCTGCCGACCACCAATAACACGCTGATCAGAACCAGAACGGAGGAGATCACGGCCCAGCCGAAGAACACCTGAACGCGACTGAAAATTGAGGGGGCCTTCAAGGGAAGAAGAATGCCCTCCTTGCTCAGGAAGTAGGGCTGGGTGAAGTCAATCCCCGCAATGGCAAGTCGGCGGGAGGTGATGCTGATCGGGCCGACGAGCAAGTCGATGACGCCCTCGTCCACCGCCTCAATGCCGGCTTTAGGTGTCGGCTGGGGAATCAGGTCGTAGCTGAGGTTGTTGTCTTCGGCGACGCGTCGCCAGATCTCAAGGCTGATGCCGCTGATCTGGTCGCCGTTTTTGATCACGAAGGGGGGCGATCCGCTGATTCCCACCTTCAGTTGATTGGCCTGCAGAGGAAGTGCGCTGCCCAAGCAGGTGATCGCGAGGACGATGGGCCAGCGTCGAAGCCTGCGCATCAGCGCTGTTCAAGACGACGCACGATCACGGCCATTGCCGCCAGGGAACCCGCTAGCGCGATCAGCAGGGCAATGGTCATGGAAGGATCAGAGGAAGGATGGTGCGCTCAGGTTGGCATCCCTGGCACCGAGCAGCCAGTCGGCCACTTCCATCCTCAAGGCATAGGCGCATTCGTAGCGGCCCTCCTCTTCCAGCAGGCTCAATCGTTGTTCGAGCGTTCGCAGGGTTGAAATCGCGAGCTGGTGTGGACTCTTGCTCCGCGCCACAATGAGTCTTCTGGAGGCTCTTGAAGCTTGAGGCACGACGTCGGGAATCAGATGCAGCCAGCGCTACAGATCCGACATCTGAACGATTCATGACCCCATTGGAGTGGTCCTGGGGCAAGAGCTCCCTGACGTTTTTGCCCCAGCGGGCCTTATGGCGGGCTGAGGGTCGTGAGCTGTTCGTGGCCGATCTGCATCTCGGCAAAGCCGAGGTGTTCCAGGCCCATGGCGTTCCCATGCCCAGTGACGGTGATCAAGGAACCCTGAATCCACTGCTGGCCCTGTGTCACGCCTGGTCGCCGGAGCGCTTGTTTGTTCTGGGTGATCTCGTGCATGCCCGGATTGGCATCACCGCTCCGCTGCGTGACACCTTGCTGGCTCTGCCCGATCTCTGCGGTTGTCCGGTCGTGCTGATCGGTGGAAACCATGACCACGGCAGCTGGATTGAAGGCTTGCCCCAGCAGTCCTCCCAGCGTCTGGGCGATCTCTGGTTAAGCCACATGCCTGAACAGGTGCCAGAGCCGGGTTTGTTGAACGTATGTGGTCATCTGCACCCCACGACCCGGCTTCGCAGCCGTTCTGATCAGTTGCGTTTGCCGTGTTTCGCCTTTGATCCGGATGGTCCGCGTCTTGTGATTCCCGCGTTCGGACAGTTGACGGGAGGCCATAACTGCGGCGACCGTTACCGGCAATGGCTGGTTGCTGACGGCTCCATCATTCCTTGGTTCGAACCACTCCCCCACCACCGAGAGCGAAGGATCGCGTGACTCAGCCTGCTGAGTTGCGGACCAGACCCAAGCGGAGCATGCAGCTCCGCAAGAGATGGCTGCTGCTGACGATGCCGTTCGTGGTTTTCGGTGGCTTGATCGCGCTTGCGCCTGGCGCTCCCGAGCGTTCTGATCGCGGTGCCCGGGATGTCAGCCTTGCTCAACAGAGACGGCTGGATGCCGAGCCTTTCAGCTACATCCCAGACGACGAGGTCTACGCCCTGGATCTCGATCCAAGACGGGTGCGGTTCGGGTTGCTGGAAGGCTGGGATCGTGAACAGGATGCCTACGAGGACAGCGCCGCTCTGGCCTATGTCTCAGGCCCCATGTATGAGCGCCATGTGGACAACGCTGGCCGTGAGATCACTGTTCCTCTAGGCGATCTTAAATTCGGTAGCAAGGTCTGGCGTGGGCGTAACCGCACGGCCTCACGGCAGCGTGCCTATGTCGGCATCCGCCATGACGGCAGCATTGATTTCGGTTATGGGGAGCTGAACGATGCCCGCAGCCGGACCTACGACACCTTCATCGGTGGCCTCCACAGTCTCTACAACGACCTTGAGGCGCCACCCGAGAGCTACAAGGGGGCTTACAGCATCAGCATGGGCCAGCGAATCCGCTACTACCTCCCGCGGATCCGCATGGTGATGGGACTGCGGCAGGACGGTCGCATGGAAGTGTTAATGAGCCGTGACGGTCTGACCCTCGAACAGAGCAAGGAGCTGGCTCATCGCAGGGGCTATCTCGCGGCTTATATGCCGGACCATGCGTCGAAGAGTCGGTTCATCATTCCTGGGGTCAAAGGATTCACCGAAGAGGACGCGAACTGGATCAGTGGTGGGGCGACCAGCTTTGTGCATGTGCCCTACATGCTGCGGTTGAGCCCGCGCCAGATCCCTCTGCAGGGCAACCTGATTGCGGGTCTGACGCCAAAACTGGTCATGGATGAGGCCTGCAATGGCCCGGCCGACTGTGTGTTGTCCTTCGGTAACCATCTCGCTGATCGCGCCCTGGCGGGGTTGAACAGGGTGATGGAACAGGGTGTTGAACCCTTGGCCAGGATGATTTGGGGACCATCAACCCCCACCAAGCCTGGGGGCCCTGCAGATGCCGGCAACGCTGGGGCCGATGTGGATCGATCTCCTTTGCGGGAACCCCCCATCACGGCGGATCCGTTGGTCTTGCGGGAGCAGCCTGCCTTGATTCGGGAGCTGGAGCCTGCCGAGCCCGATCCGGATGACAGTTGGATCGAGCCGCAGCCTTTTGCGCCGTTACCCCCCGATTTGCCGCCGCCGATCGTCCTCGATGAACCCATGGCCAATCCCGCAGAGGTTCTCCTGGCGGAGCCTGCGGATGCAGTGACCTCTGATCTCCTTCAGGAGGCGCCGCCGCCACCGGATCTACCGCCTCTCCCGCCGGTGCCCCTATCGGTTGAGCAGGATTGAGTTTTGGAAACCGCGTGGTCCTGGTGGCCCATTCCCGGCACGCAACGGCGGGTTTTGGTGGCGCGTCTGCCCCAGCCCTCGACGCGAGCCGTGCAGCGGGCGTTGAGTGATTCGCTCACCTGCCGGCTGTTCGCCGATGCAGGACACCTCGTTGAAGTGGATGACATCGGCCGCACGATCTACGGAAAGCCCCAGGTGCGTGCCCACCCTTTGCACCACAGCATTTCCAACACCAGGTCACTCACCATCGGGGTGTTGGGACCCGATCCGATTGGCGTTGATGTCGAAGCGCTCGACCGGCCGTTGCGTGTGGCCACCGATCTCCTGACCCAACGTCTGTTTGCCTCTGCCGCTGAAGCAACAGACTGTTTGCAGCATTGGACGTTGATTCAGGCCTGGACGGCGAAGGAGGCCGTGTTGAAGGCAGCGGGACTGGGGCTTGCTGGAGGACTCGCCAACGTGAGGATTGCGCCGGACGGGGCCGCGGCATGGCTGCATGGCTCGGGCTATTCGCTCAGCCTGTGGAAGCAGGAGGGTTTCAGCGTTGCTGTCGCTGAGTGCCTCAGCTTTGGGTCCCCCTGCCAGGGTTCATAACGCGTTGTTGGTGTGGCCATTCGTGGCTAGACGAATGAACGGAGCATCGGAAAGCAGCGTGGTAACTCGACTTCAGCAACGTCTCGCCGAGGCCAACAATTTTCAGAAAGCGTTGATCACGTCCTTTCTCGCTTGGGTGGCCCTGGGAGTTTGGAGCTATCTCATCGTCGTTCCCATCCTGTCGGCCGTGGCATTCCTTTGGCTCGGGGTGACCGGCTGGCTCGTCTGGCGGATCTGGCGCAAACCTGCCTCCTGAAGCTAAGAAATGAGGTGCAACAACTTATAGTTCTGCACGATTTTTGGTTCGGGTTCGGTGGAATTCACGGTAGTGATTCTGAATGAGCATGTCGGCTCATATTCACAAATTATTTGGACTGAATGGAAAGATCGCAATCGCAAGCAGATGAAAAGTCAGGGAGATGTCTGGTCAATGGCAACACTTTCTGGAGCCACAATCTGGGATTGTTTGGAGAGCAATCAAATCAATCGCCTCCATCTCGTTCAATGGAAACCTGCCGAGGATTCGATGTATCAAGTCAGCCTTCCGCGTAGGTGAAGGCTCTTTTGGCGTTGCAACTCCTAAGGGCAATCAGCCGTTGGCTGGCTTTGTCAGCTTGTAGATGTTCAAGGCAAAGAGGGCGATTCCGAAGCTGCCGAACAGGACGAGCAGATCTTGGGTGCTGACAACCATGGCTCTCGCAACAAAACTATGTTGACTAATGTAACGGAGGCGCAGGGATGCGTCGTCTAGTCGTTCCTAGGGGGCCGTGGGCGGTCCTCTTTTTTATGACCTACCCGTTTGGTGCCACGAAGACAGGCCTCGAGAAAGCTTTTCGCCTCCCAGACGCGCCTTCCTTTGGGGAGACTCAGGAGCATGAGCCTGCTGAGCTGTCTGAGTCAGAATTGGCAACCGTCTTGTTGGAACACCCAGGAGTCTGAAAGTCGCACCGATGAGCGGTGTGCATCAGGAAGTAGCCCTACAAGATTGCGCCCTTCTTGCGGCCAGGTCTCCGATCTGCGTCTGCGCCTTAGCGTCGGCAAGCTGTGCTCTTTCGGTGTTGGGTGGAGTGTGGCTTTGATGATCACGAGGAGAAGCGGTTGAGCTTTTTCCTTTTGATGACACAGCCGGCAATGCCGCAAATCACTTCGTGCGTCTCGTCGCTGAGTTGGATGAGCGCTGGTTCGTCAATATTTGCCAGGCGTTTGCCGATCCTGCGAGCTTCCTTTAGCCACTGAAATGTCATCTGGTCAAAAGCCAAGAGGTGGACAGTAAAAAGGCAAGGTCCCACTCCTGCCTCTCCTTCTCACGACGCATGAGGAAGACCTATGAGCTACCTCAACTCCACTGTCTATCGATTCGATGCAAAAGAAATCGGTTCAACAGCTCATTGCCAAAGGGTCGTCAGCCAGTGCGCTCTTTCGGATCGCTGACGGGTGGTTGTTGATGTGCTTTCCTCTTGTTTTTTGGTGGCAACCAAGAAACAGAACGTTTGTATCGCGTCTGGTTTCTCCTGCACTGCAATGGGTCCCATGCCTGATTGGACAGCTGCATCGTTCTCGATGTCTGGTCTTCCAGTCGTCTTTGGCTTCTAGGCCGCGGTAAACCAGGAGCAGCACGTTCCAACGCGGTAGGCCAGGAGGATGAAGACCCCGATGGCTGCTGTGCTGAACGAAATTCCCATGACTAGCTGACGGTTCTTCTCTTCAGCTGCCAAGTCGAATTGGGATTCGTCCAATGAAGATTTTTCTTTGAGGACTATCGTAGGTCATTTTGTATCGGTCGCGACACTTTTGAGTGGAAATGCTGATGAGTATTGGCGTCCGATCTGGCAGGGTTTTAAGCCTCCGCCATGTCATTGCGGGAAAAGCTCGCCGTTCATTAGGCCTGAGTTTTGAACAGCAAGGTTGGTTTTAGAGGGGATAGCCCCTTTGCATGCGCTCAATAGGCCAATGCAATGCCTTGGCTAAATACCCCGGGTCAACCCATGAAAGTCACTTCTCCGCGAGGTTGATGCCTGGTCTTGCCAGCGCAATACGTCGATATTTAGAGCTTGCAGCGATGAATGCGCCTGACGGGAACAAACGCAGGCGAGCAGGATGCGCGACTCGCTTCCTCTTTAATTCTGTGGGCTGACATATCGATGGTCTCAAGCCGCCACATCGACATCCTCGTAGCCCAAGAAATTCACCACTTTTTTCTCTTGTCTTGAGGCCAGTGCTTCTTCAGCTAATCGAATGAGCTGTTGCTCTCTTGCCTTGATAGCGGTTTGCCACCTCCTCTTCGGCTTCTGATTGACAATCATGATCGAGCCCCTGGGCGGCAGGTACTTAGTTGGATTCATTCGAATCGCTTGGACGATGAAGATTAAGGATCTATTCCCTCTCGAACAGATTGTTTACATACTTGTTTAAGTAGGTTCGTAGCGATACCCAACTTTGGTATCTCCTTGAACACTTGAAGGGCTGAGGTCTTGTTGCAGGATCCTCGGCCAGCTTGTCATCGCTTGACGCATGCCAACGAACCCTGAATCGCTCCCCAGCGTTGTATTGGCCTTGCTTTGTGGTCATCGTCATTCCATCAATTTTTAGCCCATGATGATGCCCTTGTCAGAAGAACCGTGTACTGCACCGACAAGTGTTTGAGAACTCAGGCTTGGACTATTTTTTCTACAAAGTCCAAAACGGAAGCTGGCGATACACACTCACTTGATCAAGCCAATCCAAGCGCTCAATGCTGCCCCCAGCCGAAGCCGAACCGCTTTTGAGCGGCAGTTTCCATCTCTTTCCGGATTTGTTGCATTGCCTCGCGGGCAAAGGCCTTTTCATTCTCCTGCGCGGTAATGATCTGCTTCGTGAGGGCACGAAGCTTTTCAATGTCATTACAACTGTCAATCTCCCTGAACGCTGCTTCTAGATGGAACCTTTGTTCGACTGATAGATGGTGGTTGGTCATCAGAAAAAGTGAGGCTAGATACAGCCCTGGATTAAAGCCAGGGCTGCTTGAGCGTTAACGACTAATCAGGCTGCAGAAATGCTAAAAGGTGCCGCCGGATAGCTTGTTGGCATTGGGTCGGATTCGCCCGCAGCAAGAGCTTTGGCACGACGATACATGTCGCTGTTGGTTGCACCTCGGGCTTCCATTGCTGCAGCAACGACGGCCCAGTTACGGATTTCGGCTGACATCTTTTGAAGAATCTTGGCTGCTCAAATTTCGCAAGAACTGCATTCCACTGTGAGGTGGATAGCCGCCTGCAGGCCGAACCACAGTGGCGGCAAAGTACTGCTAGCAAACGCGGATCCAGCTGCTGAATTCAGAAGACGCCTGTTGCGCTCAAGCAAATCAATGTTGTTGCTAGCAGCACCCAGACAACCAATTGGAGCCACTGCGTTAGTGGAGTTCCCATGGCTCAGTTGAGTGGGTCGCCCCAAAGAGGTGGCTCGTCAAATTCCTCCAAAAGGGAGTTGGCTTCCAACTCTTTACCCATCACAAGGAGGCGCATAATTCTGTCCCAAATAAAACGAGTCAGGCGTTCTGCCTCTCTCCCCTGATGCCCGGTCTCGAACTTGATGGGCGGGACATCGCCTGTGTCGTCGTGGAACTGTGTGGTCAACGCCACGCGGTAGGGGGCAGCTACACCTCCGTCGTAACTCTCCTCGATTTGCAGATGACGTATCAACGGACCCCGTTCCCTTCGTCAAGTTGAAAAGCAGACATTGCTTCGCCCTCTGCAAAACAAGGAGGCATGCTTAAGGCATGCAAGCCAAGACGTCAGAAGGCTTAGAGGTCATCGTTGCTGTGGTTGTCACTGCTGGCTTGGCGGCGGGCAACCTCGTTTTGTTCTCGCCGTTGCGCGTTGATAACCGTATACAACCCGCCTCTGCAGCCCAACAGATTGAAACCCCATCGCGGTGACTTCACCCTTGGTTCGATCATTCACCAGTACATCAGTCAATCTCACTGACTTGACCAGCATGGGGCAGGTGACTGACTCCCCCTCATGGCGCCAAGGCAGTTCAGGACGTTCCGATTTTCCATCTGATTCACAAACTGATGGAAGTCAACCTTGGTCTTCTGCTAATCGGGTTGTTGTTTGATGCAGCTGACCACTGCCTAGCTTGAGATGAGTAATTTCAACTACAGCGAGTCATGGGAATCAGACCGATACTCCGTCCAACGGCAAACGGCTTGTGACCCCTGAGCAGCAGTACGTGAAATGTATGGATGCTGCCTACGCCGCTGCTGATAAAGAGACTTGCCACATGATGATGCGAAGGGCAGAAGGTGTTCTGCGAGGAGAGTTTGGTGCTGAGCAAGCAGTCGATGGTGCTGGAGAGGAAGCGTTCGCAGTCTGAGAGAACTATCCCCTTGTTGGTCCTAAAAGAACGAATTCAAATCTCGATTCTTTGTGACCCTGCAGTCGTTGCTAGTCAGTGTTGGCATTTTTACTTGATTTTCTTGGAAAAGAGCCGTCAGCCTGTCAGTGGAGCTTTTGGTGAGTGCATTAATTGTTTATCCCGCTCTTGCCCAAAAAGTTTCGAAGGAAAACGTAAGTGCAATCAACACCGCGAGGATGCGTGCTGAATCCATTAATGGTGGACTCAGCAACTACAGAGCAGCGAAATGTATGTACGCCACACCCAAGGGAGGGGGGCGACTGCTTGAAGAATGCCAGCGACGGCTTCCTGTTTGTCTTTGATGGTGGAGCTCCAGGTTGGCAAGAGGCAGGTGAGCCGCCAGCGCTTGAAACTGAAATCCTTATCTCTGACGACGGAGCTTCTGTCTTGGAGGTCGTTTGCAACGGCGATCCGCGTTAACCGAGAACCCCACCACATCTAGTGGCCTGGCCACAAAAAAGCCCGCTGCTGGAGCGGGCCGGGTGATGGGGTCATTCAGACTACCGCCAATAGCCGCTACATGCAGTGTCGCCGTGTTTGGGAAGACAATCGTTATGCAACTACACCACAGCATTAAGTGACTTTGTAGTGCACCACATCTAGGGCATCTATGAGTAATATTCATCCATCGCATCAAGATTTGGTGCAGATGGCCGGGTGATGGGGATTGCTACGGCTTTGAGAACCACTCCATATCTGGGGTGGTTTTTTTGTCTGCACCGGACGTTTTATACCGACTCTGAATTTCGGATCAAGGCGAGGCAGCCGGCGTTTGGTCAGCTGTTGAGCTGCACCCAATGACCTTGCGACTTTCAACTGCTGTCCATTGAGTCGCGCATGGTGAAGGGTGGAGAAATGTGCTGGATCTAGTTCAGGGGCAACCCACTTGAGGCAGGCGGCAGGAGATGCGAGCGCTTCGAGTTCGTTCCCTGCCGCCTGCCTCAATGGCCTGTTGCGTGGGAAGAACTGCAGGGATCGACGAGCTGCACACGAGATCCCCGAAGCTGCTGAGTGGATGCACTGGCCGTTGGGCTGAAGACGGTGGGGCGGTATCCCTACGCCCCGCACTCATGTTCAAGGCTTTGCCCTATGCACCGTGGCTTTTCCGCAGAAAAAAAGCCCCGATGTTCGATGCCGCGGCCGCCTCTCATGACGTGACTCGGGTCTAGCGGCCTGCGTAAGTATTTATGCGTACGGTTAATGCGGTCTTCCAATAAAAAACCTCCGCTGAAGAAGCGAAGGCCGGCATTGAAGTGAGCTACCAAGCTGGCAGCGCTTGGCGGTTGTGGGCTGCCGGGTCAGTAAGTCCTCACTGGAAGACACGACACGGGCAGCTCTCAGGCCAGCTTCAGCCCAACGTTGATAACCCTGCGTATGACTGCAGAGTTATGAATGCCATAACCCAGGCAATCGCTCAACGCCTGGGTTTTTTATTGCATGAGCAATGAGTGGAGTGCTTCAGTCAGACACTCCTGACCCGTGCCTTAAGCACACGTATCGCCCTGTTCCTGCGAGGAGAAATCGTCTCAGTGCTTCTGGCTCATGACCCTGACATCTTCAAGCGGCAGCTGTCTGGCGCCATGCGAGACCGAGGAGAACTAGCGGTAACGAAGCTTTTGCTGGACTGGCTGAATTCGTTTCTGCCCTTTATTTGGCCTCTTCAATCATCAAAACCGATCAGCGCTTGAAAACGCCGTTGCAATCTCCTGGGGCGGGTTTCACAAAGCAGTGACCCTCCGGAGACCAGTACCCCAGGGCAGGAAACATCAGGCCTTGGGACAGTGCTTCGGCGTTGACAGCATCAACACCTCGGGCCTGGATCAGGACGTTTCCGTCGCCATCCACAAGGTCAAGGAAGTCATTTTCTTTGGTCTCCTCCGTCGGGTTGGCATGCCCGTGAAGGGGAACAACCGCAACCACACAAACAATCAATAGGAAGCGCAGCATCAGACTTGAAAGGCAAATGAAGGGGAGGGGGGTCAGTTGCTGGTGACGACCACCGGTGTGCCCACCTTGATGCGGTTGTACACCTGAATCACGTCGGTGTTCAGCATGCGGATGCAGCCAAGGCTGACTGCGGCTCTTAATTTCACCCAGTTGGGCCAAGCGGTGCCGTGGATGGCGTATTCACCTGTCCCGATCTGCACGTAAGCCACGTAGCGCACTCCCACGGGGTTCTTCGGACCGGGAGCAATGACCTTGCCTTTCTTGTGATAAACCGGCTGCGGGTCCATTTTGGTCACTGAATAGCTTCCCGCTGGAGTCGGTGATTCCGGCGCGCCGATCGCCACGGGGTACTTGGCGATCACCTTGCCGTCGTCGAGAAGGGTGAGATATCGGTCTTTGAGGCTGATCTGGATGGAGGTTTCGGCTTGCGCAGGAACCGCGGCCATCGCGCCAAGGCCCAACGCCGCCGTCAGGAGGAGTGAACGAAGCTGCATCGGTTTGCGCAACAGGCGACCGCAGGCATTTTGACCTATACGAAAGGGGCTAGCGTCCTCCCGTCGCTTTGCCCGTGCCTGAACGATGACCCGCTGCTCCGCAATCAGCCGTGTCTTGGCCGCTGGGGCTGCTGCTGTTGTGTCTGCCCTGGCGTTCAACATGCCTTCCAAGGCTGGATTCACGCCCGAGCAGCTGGCCGGTTTTGAAGTCACCCATCTGCGTGGAGTGGTCAATGCCGTTCTGCCGAAGCAGAAGGTGATCGAGGTGATCGATCCAGAAGGTCATAAGGAAATCGTCACGGTCGGAATCGACATGGCGCCGCTCCGCCTGCGCAAGGGAGATCGCGTGGATGTCTCCCTCTTGGACGGCCTGGTGGTTGATCTTGAGCGCAGCAAAGAAACAACGCTGAGCTTCGATCGTGAAGACATTTATATGCCAATGGATATGGGTCCCTTGAAGAAAGGCATGCGGGTGGCCCTGGCTTCAGGTACAGCCAGGGTGTTGAAGGTGTCGACGACCGACCGCAGCCTCAGCCTGATGGGTCCGCTCGGAGGCATCCACAATCTGGATGTTGTGATGCCCAGTGGCAGTGATCTCTTCCCTGCGCTTAGGGCAGGCGATCTGGTCGATTTCCGCTTGATTCAGCCCGTGGCCGTGGGCATTGACCGGGTCTCTGCACCCGCTCAAAAGGCAGGGTCGTCACAGAAGCAACCCTTGTTGAGTGCCGTTCCTGCTCGCACCACCAGCTTGAAGGGCGAGCTGCTGGAGGCTTTTGAGCTCTCGCAGGTGAAGGGGACGCTGCTGCAGTTCAAGCCTGCCCAGCAAGTGATGGAAGTGCAGAGCCCCTACGGCCACAACCTCTTGATCACCATGGGCGGCGAGCTCAAAACAGCCGGTCTCAACAACGGTGATGAGGTCATCATCGACATCCTCGACGGGCTGGTGGTGGATCTGCGCAAAAGCTCTGTGAACACCCTCACCTTCACGCGCCAAGACGTGATCTTGTCTGAGGATTTCGGTGAAGTGCGCAAAGGGGCTCGGGTGGCGATGGCCACAGGCACCGCTGAAGTGGTGAAAATCTCCGAACAAGACCACGAACTCAGCCTTCGGGGGCCTTTCGGAGGGGTCCACAACCTTGATGTTCGCAATGGGCTCAACGTTGATCCGCTGGCACAGCTCAAGGTGGGTGACTTCGTCAGTTTCCGTTCGATTCAACCCATTGCGATCGGTATTCGTCCGGCCCTCTGAATCAGCCGTCGTTATGGGAGGCGAGGGCACGCACCACATCGCCACGGGTGATCACGCCGACGGGACGTTGGTTGCCGTCCAGGACGAACAGGCGTTGCGTTCCCCGCTCATGGAGCTGGGATGCTGCCCTAGGAAGCGGTAGGTCGGTCCCACAGTGATGGGAGTCCTTGCGCATGAGATCGCTCACGCTGGTGCCGAGCACCTGGTGCACTTGCTTGTCCCAACTCAGGGGATTGCGCAGGTAAATCACGCTGTCCAGCAGCATCACGTAGGGGCCGGCATCTACGCCGCTCTCCCGCACCATCAGATCCTGCTCCGTCAGTTCGCCGATCAGACGCCCTTCTGTATCCACCACCGGCAAGCCGCTGACGTGGTGGTCACTGATCATCTGGACGGCCTGCTGCAATGGGGTCTCGGGCGTGACAGTCAGAACGGGCTGCGTCATCACATCAGCCACCGTGAGCTGCAGGACCATGATCGGAGTTGAGCTATCCGCATTCTGAGCGTTGTCTCTGCCTTTGCGTTCGATCGCCAACGGACTCACCGTGGCGCGAGCGGTTGCCGGTCTACCTCTCGTTATCGCGTTGCAGCTGGGCTGGCAGAGCTGGGCCTGGTGGTTGCTGCTGCTGGCGGGTCTCAGTGATGCGGCCGACGGCTGGCTCGCGCGCCGGGCTGGGGGTGGAAGCAGCTGGGGAGCGCGTCTGGACCCCCTGACGGACAAAGTGCTGATCGCGGCTCCGTTGCTCTGGTTGGCGTCGTCCGCTTTGCTCCCGCTCTGGGCCGTCTGGTTGCTGCTTGCCCGTGAATTACTGATCTCGGGATGGCGAGCCCAGGCCAGTGATGGGGCGCCTGCATCGTTGTCGGGAAAAGCCAAGACGATTCTTCAGTTCGTCAGCTTGTTGTTGATGCTCTGGCCCTCCGGCTGGATCGGTTCTCCCGGGCTGCCGAGCCTGGGCTGGTGCCTGTTCTGGCCATCCCTCGCCCTGGCTCTGAGTTCAGCTCTCGCTTACATCACTCCCCGATCAGCGCCACGTCAGAACTGAAGTCCGGCTCAGCGGTTGGGTTCAGGGCGTAGTCATTGGTGTAGCTGTCGGCCAGGCCCTTGGCCAGGTCAAAGCTTGGTTGCCAGGCCAGTTCGCGTTCGACCCGAGTGATGTCGGTGAGGAAGTGATTGAGCCGTAAAGGGAAGGCCTTTCGGGCCTTGGGGTCGAGCTCGCTGGGATTGAAACTGCGCAGATCGAGGCCGTCGGGATCGCGACCGCAAGCCACCGCTGCTGCGCGAATCAGGCCCCGGAAGGTGATGCCCTGTTTCCCGGAGCAGTTGTAGATGCGGTTGGCTGCAGCATCCACCTCGATGCAACGGGCCATCGCCTCAGCCAGATCCTCCACATGGCCCAGTTGGGTGATGGTGCTGCCGTCGCCGGGGAGCGGAATCGGTCGGTTCTGAACGACGCGGTTGAAGAACCAGCGTTCGACGGGGTTGTAGTTGCCAGGGCCGTAGATGTAGGTCGGCCGGAAACTGGTGAAGGCAATGCCTTCACGCCGCAGCCAGGCTTCGGTGTCGGCCTTGCCGGCATGACGGCTCTGCGGGTCGGTGGGGCTGGACTCATCCAAGGGCCACTGATCGGAGTCGGCATAGACCCCGGCCGAACTCACGTAAACGAAGCGATGGCTTGGGGCCCCGGTGATGTCCACAACCCGCCTGCTGTCTACTTGCTTGCGGCCGGAACTGTCGACGATCACATCGAAGCTGCGGCCCTGAAGCGCGCTTAGTCCTTCATCGCTGCTTCGATCACCGCAGAGGTGTTCCACCCCGGCGGGGACAGGGTTCTTGCCGCGGGTGAACAGGGTGAGTGCATGGCCCTGGGCCTGCAGGCGGGCTACCAGGGGCCGGCCCACGAAGCGGGTTCCCCCCATCACCAGGATCTTCATGCACTTGGGCCCGAAAAGCGCAGCCATTGAAGCGTGGCGCTGCAGGATGGTGGGTCTCTGGTCCGACCCCGATGGAGATCATCCCCGCCATTGATTTGCTCGATGGAGCCTGCGTCCGGCTTCACCAAGGGGATTACGACCAAGTGACGCGCTTCAGTGAGGATCCCGTCGCTCAGGCCCTCAGCTGGCAGAGCCAGGGGGCGACACGGCTGCACCTGGTGGATCTCGATGGCGCCAAACGGGGTGAGCCGATCAATGACGCAGCGGTGCGGGCCATCACCGCTGCCCTCGACATTCCTGTTCAGCTCGGTGGTGGCGTGCGCTCACTCGAACGCGCCGAAGAGTTAATCGCCTGTGGCCTGGACCGGGTGATCCTCGGCACGGTGGCTATCGAACAGCCGGAGTTGGTCCATGAGTTGGCCCAACGCCATCCCGGCCGCATCGTGGTCGGCATCGATGCCAACGACGGCCGGGTGGCGACCCGGGGATGGATCGAGCAGAGCGATGTTCTGGCCACCGATCTGGCCCAACAGTTCAGTGCTGCCGGCATTGCTGCGATCATCACCACCGACATCGCTACCGATGGAACTCTCGCCGGCCCCAACCTGGATGCCTTGAGAACCATGGCGCAATGCAGCGCTGTTCCTGTGATCGCCTCGGGTGGCATCGGTTGCATGGCTGACCTCCTGGCGCTCTTGCCGCTCGAGCCCCTCGGTGTTTCAGGGGTAATCGTTGGGCGAGCTTTGTATGACGGCCGTGTCGCCCTAGGCGAGGCCATCGCCGCGATCGGTGCTGCCAGGCTTCAGGACGTCACCGCAGTGGCTGCAGACATCGCCTGACCTGGTCTTGGGCCTTATGGTTGATGGAGCAGGCACCTTTTGTGGTAAGAGCAGCCGCCACTCAGACCAGCACTCTGTCTCCTCCGGGCAGCTTGCAGCAGGTGTTTGAGCAATGCCGACGGCTGGGAATGCGCCTCAGCCGTCAAAGACGCATGGTGCTGGACCTGCTCTGGAGTGAAAAAAGCCACCTCAGTGCTCGAGATATTTTTGAACAACTGAATCTGAGGGGCCGCAGCATCGGCCATACCTCGGTGTATCAGAACCTCGAAGCCCTGCAGTCGGCAGGCGTGATCGAGTGCCTGGATCGTGCGAGTGGTCGCTTGTACGGCTACAGGAGCGATCCCCACAGCCATCTCACCTGTTTGGACAGCGGTTCGATCGAAGATATCGATGTCGTTCTTCCGCCAGATTTGTTGCGTCAGATCGAACAGCGCACCGGCTTTCATATCGAGTCGTACACGCTGCAATTGAACGGCAGGCGCGCACTGGAGGATTGAGCAGAAGCTCGTTACCTTGAGCCCAACTGCTTGGGTTCAGCGCTTGGCCTCTCCTTCACCGGTGCGGATGTTGCTGCTCGCTCCGGATCTGCTCGGAGAGTCGCTGGCGCTAAAACTCACGTCCGCCCATGACGATTGGGAGGTTGTTCTTCGCCCAGAGCGACTGACGGGTGCTCCGGTCTTGGTGATTTGGTCGATCGACCGCGTGGCCTCGTTGGCGGCGATTCAACAGGAGCTGTTCGCATTGCAGGAGCGCTGGCAACCGGCCCCGGTTCTGCTGCTGTTGCCTAGCGAGATCCGGTTGTCGCGGGAGCAGCTGCTGGGTCTGCCAGCGGCTGGCTTGCTTCAAAATGCTGATTCGCAGAGCCTGCAGAACTCGATTGAAATCCTGCTGCAGGGGGGGCGGGATATTCGTCTTGAGGCACCTTCGGAGGGGAGGCGCCAAGACCAGACCATGGGCCTTGGGCAGTGGCTGTTGGTGAGTGGGTTGCAGCAGGTGAGCCGCGAGCTCGAGTTGGTGGAAGCCATGCTGAATCCGCCTCCGCAGCAGGCGTTGCTCTTCGCGCTGCTGACGGGTCGTCGTCGCGAACTTCAGTTCGCCAAAGGGCTGCTGCTCTGGCTCTGGGGGCCACTCCAGCTCGGTCTCGAGGATGCAGAACCCCTGACCTCAACTGCGTCATCTTCCCCTGGATCACCGACGACCACGGCGATCAGTCTCAGAGAACGCAATGCCGTTGCTGTCTGGGATGCCATCCGCGATCGCATTGATGGCTCGGTTCAGGCTGGACTGACCAATTCCACCGGTCGTCTTCTAGCGATTGAGGGATTGCACCCGGAGCGGCGCCGGGAGTTGCTGTTGGCCTTGCTGCAACAGCTCGATCAGGTTTTACAGCGTCTGCGCACCCGCCAGGACGGTACGGCGATGGCGCAGGCCTGGAATGCCCTGCAGCCGGAGTTACGCCAGCAAGCGCTCACCGCCCTGGCAGGCAGCTATGTCCAGATCCCCTGCAATGGGGAGCTGCAACCGGTCGTGGCGTCACTGCTAAGCCGTGCTGATCTCACCGGGGTGGATGGAGAGATGCCGGATCCAACGGGGATGCTGGCTCCGCTGGTGGCAGATCAACCGATGCTGGTGAATGGGTTGCTGCTGCCGGCGGATGACCCCAGGGCATTCCTGCAGCTCGAAACGCTGGTTAGCAATTGGCTGGTCAGAACGGCTGAACTGATTGGGGCAGAACTCCTCGATGCTTGTGGTGACTGGCCTGAGCTGCGTCGTTATCTCCTGCGCGATCCGCTCCTGGCGACTCGAGAACTCGATCGCCTCAGAAATCGCTTGAACACCCAGCTGCGTTGGGCCGACTGGGTCGAGCGCCCGATCCAGCTTTATGAGAGTCAGCGCACCTTGTTTCAGCTTCGGGCTGGTCGCATCGAACCGCTGCTGCTGATGGAGCCCCGTGACAACGAGTTGAATCAGCTCGGTTGGTGGCAGCGACAGGTGGCGTTGCTGTTGGAGGCCAGGGATGCCCTCGCACCGCAGGTGCAGGCCGTGGTGCGTCGAATTGGCGATCTTGCCGTGATCCTTCTAACCCAGGTGCTGGGCCGGGCCATCGGACTTGTTGGGCGTGGCATTGCCCAGGGAATGGGTCGCAGCCTCGGCCGCAGTTAGGGCTCCGGGTCCACAATGGCGATCCGCTGCTTCGGCTTGATGCTTGCTTTGGTGCGCTGTCTGATCACCGTGTCGATCGCGCTGCTGCTCCATGTCGCCCCAGCGTCCGCTCTGTTGAACAGCGACAGCTACGACGGCAACATCTATGCCCTTTATGCCGGCAACGGCTCTTTGGTTCCTCCTCCCAACACCCTGGAGGACTCCCTCGCGGAGGGACGGACAGCTGTGATTGTTTATTACCTCGACGACAGCGCCGTCAGCAAACGCTTCGCCCCGGTGGTGTCGGAGCTGCAACGGCTTTGGGGACGCAACATCGATTTGCTGCCTCTCCCAACCGACCCGCTTCAGGGACGAGAAGCGCTTGGGGCGGGTGACCCCGCCACCTACTGGTCCGGAGCTATTCCTCAAGTGGTCGTGATTGGCACGGATGGCCGGGTTGTCTTCGATCAGAACGGCCAGGTCCCTCTGGGGGTGATCAATAAAGCCATCAGCGCATCCACCGGACTTCCGGCTCCTGATTTGGGCCGAATTGATCAGGAAGGCAGTTTCAACGAAGTGAACATCGAAGTCACGGCGAACTGAGACTCCCACAGCCACGCCGCCTACGCTGCCGCCCAATTGTCCCGGTCGTTGAGCCGGATCCACTGTGTCGCTGCTGTTTGCTCCGCTTGGCCTTGGACTTGGTGTGGCCTGGCTTGAGCTCCGTCATCGTCTCCGGCCAGCGTCTCCGTTGCGGATGACTCCCCTGGACTGGCGCGTGGACGAACTGGGCGGCCGTCTCCGCGTTGAAGGTGTGCTGGAGATCAGCAACCCCCATCCACGGATGGAGGTTTTTGTGCCGGAACTGCGGGTCGAACCCGTGCTTCTGGGCTCGTCAGACCCCGCCGGTCTGGAGGTCAAAACGCGGATCATTGCTGACCATCCCGATGAGGAAACCAGGGAAGATGGCTACTGGCCGGCTTACATCGTCAAGGGCCGTAAGAGCACACGCGCCAAGGTCTCGATCGAGATCACCGGTCCTTCTCCCTCCGCTCGGGTCGACAGCCTCTGGGTTGATGCTCACTGGCTGAATTACGGACCATTTGGTCGGTTGCAGCGCCGTCAGGGTGTGCTGGTTCCACTTCGGCGTCCTGAACCACTGCAGCCCGATCAAGCCCGCTTCAGAGAAGGAGACGGGTGCCGTGTACTGCCGCTTCGAACCCACTTGCTCGGTCCGCTGGATGATGCCATTGCGGTCTTGCGCACCTATGCCGCTGACCTGATTCAGCCCGGTGACATCCTCACTATCGGGGAGACCCCCGTTGCGGTGATCCAGGGGCGATACCGCCACCCCAGTGAAGTCGAGCCTGGAATGGTCGCGCGTCTGGCTTGCCGGGTGTTCCACCCCACCAGCAGCCTGGCGACAGCTTGCGGGATGCAGACGTTGATCGATCTGGTGGGGCCGACCCGGGTTCTTGCTGCCTTGCTGGGGGGGCTGTTGATGAAGCTGGTTGGTATTTCCGGAGGGTTCTATCGCCTTGCTGGTGATCAGGCCCGTTTGATTGATGACATCACAGGAACCACGCCCCCTTATGACCAAACCATTGTTCTCGGTCCATCCCGTGCCGAGCAGTTCTGTCGTGATGCCTCTGCCGAACTCGGTGTTGACGTCGCCATCGTGGACGTCAACGACCTCGGCCGCGTGAAGGTTCTGGCCTCCAGTCCCGGTTGTGACGAGGGATTGCTGGGGAGGGCCCTGCGTCCCAACCCCGCTGGAAATGCCAATGAGCGCACCCCACTGGTGTTGGTGCGGCCAGGGCTGGAATGAGCGATACATTGTGATCAGTTGGGGTTGGAGGGTGTCCGGTGACAGAGCCCAAGACAACCTCAATTCGCATTGAGCCTCTTAATCCGGCCCATCTGGCGCGGTGGGTTCAAGATGCGCCGGTTGATCAGCTGTCGCGTTTTCAGGGCTTTTTGATCGGTGAATGGCTCTCTTCAGTGGAGCAGCGCTTCCCTGATCTGCTCCCCAGTCGCTCGCCGCGTTGCTTGCTGGCCCTCGATGGTGACCGCCCAGTGGCCAGCGTTGTTGCCCGGCCGTTCAACCGTCGTGGCAGCTGCTGGATCCTCCAATTGCCGGAGCTGCTTGGCCCGGTTGATGTTCACAGTCATCGGATGGTTCAGCAGGCCCTGCTTCAGCAGGCCCTGCACTCCTGGACGGCCCAGATCTGCAGTTGGGTGATCCGTTGCCCTGCAACGGATGCCGAGGCCATAGCTCTGTTGCGGGAACTCGGCTTTCAACCGCTTCGCCCCTACCAGTGCTGGCATCCACCGAGCACAGATGCTGAACGGAAGAGCACCGATCAGTTGCCCGCGGGTCTGCGCTGGGCAGCTCTCAACCGTCGCACAGCCCAGTTGCTTTGGCCCATCGAGCAGGGCGGCAGCTACAGCCATCTCCGACAGATCACAGACCGTCATTGGCTAGATCTGTTGGATCGGCATGGGCCAGGGTGCGGCGTGCTTATGGCGGGAGACGCTGTTCTGGCGGGCTGCATTCGACTCCCCGATGCAGGAGAGGCCGGTCTTGTGGAGCTGATGCGGGACATGGCCTGGGATCCACGGCTGGATCAGGCCCTTCCCAGCGTCTTGAACGGGATCCTTCAACGCGGTCGCCCCAGCGGGCTGCTCACGGCTTTTGACGATGCACCCCTCAGCAAGATTCTGGAGACAGAGGGTTGGCCCCGCGGTGATGAGCAGCTGTTGCTGGGACGCAGCATGTGGCGTCGTCAGTCACCCCAGCGCAACCTGCAGCTGACGCGATCGCTGGATCAGGTGCTGGGTCGTCTGCGGCCCCAGGGCACACCCCTTCCCACACCAAGCCTTGGCGATCGGCGTTGATGCGGCCGCGACCCTGTTCGATCCTCAGTCTGGATGTGGGCCGGCGGCGCATCGGTCTGGCCGGTTGCGATGCTCTCGGCATCAGCGTGACGCCCCTCGCTGCCCTGCGTCGAGGTCGGTTTGATGCCGATCTGATCGTTCTGCGTGCCCATTGCCGTCAACGTTCGGTGCAGGGTCTCGTGGTCGGATTGCCCCTGGATGCTGCGGGCCAGCCCACGGCCCAGGCGGAACACTGTCGGCGCTACGGCCTCCGACTGGCCATTGCCCTCGACCTGCCCCTGGCTTGGGTGAATGAGCACAGCAGCACCTGGGCAGCCGGGGAACAATTCGGGCTGACGGGGGACCGCAGCGGACGTCTGGACAGTGCTGCCGCTGCCCTGCTGCTGGAGCAATGGCTGGCGGAGGGTCCGGAGCTCAAACCGTCCCAACAGAGTGCTTCAAGGTCGGGCGCCGGGGCGGCCGATGGTGGATCCTGAGCCCAGTCAGAGTCGCGTCGATGTCTGAGTCGGGACCCGGAAAGAGCAGCGATCACCCCACCCTGCTGGTCCGCGATCGCGAGGGCCATGACCTGCTGTGTTTCCTGGAACATCTGATTCCCCTCGAGGGGCAGGATTACGCCTTGCTGTCACCGGTTGACACGCCGGTTTCCCTGTTTCGGCTCAATGACGATGCTGAGCCGGTTCCGATCACGGAAGTCGCCAGCAGTGAGCCGATTCTTTCGGTGGCTGATGTGGTGCTCCAGGAGCACGACCTGGTCTTGGTGCGATCGGCGATCACCCTCACGGTGAGTGGTGAATTGGATGAGCCGGATCAAGATGATCTCGATGAGCTGGAAGAGGACGACGACGTTGACGAGGACGCCGAGACCTTTGAGCTGTTGGTGAGCTTCATGGTCGAAGCGGAGGAATACGGCCTCTACATTCCGCTCGACCCGTTCCTCGTTCTGGTGCGGATGGTGGACGGCCAGGCGGTGCTGCTGAGCGACGATGAGCTGGATCGTGTTCAACCTTTGATTGAGGCCGAACTGGAGGAGCGTGAATGGCCGGATTAACGGGACAGCACTGGTTGACTCCTGATTGGGATCCACGGCTCACCATTGCCCAGCTCTCGCTGCCCCACCTCACTGCCCATGGTCTGCGGGCCGCGGTTATTGACGTCGATCGCACCCTTCTGCCCGGTCGTGATGTGAATCTCCCGGGCCCGGTACACGACTGGTTGGTCGATGCAGGCCGCCGCATGCAATTGCACCTGTTCAGTAACAACCCCTCCCGCGATCGGATCGCCGCAGTGGCCGATCAGCTGGGGGTCAGCTTCACCTCCGGGGCTGGAAAGCCGCGCCGTGGAGCACTGCGCTTCGTTGTTCGCGATCTCGCGGTGCCACCGACCGCGATCGCAATGATCGGTGACCGCCTGTTCACAGATGTGCTCTGCGGCAACCGCATGGGGCTCTACACGGTGTTGGTCCGACCCGTTCGGGATGACGGCAAGCCCTGTCGCCATGACCGTGTACAGCGGCTTGAACGCGCCTTGGCGCGTTGGATGGGGGCGCCTTCAGCATGACCCTGTGGGTCGTGAAAATCGGCACCAGCCTCCTGAGGGGTGAGACTGCCGCAACCATTGAGGGCTACGCCCGTTGCTTCGCAGCGGCCATGGCCCGTGGGGATCAAGTGGTGCTGGTCACCAGTGGTGCCGTCGGGCTGGGATGTCAGAAGCTGGCCATGTCCAGCCGACCGGACACGGTTGTCGCCCTGCAGGCGGCTGCGGCCATCGGCCAGGGCGCGCTGATGGCTCTCTATGAACGCGCCATGGCCCGTCATGGTCGTTCGGTGGCGCAGGTGCTGCTGACCCGCTCTGATCTGGCGGATCGACGTCGTTATCAGAATGCTTCAGGCACCTTGAGGCAGTTGCTGAGCTGGGGGGTTCTGCCGGTGATCAACGAGAACGATGCCTTGTCGACGGCGGAGTTGCGTTTCGGCGATAACGACACCTTGTCGGCCCTGGTCGCCGCAGCCGTTGAAGCGCAGCAACTGATCTTGCTGACGGATGTTGATCGGCTGTACTCATCGGATCCCCGGGTCGATGCCGACGCCGAGCCGATCTCGGATGTTCGCCACCCTCGGGAGCTGGATTCGTTGGAACGGGGGGCCGGCGACGGGGGGCGCTGGGGCACCGGGGGCATGACCACGAAGCTGGCGGCAGCCCGAATCGCCACCGCCAGTGGCATCACGGTGCAGCTCGCCGATGGCCGCAATCCCTCCCGCTTGGAGGCCTTGCTGCAGGGGGAACGAGGTGGAACGGTGTTCCATCCCCACCCCGAACCCCTCGGCAATCGACGCAGTTGGCTGGCCCACGTGCTCCGGCCTGAGGGTGAACTGCAGCTGGATGCTGGGGCCTGTGATGCGCTAAAGCACCGTGGCGCGTCCCTCCTGCTCGTGGGTGTGACGGCGGTGCGGGGCGACTTCGCTGCCAATCAGCCTGTTCAGTTGCTTGACCCCAACGGTGTGGACTTGGGCCGTGGCCTTTGCTCGATGGACAGCGACCAGCTGCGGGCCGCCATGAACGCCGTATCTCCTGGTGAGGCTTCCCCGGTGGTGGTGCATCGCGATGCTCTGGTGCTGCGCAGTCGTTAACCACGACTACGATCCGCGCGACTGTCGTGGCGGCCATGCGTTTCAGCACCCTGATCAAGGTTCTGCAGACCGGCGATGCAGGCTTGCGCTGGAGCCAGCACGGGTTGGATCCATGGCTGGAGGGTGCCGCTTCGCTCGACCAGGCCTCGTCCTCGCAACTCAGCTTCCTGGAGAAGGGCAACGCCTTAACTGCTGCGCTTGGCGCCAGTGGAGCGGGCGCTCTTTTGCTGCCTGATCAACAGGACCTGATTGATCTTGCTTCTGAGCGTGGCATTGCCTTTGCCGTCTTCGCTGACCCCCGTCTGGCCTTTGCTGAAGCCCTCGACCAGTTGCATCCCCGTCGCCGGCCGTTGGCGGAAATTCATCCCTCGGCGGTCATTGATGAACGGGCAGTGGTGGGGCCCGGCTCGGCGGTGGCCCCGCGGGTGTGTATCGGCGAGGGGAGTCGAGTCGGCTCTGATTGCGTCCTTCATCCCGGGGTTGTGATCTACGACGATGTGGTGGTTGGTGATGGCTGTGAGCTGCACGCCAATGCGGTGCTGCACCCTGGAAGTCGTCTCGGAAAGCGTTGCGTGGTGAATTCCAACGCGGTTGTCGGCTCCGAGGGGTTCGGCTTCGTGCCGACGGCGAAGGGATGGCGAAAAATGCCGCAGACCGGTCAGGTGGTTCTCGAGGATGGCGTTGAGGTGGGTTGTGGGAGCACCATCGACCGTCCGTCGGTGGGGGAGACCCGGATTGGTGCCGGCACCAAGATCGACAACCTCGTCCAGATCGGCCATGGCGTGACGACAGGCCCTGGCTGTGCCTTCGCATCCCAGGTTGGAATTGCTGGAGGAGCCCGGATCGGTCAGGGGGTGATCCTGGCGGGTCAGGTGGGTGTTGCCAATCGAGCCGTGGTGGGCGACCGTGCCATTGCCAGCTCCAAGAGCGGCATTCACGGTGAGGTGGCCCCCGGTGAGGTGGTGAGCGGTTACCCCGCGATTCCGAATCGTCTCTGGTTGCGTTGCTCTGCCGCCTTCAGCAAGCTGCCGGAGATGGCGAAGACCTTGCGCGAGCTCAAACGCGACTCCCCTCAGTAACCTCAGCGGTCGACCTGCCGCACAGCACCGTCATGGCTCAGCACCGCGTTGTTCTTCTGCCAGGTGATGGGATCGGCCCGGAGATCACAGCTGTCGCCCGACAGCTGCTGGAGGTCGTCAGTGAGCGCCATGGCTTTGCGCTGAGCTTCGAGGAACAGCCCATCGGCGGCAGCGCCATTGATGCCACCGGTGAGCCACTTCCCGCCAGCACCCTGGACGCCTGCCGGTCAGCGGATGCTGTCTTGCTGGCAGCCATCGGCAGCCCTCGTTTCGACAGTCTTCCCCGCGAAAAGCGTCCGGAAACCGGTCTGCTCGGTTTGCGATCCGGCATGGAGCTGTTCGCCAATCTTCGCCCGGTCAAAATTGTTCCGGCCCTCATTGATGCCAGCAGCCTCAAGCGGGAGGTGATTGAGGGTGTGGATCTGATGGTGGTGCGTGAACTCACCGGTGGCATTTACTTCGGTCAGCCCAAGGGACGCATCGAGACCGAGGGAGAGGAGCGTGGCTTCAACACCATGACCTATTCCGCCTCGGAAGTGGATCGGATCGCAAAGGTGGCCTTTGAGATCGCCCAGGAGCGGCGTGGACGACTGTGCTCGGTGGACAAGGCGAACGTTCTCGACGTGAGCCAGCTCTGGCGTGATCGTGTGGATGCCCTGGCGCACGCTTACGCCAGTGTTGATGTGAGCCACATGTACGTGGACAACGCAGCGATGCAGTTAGTGCGTGATCCCCGTCAGTTCGATGTGCTGCTCACGGGAAACCTCTTCGGCGACATTCTCAGCGACGAGGCGGCGATGCTCACCGGTTCGATCGGCATGCTGCCTTCGGCCTCCCTCGGCAGCGCAGGGCCTGGACTGTTTGAGCCTGTGCACGGTTCGGCCCCGGATATCGCTGGTCAGGACAAGGCCAATCCGATGGCCATGGTGCTCTCGGCGGCGATGATGCTGCGCACTGGTTTAAAGCAGAGTGCAGCTGCCAATGATCTTGAAGCCGCTGTTGATGCCGTTCTGGCCGGCGGATTTCGTACCGGTGATTTGATGGCAGAAGGCTGCACACAACTGGGTTGTCGCGCCATGGGTGAGGAATTGCTCAAAGCTCTTTGAACTTCGGATTGGTGTAATTGGGCCCTGATCTGGCAAGATCGCCGGGCCTCTAGTCCCCGCGTCGATGTCGAAGCGTCATCCGGTTGTCGCTGTCACCGGTTCTTCCGGAGCTGGAACCAGCACCGTCAAGCGCGCCTTCGAGCACATCTTTGCGAGGGAGGGCATTACCCCTGCAGTGGTGGAAGGCGACAGCTACCACCGCTACGAGCGGATGCCCATGAAAAAGGCCATGGCGGATGCCCTGGCCAAGGGTGAAAACTTTTCTCATTTCGGCCCTGAGGCCAACTTGTTCGACAAGCTTGAGGAGCTATTCCGCACCTATGGCGAGACCGGTGCCGGTCAGAAGCGCTACTACCTGCACAGCCCCGAAGAAGCTGCCGAACACAACGCCCGTCTCGGCGTCAACCTCGAGCCGGGTCAGTTCACGCCTTGGGAAGACATCCCCTCAGGCACTGATGTTTTGTTCTACGAAGGCCTTCACGGTGGCGTGAAGGGAGAGGGATACGACGTCTCGGCCCTGGCTGACCTGCTGGTGGGCGTGGTGCCGATCACCAACCTCGAGTGGATTCAGAAGATCCACCGTGATAATGCTGAGCGCGGCTATTCCGCCGAAGCGATCGTTGACACGATCCTGCGCCGGATGCCGGATTACATCAACCACATCTGCCCCCAGTTCAGTCAGACCGACATCAACTTCCAGAGGGTTCCCACGGTGGACACCTCCAACCCCTTCATCTGCCGGAATATCCCGACGCCTGATGAAAGTTTCGTGATCATTCACTTCCGCAAGGGTGCTCGCGAGAAGTGGGGAATCGACTTTGGCTATCTGCTGAGCATGATCCACGATTCCTTCATGTCCAGCCCCACCAGCATCGTGGTGAACGGCGGCAAGATGGGCTTTGCAATGGAACTAATCCTCACTCCGATCATTCACCGCATGATCGAAGAGAAGAAGAAGGTCAGCTGATCGCTTCTCGATACAACATTCATCTCTACAATGAGCCCATCTGAGTGATCAGGTGGGCTCTATTTCTTTGTCAACGCCCTCCTTCGAAATTCGTGGAGCTTCGGGTGTTCCGTCGGCTCCACGCTGGGATCGCATTGACAGCCGTTCGCTGATTGCCCAAGCCCGTCGGGTCTACTTCGCTTATCTCTCCAACACGCCTGCGGGGCATGAGCCTCTTGGGGTTGTTGTTGATTCGCAGCAGCCCGACGGTCGGGTGGTCTTCGAGACGCCCGTCCTGCTGCCGGATGAAGAGTTCATCGCGATCGATCTGATCCGTGGCCGCACGAGCCGTGGCCGGACCCGATGGAAGGGTTGATCTGGCTTTGGATCGTTTTGCTTGGCGCCTGCGTCGGCAGCTTCACCAACGTGGTGGTGTGGCGCTTGCCTCGTCAGGAATCGGTGGTGTTTCCCGGCAGCCACTGCCCCAAATGTGGCCATTCCATCCGCTGGTATGACAATCTCCCGGTGCTCGGTTGGCTTCTGCTGAGAGGGCGATGTCGCGACTGTCATGCCCGGATTAGCTGGCGCTATCCAGCGGTGGAGGCCCTGAGTGCCGGCTTATGGATGACAGCTGTATTGGTGTGGCCTGGTGCTGGTGCCGGGCTCCCCGATCTCTGGCTCCCCTGGGCTGGTCTTCCTCTGATCGCCCTGCTGCTGCCTCTTGTGTTGATCGATCTGGACCACCTTTGGTTGCCGGAGCCCCTGTGTCGCTGGGGTGTGGTGCTGGGGTTGTTCGTCAGCAGCGTTGGTGGGGTCTCCGTTCTTGCAACCCATCTGATCGCAGCTGTACTGGCTTTGCTGCTGTTGGAAGGTCTCAGTGCCCTGGCCGAACGGCTTTTGGGTCAACCTGCGCTGGGCCTGGGTGATGCCAAGTTGGCTGCGCTGGGTGGGGCATGGCTGGGACTTGGGGGTATCGCAGCCGCGATGGCCATTGCGATTGCGTCGGGTGCCGCTGTTGGGGGTGCAGCTCGTTTGAGTGGGCATCTTGGCCCTAAGGAACCCTTCCCCTTCGGTCCGTTTATTGCTCTCGGCATCTGGTTGGTCTGGCTGACGGGCCCGCTGTGGTGGTGGAGTGAATGGGTGATGCTGCTGGGTGGCTGAACCGATCTGGGCTCAAGCTCCTGCGCTACTTCCCTGGGAATCAAAGGCTCGGCCTGCTTTCACATTGGCCAGCAGCGTTCCATCGAGGAATTGTTGATCCAGAAGAATCAGCGCTGCGCTGTTCGAATCGGCCAGCCGCAACCGTTTGATCACAAAACGAGCTTCTGATTCTTCCTGTAGTTGTTCTTCGATAAACCAATCCAGCATGGCTGTCGCGGTGCGATCTCCTTGCTTCTCTGAGAGGTTGTAGATGTCGTTGATCGAGCGTGTGACGTCTTTCTCCATGCTGTAAACCATGTCGAAGAGTGCTTCGACGGAATCCCAATCCCGTTGCGGTGACTCAATCGTCGGCAATTGGACCTCGCAATCACTGTCCACCAGATACGAGATCAGCTTGGAGGCATGTCCACGCTCTTCAACGCTTTTGTTCAGCATGTAGCTGGAAAAACCGATCAGATCTTTTTCTCGCAGCCAGATCGACATAGCCAGGTAAGTGTGGCTGGCTTGGAATTCAAGGGATAAGTGGGTATTGATGGCAGCTGTGTGGGAGCTCATGCCTGACGTTGCTCAATCTCGTTATCGGCAGGCTAAGGACAGCATCTGTCGGGTTCAAAAACGAAAAAACATTGCCCCAGAACATGGATCACGTCCTGGGGCTGCAGAGCGTGGTTCGCTCTGCTGTGAGCCATCTGGAAGGTCTTCCCCCGGGCAGCTTTTAATGGAGAGAGCTGACAGCCCTGTGTGTCTCTGTTCGATTGGTTTGCTGATCGCCGCAAGGGTCAGTTCGTCGCCAATGTCAAGCAGGAACCCGATGAAGGCGATGGTCTGTGGAGCAAATGTCCTGAGTGCGGTCAGGTCGTCTATCTCAAAGACCTGAAGCTGAATGCAAGTGTTTGCGCTAATTGCGGCTACCACCACCGGATCGACAGTGCTGAACGCATTGCACTGATTGCCGATCCCGACAGCTTCCAGGTGCTGAATGCTGATTTGGCACCGGTGGATCCACTGGGATTCAAAGACCGGCGCGCCTATGCCGACCGACTGCGGGAAAGTCAGGCCTCGACTGGGCTGCGGGATGGCGTGGTGACGGGGCTGTGCCGGGTTGAAGGCATCCCCATGGGGTTGGCGGCGATGGATTTTCGCTTCATGGGTGGGTCGATGGGCTCCGTGGTCGGTGAAAAAATCACCCGTCTGATCGAGGAGTCCACAGCCCGAAAGCTGCCGCTTCTGATCGTCTGTGCGTCCGGCGGTGCCCGGATGCAGGAGGGGATGCTCAGCCTGATGCAGATGGCGAAGATCTCCGGAGCACTGGAACGCCACCGCGAAGCCGAGCTGCTCTACATGCCCTTGCTCACCCACCCCACCACCGGGGGGGTGACGGCCAGTTTCGCCATGTTGGGAGACTTGATCCTTGCGGAGCCGAAAGCGCTGATTGGCTTTGCTGGGCGTCGCGTGATTGAGCAGACCCTGCGCGAGAAGTTGCCGGACAATTTTCAGACGGCTGAATATCTGCAGGAGCACGGATTCGTGGACACGATCGTTCCACGCACCCAGCTGCGCTCCACCCTGGCCAATCTGTTGCGCCTGCATGGCTGCAAACCGATGGAGCTCACCAGCGCATGATCAGGTTCGGACTTGCCCTAATTCTGGGTTTGATCTGCTGGGCTGCACCCGTCTTGGCCGCTCCTGTCGAATGGATCGAGGTTCCATCCACCGACGCTGGCCAGCAGTGGTGGGATCGCGGCAGTGTCCGCATCGATCGGGATGGCTTCCGAACGGTGCTGAGCCGCTTCACACCAGCGGCAACTGACGATGGCAACCAGCCTGCTGGTGAGCTTTATGTGATGCAACTGGACTGTGCGCAAGGTCTCTTTCGCGACAAGCAGGTGAATGGTTTGCCGCGGTTTCGTGCCCAATGGCAGCCTGCCGGGGACGACGGGTTGATCACCTCTGTGATTGAGGCTGTCTGCACCGAACCCCTCTCCAGCTGAGATGCCTCCACAACCCATTGGTGTTGCTATTGCCGGTCTCGGCTTTGGTGAGAAGGTGCACCTACCGGCGCTTGCCGCAGCTCCCGATCTGAAGGCGGTCGCCCTCTGGCACCCACGTCAGGAGCGGCTGGATGACGCCACGGCCGTGCATGGGCTGAAGGGATACAGCGACTGGGACGCTCTGCTTGCGGATCCTGCAGTCGAAGGAGTTGTGATAGCCACGCCCCCTGCACCGCGCTTCGAGTTGGCTCGTCGAGCCCTTGAGGCCGGTAAGCATCTTTTGTTGGAGAAGCCCATCGCCTTGCATGCCGATCAAGCCCGGGAGCTTCAGCGGCTCGCGATGGCAGGGGCTCTATCGGTTGGTGTTGATTACGAATATCGAGCCGTCCCCTTGTTCATGCAGGCGGAGCGTCTGCTTCGGGCCGGTGCTGTTGGTACTCCCTGGCTGGTCAAACTCGACTGGTTGATGGGCAGCCGTTCCGATCCCCGGCGCAGCTGGAATTGGTATTCCCAGGCCGATCAAGGCGGCGGTGTGATTGGCGCTTTGGGAACCCATGCCTTCGACATGCTCGCCTGGTTGGTTGGTCCCCTGGGGTCTGTTCAAGCCTTGAACAGCGTGTCGATTGCTCAGAGACCTCATCCCAATGGGGGCTTGGCCTCTGTTGATGCATCGGATGTGTCATTGATTCAGGCCAATCTGCAATGGCAAGGCCGATCGGACGTGCCGGTGCCAGCCCAGGTCAGCTTGAGTTCGGTGTCCCGCTGCGGACGTGGGTACTGCCTCGACATCACTGGATCAGATGGGTCCCTGGTGCTCAGCAGCAGCAATCAGAAAGACTATGTGCACGGATTCGAACTTCACCACGCACCGTTGGGTGAGGGCCTAAGGGAGGTGCCTCTAGATGCGGACCTCGCGTTTAAACAAACCTGGAGTGATGGTCGGATTGCGCCCGTTGCCAGAGTGTTGGGTTGGTGGGCTGACAGCATTCGCAGCGGCAATCCGATGATTCCTGGCTTGGCTGAAGGAGTGGTGAGCCGCGACGTATGCGATCGGGTTGAAGCATCGCTTTCTCACACTTGATCGCTTCAAATGATGCAATCTCTTGGCCTAATTTATAGGCCTGCGCTTAACTCACGTGTGTTTTTTATCAGTTCAGATTGAAAAATGGATGTTGCTTGAACCGATACGACGGTTCTAGTGGATTACACCTTGGAACTGATGGCTACACCGCAAGCCCTTGCCGCTCCTGGGAAGGAGATCTTGGCTGTTGATGAATTCAACCAAGACGCTTGGTAAGCGTCTTGGTTGGATCGGTTAGGGCCTGGACAGTCAGCAAGCCTGTGAAAGGGGTTTGTCGCCACGATGATCTGGCCAGAAAATCGCTTGATTTCAATCCTGTATAAACGGAGACGCCTTGGCGTGTCTTTGAAAATGTCTCGCATTTTTTCAATCGCTTTAATAAGTACATCGCTCTTTGATCAATGCTTAGAAAAGTAACTTGCATTGCTGCCCTTCTCCTGATGGCGGCATGCTCCTCTGGATCGGTCGGCGAGGATTTATCCAAGGAAAAACCTGATGTAAAAACCAGTGAGGTTGAAGCCTATGAGCAAAATGACACCACCCTTTCTGGAGAACAGAACAACCAAGATTTCGTCAACAAAGTTGAGGGCAAAGATCTCGCCAGTGCTCTCAGGGATGGCGGTTATGTTATCTACATCCGTCATGCCAAAACCACAAAGGACTGGGGCGATCAGGTCAGCCCTGAGCTGAATCTTTTGGATTGCACCACTCAGAGACGCTTGAGTGATGAAGGCAAGGCTGATGCTAAAAGAATTGGTGAAGGTATTAAGGCTGTAGGTATTCCTGTAGGAGAGGTCATCTCAAGTGATTACTGCCGTGCGTACAACACAGCTGAGTTGGCTTTCGGCACCTATACCAAGAACTCAAATTTGAATTTCTTGCCTTGTGTTGAGTGCACTCCTGAGGATTACAAAGAGTATGCGAAGCGCGTTGCTCCCTTGATGTCCGCCAAGCCTGAAGTCGGGGAAAATACATTCCTCGTTGGACATGATGACCCTTTCCAGGGTGTGACGATGCCGATCGTTCCAATCAATGGAATTTATCCCGCACCCATGGGCGTCGCATACGTTGCAAAGCCTCTCGGTGATGGCGGCTTCGAATTAGTTTCCAAAATCCTGCCCAATCAGTGGCAGGCTCTATCTCAGCTGTGAACCGGTCTGCTCAAGATTGAGGCTTGGTTCGAAAAAAAGGCTGACTCTGAAAAGAGCCAGCTTTTTTGTTGAATAGGAGCATTGAACGATGATCAATCCAAAAGGGTGAGATGTCCAGCAACACTGCGCATCTGAAGCCTGAAATCGCACAACCCATGCGCACAACCTGCGCAAAACTGATCCAATCTCGCACGCCCTCAAAAAACCAAAAAATACAAATAGCTCGTAGCAAATATTACTCAAATGCGTAATGAGAGAGGCCAGGTTGTCCTTCGAGGCCCCGAGACTCCCTCAATTCCGATAAGTCAAATGGCACTGTCTGATTATTCCTCCGAACTGATTGCAACCGCACAATCCCTCGCCTCACCTGGCAAAGGAATTCTTGCTGTTGATGAGTCCACCAAGACCATCGGCAAGCGTCTTGGCTCCATCGGAGTGGAGAACACCGAAGCCAATCGACAGGCTTATCGGGGGATGCTCTTCACCACAGCGGGGCTCGGAGATTTCATTAGCGGAGCCATTCTTTACGAAGAGACCCTCTTCCAAAACCATGCTGACGGCGAGTCCATGGTGAACAAGCTGGGCAAGCTCGGAATTATTCCCGGCATCAAAGTCGATATGGGCCTGAGGCCTCTGGGTGGTGCCAACGCCGTCGAGACGCTCTGCACTGGTCTTGATGGGTTGGTCGAGCGTGCTGCTGACTACTACGCCCAGGGCGCTCGCTTCGCCAAGTGGCGTGCTGTGCTGCAAATCACGGCAGATGGCTGCCCTTCAGCCCTCTCTGTTCGCGAAAATGCATGGGGTTTGGCCCGCTATGCCCGCTCGGTTCAGGAATCCGGCCTTGTCCCCATCGTGGAGCCCGAAATCCTGATGGATGGCAACCACAGCATCGAAACCACCGCTCGAATTCAGGAACACGTCATTCAGGAGGTGTATCACGCTTGCTACGCCAACGGTGTCTTGCTTGAAGGAACCCTGCTGAAGCCCTCGATGACGGTTCAGGGCGCTGACTGCCCAGACAAGGCAGACCCTGCAAAAGTCGCGGCCATGACGGTGCGAACCCTCGAGCGCAGTGTCCCTGCCAGTGTTCCCGGCATTGTGTTCCTGTCCGGAGGCTTGAGTGAGGAAGCTGCTTCGGTGTACTTGAACCACATGAACAGCATTGAGCGCAAGGCCAAGTGGAACCTCGGTTTCTCCTATGGCCGTGCTCTGCAGCACTCTTGCCTCAAAGGTTGGGCTGGTACTAACACCGAAGCTGGTCAGAAAGCACTGTTTGCAAGGGCCCAAGCCAACTCTGAAGCCTCACTCGGCAAATACGTGGCTGGCTCTCAGCCTTCGTCTGATGAACAGTTGTTCGTCGCCGGTTACACCTACTGAGACTGAATCGAATTTCACCAAGCCCTGTCGTTTGTTTGGATGGGCTTGGTGACAATTTGAACACAAATAGGTAAAGTCGTCGCCCGGCGGAGTCTTTCCGTCAAGGTTCCGTATCAGATTTTTCCTATGGCGCTCGTTCCGCTTCGGCTTTTGCTCGACCATGCCGCCGAAAACGGCTATGGCATCCCTGCGTTCAACGTGAACAATCTCGAGCAGGTCCAGGCCATCATGGAAGCGGCTGACGAGACCGACAGCCCCGTGATCCTCCAGGCGTCCCGCGGTGCCCGCAGCTACGCCGGCGAAATCTTCCTGCGTCACCTGATCCTGGCCGCGACCGAGACCTATCCCCACATCCCTGTGGTGATGCACCAGGACCATGGCAACGCTCCTGACACCTGCTACTCCGCTGCCATCAACGGTTTCACCTCCGTGATGATGGACGGATCCCTGGAAGCCGACGCCAAGACTCCCGCCAGTTACGACTACAACGTCAACGTCACCAAGCAGGTTGTGGACTTCGCCCACTCCGTGGGTGTCAGCGTTGAGGGTGAGCTGGGTTGTCTGGGCTCCCTGGAAACAGGTAAGGGTGAAGCCGAAGACGGTCACGGTTTCGAGGGAGAGCTGTCCAAAGACATGCTGCTCACCGATCCTGCTGAGGCAGCTGACTTCGTCGCTAAGACCAAGTGTGATGCTCTGGCTATCGCTATCGGTACCAGCCACGGCGCTTACAAGTTCACCCGCAAGCCCACGGGTGAAGTGCTGGCCATCAGCCGCATCGCTGAGATCCACAAAGCCATCCCCAACACCCACCTGGTGATGCATGGCTCCTCCTCCGTTCCCCAGGAATGGCTGGAGATGATCAACAAGCACGGTGGTTCCATCCCCGAGACCTACGGCGTTCCCGTCGAAGAGATCCAGGAGGGCATCCGCAATGGTGTGCGCAAGGTGAACATCGACACCGACAACCGTCTGGCCTTCACCGCCGCTGTGCGTGAGGCAGCCATGGCTGACCCTGCCAACTTCGATCCCCGCCACTTCAACAAGCCGGCTCGGAAGTACATGAAGCAGGTCTGCCTCGACCGCTACCAGCAGTTCTGGGCTGCCGGCAATGCCAGCAAGATCCAGCAGCAGAGCATCACCCACTTCGCCGGTCTGTACGCCAAGGGTGCTCTCGATCCCAAGGCTGCTGTCGCCGCCTGATTTAGAGATCAATCTCCAGCAGGGGCCCTTAGGGGCCCCTTTTTTTGTGGATGATGGATGTCAGAGCTCATGGAATCTGGACTTCCAAGTCCAATCGATTGTTGTTCCTACGGTTCTCTGCTTCGATCACAATCTCCTCAGGATCTGCGATCACTGTGATCAGCTGCTTGCCGCTTGGGAGGGATAACGACAAGGTGAATTCCTCATCGTCGCCTGCACTTAACCAGGGGATCCTGATGTAACGACGACTGCTGTAGCGGTCATTAATCACAACGGCCACGCCAACGTCGCTCACGTCCATTTCCCCTGCATTCACAACACGAAAACGAAGCATTCCGTTGTCGAAGCTCAAGTCCTCAATGGCCATATCGCTTCCAAGGGCACTGAGGGTCTGGAGTGGATACAGCCAAAGGCGTTCCAATTGTTTGAGTCTGGTTGAAGCATGTTCATGGTGAAGATGTCCTCCATAGGCCAGATCAGTGCTGCATCCATGTAGATGCAAGTGGGCGCCTGGCTGAGGAACGGTGACGCGCCCCAGCTCCGGTTCGGTGTCAAAAAAGCCACAGCAATCCCACTGCATCGCGCGTCCCAGATAGCGGATTGGATCGTTGGTTTCCTCTGTAGGTTGCGGCGCCAGTCGGTAGTGCTGAAGCATGTCGTAGATGCTTTGACCTGCGGTTGATGATCCCGCTTCACTGGCGGCGACCTTCATGTTGCGCCGCTGCTGACCCATGCAGAGCTTGGAGGCCACGGTGATCACGAGTTCATGCCAGTGGGTCAGCATCCGCACTCCGTAGATGGGAGCCGACTCAAGGGTTCCGGAGCGTTGTCCCTGGGCGATTGCTTCTGCCACCAGTCTTTGCAGAGGCGCTTCCTCCGTGGGGCCGAGCGATTCAATCGCCACAGGGCGACGCAGGGTGGATGCATCCCTTGTGAAGCACACATAAGGGAAGTGACCACTCCCATCGCCAGGAGAGAGTTTGATGATGCTGCCGTCGTGGGCAACGCAGCGCCAGATGGCTGATGTCGATGCGCTGTCCTGCAGAAAGGTCAGCTCTCCGTTGTCAATGCTGGTTGTGGTCCCAAGCCCAAGCACGTCGCCCTGCAGGGGAATCCGCTCCAGCGGCAAATGTTCGCGGACATCACCCTGGATCAGATCGGACACCGTGTTCGCGATGGTGAGGTCGGCCACGAGGGTCAGCTGCTCTGGTCCATCGCTAGCGGCAAAGCCAGCGAAGTACCAGCGTTTTGCCAACAGATCAAGGAATCAGGCTGAGAAGGCCCCGCTGGCCATCCAGTTGTGCTTGTGATCCCAGAGGTAAAGCCTCGTTGGGGCGACCATGGCCCACCGGCAGATTGAGCACAAGGGGAATGCCAAGATCGCCCAGGCGTTCCTCAAGGATCTCCTCCATGGTGAAATCACCGGGGAGGATGTCGTCTTTTGCCCAGCTGAAGCGACCGCAGGCCACCCCCGCTAAGTGCTGCAAAAGGCCAGCGCTGCGCCATTGGGTCAGCATTCGGTCCACCCGGTAGGGCGCTTCTCCAACGTCTTCCAGCACCAAAATGGCCCCCTTCAGGGAGGGAAGCCAGCGCGTTCCGATCAGATGGGTCGCCACGGTCAGATTGGTGACAACCAAGGGGCCGCGAGCGATCCCCCGCCGTCTTGGCTCTCCCTGCAGAGGTTCCACCGGACGTCCACGGAGCAGATCCACCGTCCGTTGCCACTGCGCATCTGTGCCGCCGCTGGATCCATGGATGCCCCCAGGCAGGCCGGCGGCCCATTGGGCCAGCAGCAGGGAGCTGGTGTCAGAGAACCCAAGGCTCCATTTTGGGTGTCGTGGAAAGCGGAATCCGGCTTCGAGCAGGCGGGCGGCCCCCCAGCCACCTCCAACGGTCAGCACTGCATCAACTGTTGGATCATTCCAGGCAGCCGTCAGATCGCTGCTCCGCTCCCGGTCGGTTCCGGAGAAATAGCGCCATTGACGGGTGACTGTTGCTGGGATCTCCAGATGCCAGTGCTGTTCATCACAGCGCTCGAGCAAGAGTTTCAGATCGGTGTCTGGATCCATCCATGTGCCGGGGTTTACGGCGCGGATGCGTGCTCCAGGTTTCAGGGGTGCCAACCTCCGCTGGGCGCTCATGGCCCGGGGGGAGAGCAGGGCCGTGACGACAGTGGATGCAATGGTGGATGCCCCTGAGATCAGCAGCGTCCGGCGGGTCTGCATCAGCCCAGCAGGGCTTCCAGCATGCGTCGGCCGTCGGTTCCTCCAGTTGCAGGATCACAGGCCCGTTCCGGGTGGGGCATCAAGCCCAAAACGTTGCCGCTGGGGTTGGTGATGCCGGCGATATCTGCGACCGATCCATTGGGATTGTTGCCGTAGCTGAGGGCAATGGCGTCTTCGTCCTGAAGCTGTTTCAACGTGTCATCACTGCACTGATAACGGCCTTCCCCGTGGGCGATCGGCAAGGTCAGCGTTCCGCCCCCGTCGCTGTACCCCTGCATCCAGGCCGAGCGCTGACTCACAACCTTGAGGGGCGCGTCCTCACAGATGAAGTGCAGATCCCGGTTTCTGGTCAGTGCTCCGGGCAGCAGCCCAAGTTCCGTCAGTACCTGGAATCCGTTGCAGATCCCGAGCACGCGACCGCCCCGGGCTGCAAAGTCAATCAGCGATTGCAGGGCTGGTGCGAAGCGGGCAATGGCACCGCAACGCAGATAGTCGCCGTAACTGAACCCTCCAGGCAGAACGATGGCGTCAAAACTGCTCAGGTCGGTCTCTTCATGCCAGACCCGGCGTGTGCTCAAGCCCAGGCATCCCTCCGTTGCCCATTGCACATCCCGATCACAGTTCGAGCCGGGAAAAACGATGACCCCGATGCTCATGAGTGGTTCAGCTCCAGACTCCAGTCCTCGATCACTGGGTTGGCCAGCAGTCGATCACTGAGCAATTCCAACCTGCGGCGGGCCTCCGCTTCATCGGGGGCCTCTATCTCCATTTCCACGGCTTTTCCGATCCGCAATTTGCTGAGGCCTTCCACCCCAAGACGTTCAGCGGCACCACGCGCGGCTTCTCCGGCTGGATCGAGCACAGAGGGGCGCAGACGCACAAGGACGCGGGCTTGAAAACGCGGCACGATCAGCAACTGGTCTGATCGAATCCTGACAGACACCAAACCCTGAAGAGATCCGGTGCCCCCCACGGGCGCGACTGTTACCCGTTCGCATGGTGAGGAGGAGCCCTTTCGCCAGCGTGCTGCCCAGCGAGTGTCTCTGTTTCACATCAAGCTCTGGACAGCTGCTCTACTGATGATCGGTAGTTCAGCAGGTGGCATGTCCGTTGCAGCGGCATCGATGCGCTGCCGGATCGGCCAGCAGGCCTGGAGTCCATGCCGCATGGTCGCTGCGAGTCCGGGGCAGCGCTGGGTGTTGACCTGGGATCAGCAGCGCGTCGAATTCGTCCATGACGGAACTGGTCAGATGATGATGAGGGTCGGTCAGAACCAGGCGTGGCTGCAGGTGCAACCTTCCTGGAGGGCGGATCGCAGTCTCTGTTGGGGCGCTGTCTGCGCCAATGGGGCCATCCCTCTGGAATGAAATCGGGGTGATAGACCTGTGGAGAGGGCAGATTCCTGATGGCTGTTTTTTCTCTCCCCTGTTCCAGCTGCGGAACACCTGTTGAGATTCCAGGCCGTTACGGCTTCAAGTTGAAAAATGCAGGCATTTCCAACACGGTCTGCACCAGCTGTCGTCAGGGATCATTTTTGGCGTCGCGGCGCGACAACATCTCCCAGCAGATCACTCTCGGAACAAGTGCGGATCAGCGACGCTTGATTCCTTTCACGGCTGCTGTGGCTGCGTTGGCCTTGTTGATTGGTGGTGTTGTCTGGCGTTCGGCAGCCCCGACCCATCAAGACGCTTTGCCAGTGAGTGAATCTCCCTCCAAGTAGAGCGTCTGGCTTGGGAAGGCAAATTCAATGCCTGCTCGGGCAAATGCATCCATGATCCCGAGGTTGATCGCTTGCTGATCATTTAATGCAGTGGTGAAGTCTCGGGTATCGATGTAATAAACAAGCTCAAAATTCAGACTTGAATCAGCAAATTCGGTGAAGTGACAGCGATTGAAGGTGCTGTGCTCCTGAGAATCGATGATGGTTTGAATCATGGTTGGGATGGCCTTCATTTGATCGACAGTTGTGTCGTAGGTGACGCCAATCGAATAGATCATGCGGCGTTGAGCCATTTCGGCGAAATTAAGGATGGTTGAGCCTGTGAGGCTTGAGTTGCTCATCACCACTTGTTCGCCACGCAGGCTTCGCAGATGGGTAGATCGAACACCGATTCTTTCCACTGTTGCTGATGTTGAGCCCACCGAGATGAATTGACCAACGGTGAATGGCTTATCCAGAAGAATCATCAAGTAGGCAAACAATTCCTGGGCCGGCTCTTTTAAGGCCAAGCCAATGCCGATACCGCCGGCGCTTAACAAGCCCCAGATCACGGTCATCTTTACACCGAGGCTCTGCAGCAGCACCATGGTGCCGATGCCCCAGATCACTGCTCTTAGCAGTGGGAGAAGACTTTGAAGCAAATGCTCAAGATCTTCTGCACCCGAACGTCGGGCGACCCCCGTCAGAAAGCGTGCGCCGACACGATTTACAAACCTGATCAGCACGATTGTTCCAACAAGTCTCAGTGCTGTGTCGTAGGCACGTTCAACGTTGATGGGCAGGCCAAGTTCTTTTTGCGTGAGGATCAGGACGACGACAATTCCGAACGGAATGATTGAATCTGCAAGGGCATTTAGGACAAAGTCGTCGAAGTTGGTTTTGCTTCTCTTGGTGAAGCGAGGAAAGATTTTCCTGCACAGAAAAGACAGGACCAGGGTGGCAGAGATGCCGATCAGGATTTTCACCATGAGCTCACCAAGACCCATGCCTTCTGCCGTTGTTAAGGCTGAATTGTGTAGTGCCTGGTGGGAGCTGGCAAGAACCTCTTCGCTCAACGGCGGCGAAGCACCAGAGTCAGGTTGTTGGCGGGCATGGGCACCACGTCGTCGATTTTGAAACCAGCGCTGGCGGCGAGTGATGTGATCAGGCTCACCTCCCTCAACCCCCACTGGTTGTTCCGCTCCCTCAGCGATCTGTCGAAGGCGGCATTGCTCGCGCTCGTGTGGGCGCCATTGCGCATGAAGGGGCCGTAGATGATCAGTGGGGCGCCGCTGGGCAGCAGCACGGCAGATTCTTCGAGCACCGCATTGGTGCAGTTGGCTGGACTGATGTGCAGCAGGTTGATGCAAACCACAGCCATCAGTGACCCTCCAATGGTTTGGGGGAGGGGCCAGGGTCGTTCCTCAACATCAAGATTGAGGGCTGCTGGCATGACATCGCTCAGGCCTTGATAGCGGATCCAGGCGTCGATGCTGGCGCGATGGTCTGGATTCGGATCGCTGGCCTGCCAGAGCAGATTCGTGAACCGCTGCTGAAAACAGACGGCATGTTCTCCACTACCACTGGCCAGCTCCAGCACAGCTCCTGCAGCGGGCAGCAGCTGGCTCAGCAGATCCCCGATGGGCCTGCGATTGCGTTCCGTTGCCGGAAAAAAAAGCCGTTGGTCCATCGTTATTCCTGACAGGGAACAGCGTCTTGGCTGCAGTGGAGGCGCAGATCGGCTAGCCAGGCCTCCAGCGCTGCAAGGGCATTCGGTTGCAGCCGGTAGTAAATCCAGCGACCACTTTGCCGATCGGTCAGTAGCCCTGCTTCGCGAAGCACCCTGAGGTGAAAGGAGAGTTTGGACTGGGGGAGATTGAGATCTCCCGTTAAATCACAGACGCATCGTTCCCCAAGTGCCAGAGCATGAATCACCTTGAGGCGGATGGGGTCGGCCAGTGCTTTGAGCATCTGCCTCGACTGCTCGACATTGAGGGTGTTCTGCATCACAGGAGCAGCATCCACCGATCTGTTTGGATCAACATAATTTGATTGATCAGTGGGGTTGCTATGCGCATCGGTATCAACGGGTTTGGGCGGATTGGTCGTCTGGTGTTTCGGGCTCTCTGGGGTCGGCCTGGCATTGAACTGGTGCATGTCAATGATCCCGCTGGTGACGCTGCAACGGCGGCCCACCTGCTGGAGTTCGATTCCGTCCATGGTCGTTGGGATCGGGGGATCGCCAGCAGTGCCGATGGTTTCACTGTGGAGGGATCCGAGCTCACCTGGTCCAGCGAAAAAGATCCCACGGCTGTTCCCTGGATCGATCGGGGTGTGGAGATGGTGCTGGAAACCAGCGGCAAGATCAAGACGCCGGAGACCCTCAACCCCTATTTCGAGCAGGTGGGCCTGAAGCGTGTGGTGGTGGCCTGTCCGGTGAAGGGCGTTGTTGCCGGTGAGGAGGCGCTGAACATTGTTTATGGCATTAATCATCAGCTGTATGAGCCGGCGCGGCACAAATTGGTGACGGCCGCCTCCTGCACCACCAACTGCCTGGCGCCGGTGGTGAAGGTGGTGCACGAAAACTTTGGGATCGAGCACGGACTGATCACCACCATTCATGACATCACCAACACCCAGGTGCCGATCGACTCCTTCAAAAGTGATCTGCGCCGGGCACGTTCCGGACTGACCTCGCTGATCCCCACCACCACCGGGTCGGCCAAGGCGATCGCCATGATCTTTCCCGAGCTCAAGGGCAAGCTCAATGGCCATGCCGTGCGCGTTCCCCTGCTGAATGGGTCCCTCACCGACGCGGTGTTCGAGCTCAAGCAGAACGTCACGGTGGAGCAGGTGAACGCTGCCTTCAAGGCTGCGGCGGATGGTCCGCTGCAGGGAATCCTCGGGTATGAGGAACGCCCGTTGGTGTCTTGCGACTACACCAACGACAACCGCAGTTCGATTGTCGATGCCCTGTCGACGATGGTGGTGGATGACAACCAGCTGAAAGTATTCGCCTGGTACGACAACGAATGGGGCTATAGCTGCCGCATGGCCGACCTCACCTGTCACGTGGTGGAAAGCGAGGCATGAAGCTCTCCCCCCTGCAGCAATACGGCATCGTCACTGCCAACTATTGGGCCTTCACACTCACCGATGGTGCCCTGCGGATGTTGGTGGTGTTCCATTTCCACCAGCTCGGCTACACCACCCTCGAGATCGCCGCTCTGTTCCTCTTTTATGAGTTCTTCGGGGTGGTTACCAACCTGTATGGCGGTTGGATTGGTGCCCGCTATGGGCTTCGGCTCACCCTCTGGATGGGCACGCTGCTCCAGATCTTTGCACTGCTGATGCTGATCCCCGTCACAGCTGGGTGGCCGAAGCTGTTGAGCGTGGTTTATGTGATGGTGGCTCAGGCGATCAGTGGCATCGCCAAAGATCTCAACAAGATGAGCGCCAAAAGTGCCATCAAAACGGTGGTGCCCGAAACCCCAGAGGATGAACAGCAGGGGCAACAAAAGCTGTTCAAATGGGTGGCGATCCTGACGGGATCCAAGAACGCCCTCAAGGGTGTGGGCTTCTTTCTGGGTGGGGTGTTGCTCACCGCTTTTGGCTTCAACGCCGCCGTGGGCTGGATGGCCGCGGGCCTTGCCCTCGCCTTCCTGCTGACCCTGGTGCTGCCGGGGGAGATCGGAAAGATGAAGTCAAAACCGGCGTTTGCATCCCTGTTCTCCAAATCCCAGGGCATCAATGTGCTGTCTCTGGCGCGCTTCTTTCTGTTCGGTGCCCGTGATGTTTGGTTCGTGGTGGCCTTACCGGTGTTTCTGGAGGCTTCCTTGGGGTGGAGCTTCTGGGAGATCGGTGGCTTCCTCGGCCTTTGGGTGATCGGTTACGGCATCGTCCAGGGAACAGCTCCTGGTCTCCGAAAACTCTGGGGTCAGACCGCTCCGCCCGGCGTGTCCGCCGTGCAGTTCTGGAGTGTGCTTTTGACGGCGATCCCGGCCTTGATCGCTATTGCGCTTTGGCGAGAGGTTGATGTGGAGGTTGCTATCACCGCCGGCCTTGCCGCCTTCGGGGTGGTGTTCGCCATGAATTCTTCCATCCACTCCTACATGGTGCTGGCCTACACCGATGCGGAGAGTGTCAGTCTCAACGTGGGTTTCTATTACATGGCCAATGCTGCCGGGCGCCTGGTGGGAACCATGCTCTCTGGAGCGGTGTTCATGCTCGGGAAGACGGAGGCCGCTGGCATGCAGGCCTGCCTCTGGGCATCGTCACTGCTGGTGTTGTTGTCATGGATCAGCAGCCTCAGACTGCCGACTGTGCGAAATGCCCCAGGATGAAGAAGATTGCTGCAGCACTGTTGATGGCTTTGGCTCTGCCGCTTGAGAGTCGCGCAGAGTTGCAGCCGGTTCGGGTGTTGAGCATCAGCAACGCGCAGCAGCTGCTGGTTGAGTTGGATGGTCAGGGGAGAGCGGTTCGGCTGGCTTGTCTCCAGGCTCCGCGACGGAGTCAGACGCCATGGTCAACGCGTGCATTGGTGGCCATCAATGCCTTGGTGAAGGTCGGAGACCAAGCTTTGTTTGAGCTCCGCTCACGCGATGTGTACGGACGCCTAGTGGGACGCCTCCTGATCGATGGGGATGATCTCGGTGCTGCATTGATTCGTCAAGGTGCGGTTGTGGCCTGGGATGGCTTCCTTGGACGTTGTGATGATCTGGATTATTCCGTTCTTGAAACGGAGGCGGCCTCTGCAGCGCTCGGGGTCTGGTCAGCGCAACCTCCGCTCGAGCGTCCTTGGGATGTGATGGAACGGGAAGGTGGTGGTGAACCCTGAATTTCTGCTGAATATCGCTGCATTGGTAGGGATTCAGACACCCGAATGCCGGGATTTTCTGCTGAATGGAATGATTCGCTTCCGATCTGATGCGCGATGAGCCTGGCAGCCCTGATTGTCGTTTGGTGATCGACGCCAAGCGATCCCTGGAAGATGTGCTGCGTTTGATCGCTGATCTGCCCCATACCGATCACATGCGGCGGCAGCTGCTGTCGGTGTACAACCAGTTGGAGGGCATGCACGACTTAAAACGGAGTGGTGGTGCCAATGTGTCGTTTCGCTCTGCCGATTGGAGCTCTTCGGCGAAGTGATGCTGTTTCGGCCGCTGCTGATCAGACTTTGAGCAACTGATTTCGTTGAGTGGTCTGGGGGGTCGCTTTTTTCTGCGTGCTGGCGATCGGCAGTTGTCATTGGCTCGCCAGTTGGGTCGCCTCGCGTCCAGAGCAGCATCAGCAACGCTGGGCGTCGGTTGGAGGTGGGGCTGGCTTGGCCTATGTGTTCCTCCATCTGCTGCCGGAGTTGGCATCGGGGGGATCTGAACTTTCGGAAGCTCGGGGTCTCATCGATTATGTGCCGACACCTCTGGTGGAGGCTTTGCTGTTCCTGGTTGCCCTCTTGGGTGTCCTGGTGGTTTTCAGCCTGAACGTGGTGATGAAGCAAAGGGAAGATGCACCTCCTTTTGCGATGTGGTTGCAGCTCTTCAGCTTTGCGGCGATCAACTATCTCTATGCCTATTCCCTGCCATCACTCATCACAACTGGGATCGGTTACGGCGTCTTGTTCACTGTTGCGATCAGCGCCCACGTTCTGTTGGCGGACCGCTACGCCGCGGCGCACCATCCGCAGCGATTCCGCCGTCGTAATCGTTGGATTGGAAGCGCCGCCCTTGTGGTGGGGCTTCTGCACGCCTTGGTGTTTCATCCGGTGGATGCGCTCACCCTGGCCATGGCGACGGCATTCCTGGGAGGAGGGCTTTTGATGGCGGTGTTTCGCGATGAATTGCCTGACGCCCGGCAGGCTCGCCTTCCCTGGCTCTTAGGAGGATGTGGCGGCATGGGAGGCCTGCTGCTGCTTCAACTCCTTCGCCATGGCCATTAATGCGCGTCACCGATAACGTCAGGTGTCGCCTTCGCTTCCCTTAGAGATGTTTGAAAACGACCGCCGTCCCGCTTGGCTGAACTGGGTGTTTCTTGGGATGTTTCTCTGGTCGTCTTGGCAGCTCTTTGGCTTTTGGTCCCAGCGGCTCAGCGGTTGAGCGTTTGAAACGTTGATTGATGCGGTGCTCTTAGACGAGGGCGCCGGTCAGACGCAGGGTTCCCCACAGGTCAAAGACACAAAAAATCAGTCCGATCACGATGATGTCCCAGGCCTTATGTCGCAGGGCCCAAGGAGCGAGAAACAATTCAGCAATCCCGTGGAGTGCCGTACCAATCGCGATGTGCTCAAGCACCAGCAGGCCATGGGCCAATAGGAAGAGCGCACTGGCGATACATCGCATTAGGACTTGCCAGGAACCGAGCAAAACCCGCAGGACTGGATGGTCCGATACCTTAAAGCGTGCTGACGTCTTGACTCAAGCCCAGTGAGCACTTCGGGTGAAGCCTGCTCATTGGCTATCAGCACGCAATGCTGTGACGTTATTTCTCCTGGGTTGAGGCAACACTTTTGATCGCTAAATTTCAGGTATCTCTCTTCGAGCTCCTCGATGCGTCTTCAATACTGGATTGGAGAGCAACTTAGAAAACACAAAGAGTTGCTCTACAACCTCGGAGCGATTTCATCCTATGCATCCATGCTGACATTCTTTTGGCATGGGATCGGCATGATTCTTGCGAAGGAACATCCAAAACACACCTTGGTTGTGTATGCCGGATTGACGTTGTTTTCAATTTTGGTGATGGCGCCCTATAAGTGGGATAAGAAATGGATGCGTATTAAGACATCGGTTGGAATGTTGGTGTTTGGCTTGTCGCTGCTGATCTATTTGTTCTGCTTCATTGTTTATTGACGAGGCTTTGGGCTTCAGACAGCAGATTGGTGTATGTCGATATGTAGTTCGGTTTTATTCGATGACAGTTGCTTTGTCTCAGTGAAACCGGGTGGAGCTCTCATTGGTTTCCCAGGTTGGCTGGGCTGATGAGTGGTGAACTTAAGCTTGGTCCCTTTCCTTCCAGGCGTGCATCGCATCTGCTGTTGATGGGAGCCGTTTGCAGCGTGATTGTTCCTTGCATGGCTGGATTGGCCTTGAGCCAGAAGCTCCATCGCTGGCCTGTTGGGGAGAGAACTTCAGGGTCTGGTGAAGCCACTCGGGTGTATAGAAGCTGTCGACATGCGACGGCGCCTGTGCATCCGAATGCTGTTTTATAAGAAAGAGTATGGATGTGGATTAAATATTTTTGGGCTCTGCTTTTGCGAAGGAGAGCCCTTTAGTCTTTGTAGGGATAGTGGTTGGGAACAAAGAACTGTTCGTTGAAAGGAGGTCGCTTATAGCCTCCTTGCTTTGGACGTTTTGGCATCTTGATCGGTTCTGGTGTCATGTCTTCATAGGGCACCTTGCTGAGAATATGGCTTAGGCAATTCAGGCGAGCGCGACGTTTGTCATTGGCTTCCACGGTGAACCAAGGTGCTTCTGGAATATGCGTCTTGGAAAACATGATGTCTTTCGCCTTGGAATACTCCACCCAGCGATTGCGTGACTCGATGTCCATCGGACTCATTTTCCAGCGCCGCTCTTCGTTATCAATGCGTTCCTGGAAACGCTTCTCCTGCTCGTCATCGTTGATGGAGAACCAGTATTTCAGCAGCAGAATTCCGTCCTGCACCAGCATTTGCTCAAACCGGGGGCAGGACACATAGAACTGCTCGACTTGTTTGTTGGTTGCAAAACCCATAACCTTTTCCACCCCGGCCCGGTTGTACCAGCTGCGATCGAAGACGACGATTTCTCCAGCACCGGGGAAGTGCTCGACGTAGCGCTGGAAATACCATTGGCTTTTCTGATGCTCTGACGGGGTACCTAGGGCAACCACCCGACAGCCCCTTGGGTTCAATGGTTCCGTCAGACGTTTGATCGATCCTCCCTTGCCTGCGGCATCCCGTCCTTCAAACAGGATGATCATGCGAAAGCCCGTGGCTTTTACCCAGTACTGCATCTTGACCAGTTCCGTCTGGAGTTTGGCCAGCTCCTTTTCGTAGATCTTTTTGCTCAGCCGTTTGTGCTTGTTGGAAAAGCCCTCTTGTAGCTCCACCATGAGTTCCTGTGGATGGTCGATATCGCCATCGCTGTAGTGATCGATGGCCTCGAGTACACCTGTGAAGTCATGCTCGTTTGACTGACTCATGCTGGAGCTGGATCTTTCTTCTGTTTTGGCAAGAACGCCGTCAGCGGGAACGATCCGGGCCGATTTTTTACGGAATTACGCTGCTTTTCGTCTCATGCCTGGGGAGATTGATGATGACGCCAAATCGTCCTGGGTCACCATTCCCTTGCCGGAAATTGATCTTTCCCTCGTGGGTGCGGACCACATGATTCACGATGGCCAGCCCCAGGCCGCAATGGCCTTGCCGTCCCCGTGCCGAATCCAGGCGTTGAAAGGGTTGCAGAGCACGTTCCCAATCACTGCTGGGTATTCCCTGGCCCTGGTCCCAGACTTCAATCACTACCTTCGATCCCGTCATTCGTAGGCGAACGACAACTGGTGTGGCGCCATAACTGAATGCATTGTCGACCAGATTGCTCACGGCGCGCCCCAGGGCAATCGGTCGAATTCGCGCGCTGATGGAACTGAGTTGGAGTTGCAGCTGGTTGTTGGGCTGTCCAGCCACCGTTTCAGCCAGCCACTGATCCAGCGGACAGACGACATACTCCTCGCGTTCACCGCCTCCGGCGTACAGCAGAAACTGGCCTGTGATCCGCTCGAGTGCATCCAGATCGCTTTGGCAGCGGGTTCGCTCATCTGCGTTCAGCTCCGGCATCGACAGACGGAACTGCAGGCGCGTCAAAGGTGCCCGCAGATCGTGGGCGATGCCCGTCAGCATCGTGACGCGCTCCCTCTGAGCTTCCGCGAGCCGACGCACCATGGCGTTGAAGCGTCGCGAGATTCGCCGAACCTCTGGAGCCCCCTGCTCCGGGACTGGATCGCGGTCGTTCTCCTCCCCCACGCGGGAGACCGCGTCCTCGAGCTTTCGAAGCGGACGGGCGACATCAAGGAGTAGGTAGAGCACCCCAGTGATCACGACAGCACTCACCAGGGCCAGCAGCAGGAGCATCGGTTGCGGCGGCCAGGCGCGTGCCATCGGGAGGGGCGTGCGCAGCCAGACCGGTTCCAACGGAGAAAACAGCTCAATCCAAACCTCGGGCGTTCCAGACCTGTTGGGGACTGGTCGGAGCTCAGGGCAGTGCGTCAGGCGAGAGCAGAGCACCTGTTGCAGTTCCTGGCGCCGCTGGGCCATCCCCTGCGTCTCCTTGGTTGGGCTCGATGGTTGGTGGCTGACCAGCAGTTCCAGACCGGTGAGCTCGCTGATCAGTGCGGGGGGATAACGCTCCAGGGTCAATTCGGTGAGGCGCACGTTCAACGCCAGATCTCGACCCAGCTGTAGGGTCTGGATGCGTTCCAGTTGCCGCCCGAACAGCACCTGCAGCACCAGCAGTGCCAGCATCCAACTGGCCAGAAGTGTCGTACCCCAGACACCGAAGCGGGCTAGTCCACGTGTTACCCCCCGTTGGCTGGGCATCTCAGCGGGATCTCGGCGTGCCGTCCGGCACGAAGACATAGCCATATCCCCAAACCGTCTGCACGTAGCGGGGCCGGCTTGGATCCGGTTCCACCAACTTGCGCACCCGTGACACCTGAACGTCCATGCTGCGGCTATCGGTGTCGCTGCCGGGACCTCTGGCGAGTTCGATCAGGCGCTCTCGGGAGAGGGGCCGATGCGGGTGGCGAACAAAGGCGGCCAGAAGACTGAACTCACCACTGGTGATTACAACCGGTTGATTGTTCTTCAGCAACGTGCGCGCGGAGAGATCCAGCTGGTTGTCGCCAAAACCGACGCACTCTCCACCTTCCACCGGTGTTCCTGCAGGCAATGCGTTGCGCCGTCGCAACACGGCTTCGATCCGGGCCGTGAGTTCCCGAGGCAAGAACGGTTTGGCGATGTAATCATCTGCGCCCTGCTCGAGGCCGATGATCCGATCAACACCGTCGGCACGGGCGGTGAGCATCACCACAGGGAGATCATCTCCGGCATCCCGCAGTCTCCGCAGCGCCGTCAGGCCATTATCGCCAGGCAGCATCAGATCAAACACCACCAGGTCTGGGCGTTGGCACTCCAAACGCGCCTCGAATTGCTTTACATCGCAGAGACTGCGCACGTCGTATCCCTGATCCATCAGGTATGCGCCGACCATCTTTCTCAGTTCCGGGTCGTCATCCACCACCCAGATCATGGTGTCCTTGGCCATGTCCATCAGCGGTTGGGCTGATGGTATGCAGTGGCTAAGCCTCTGTCCCTTTCCGGTAGGACCCAGTCACAGCTGATCAGGCGTCGGTCATCCATCAGTCATCGTCAGAGATGCCCAAGCTCCATAGGCTGGCGTCATGAATGCGCTGACCGCCATCCGTGTGCTTGGGCCGTTGGCATTCGTGGTGAGTCCCTTGGCGCTGCAGGCTGGCCCGGGCAACAAGACCATGCGTGTTTACAGCGCCAGGATGGAAACATTGTTCATCCGCTTGGACGTCAACAGTGATGGTCGACTGGATGCGTCTGAACTGCAGGGACGCCGTGGGCTGAGCCGTCGGCTCAAACGCCAGAACAATCGTTCCTATCTTCTGCTGGAGGATCTAGGTCTCCAGGATTCATCACCCAGTGGGCCAAGGCTCAAGCAGTATTTCAGCCAGGCCGACCGCGACCGGAACCGTGGCTTGGATCGACGGGAAGCCCAACGCATCCCCTGGATTAGTCGCAACTTCAACGTTTTGGATCGTGATCGGGACGGAACCGTGACGTTGCAGGAGTTGTGGAATCATCAGCGCTCCTTAGCTCCGCGTCAGCGTCGGCCATGACGGGGGGGAGACACCACCAGTCGGATCATGCGAATCAACCTCCAGAGAGCACCAAGCAGAAGGACGCCAGCCAGAAGCGCAATAGCAGTGATCAGCACGATGGCGGCGAGCCCGAGCATGGCTTCCAGCAGTTGCTGAACGCCGCGAATCAGATCAGCGATGGCTTCGCTGAGCAACAGCATGATGTCGACCTGCTGGGGCAACTGATGCAGCAGCACGGCGAGGCCTGCAGCAGCAGCCAGCATCAGCAAAACAACCGTCAACTGACGGAATACGGGGCCGTAGGGAAACCGACGCCGGGGCCGAAAGACTCGCCGCTGATCGAGTTTGCTGCTCCGGCGTGCCTTGTTCATGGCCTGGTGCGGATCAGGGTGCCGTCACTCCGGCGATTCTGAAGCGTGTTTCCTGCACGTCAACGGTCTGACTGCGTTTCCGGCTTCTCCTCGGGCGCTGCAGCTGGCGACGTCTCCTTGATCTCCTGAGGCAACGGAACCAGCCATGCGGTCGCAATGGAGCACGCCAGGGCGACCCCAGCAAGAAGTGGCGGTCCTAGGCGTTTTTGCAAAGGAATGCGATCGACGATCTCCTGGCGCTGCAGGGGCCGGTCCTCGGGAAACGTCCAGGTCAGCTTGACCCTGGAGTCGATCCGCAACTGATCGAGGCAGCGCACCAGGTCGGCTAATTCAGCGTCATCGAGCTTGAGCTGCAGCGGCTCAACGCCCTCTCGACTGCTGCGTAGTTCCAGCAGATGGTTTGTCTGATCCGGCCCGATGCTCACAAAACCGCTCTCCTGGCCAAAGCGGCGTTGCACTCCAGATAAACGATGTCTGGCGTAGGGCATCACCGCTGCCATCAGGGCCTCGAGATGATCCCGGGTGCCTTCCAGTTCCGGTGCTCCCACCAACTGCAGCCGCCAGGACGACAGGATTCCGACCGCATCACTGGACTGGCCGGCGGAGAGATCTGGAAAGCCCTCCACCACAAGTCGTGCTGCCGTTTGTTCGTATTGGTACGTCGTTTTCAACATGGTCGGCCTAAGGAGTGGGATCGAGCAAAGTGGCGCGGAGCCGATTGATTCCGCCTGGGCCTGCGCAGAACGCCAGGGTGCTGATCAGCTGACGGTGCAGAGCTCCCGCCGGCTCCATCTTGAGAAGGCGAACCACGGCTTCCCGCCGCAGATTCATTCGCTCCTCAATAAGGTCCCGCAGACGCTCGTGGAATAACTGCCAACGCTGTTGAGTGAGCTGTTCCGGCTCGCGGCTTGACAGGAGTTGGTGGAGCATCGGATACAGCCGCTCCGCCATGGCACAGACCAGGCAGATCAGGGATTCGGCATCGACAGGGTCGAGCTGGTCCCGACAGGTGGTGCGCCTCAGGGGGTTGTGACAACGCCGCTTCCAGAGCTCAACCCGGTTGGGGAATTGAGCCTGGAGGCCCATCTGCTGGCTGGTCCAGACCATCGCCTCGCCACCATTGAGGTCGAGAGCCTCGATGGTCAGCAACAGCAGATCGAGACGCTCAACGCCCCGTCGGCTAAGCCGTGCGCCCCCTTGGAGAATGCTGGACGATCGAGCATCAGTCATGGCTGCGATGATGCCAGGGGCCATGCCATTGCGTCACCTGGATTTGGATCTTCAGTCGCACATTCGCTCAATTCCCGACTTTCCCAAGCCTGGAATTTTGTTCCGAGACATCAACCCGCTTCTGCGATCACCAGAGGCCATGGCTGAAGTGATCCGGCAGCTGGGCCGGGTGTGCGATGAGGTGAAGCCTGATTTGATCGTGGGGATCGAATCCCGGGGTTTCATTTTTGGGGCTCCTCTGGCCAGCGATCGACGCCTTGGCTTCGTGCCTGTGCGGAAGCCCGGAAAGCTTCCCGGTGAGGTGGTTGGTCTGGATTACGCCCTGGAGTACGGCACCGATCGGCTAGAGATCCAAGCCGATGCTTTTGAGAATTCACCTCGCGTGCTTGTGGTGGACGATCTGCTTGCCACGGGTGGAACGGCTGCAGCGACGGGACAACTTGTGGGGCAGGCCGGTGGTTGCTTGGTGGGTTTCGCGTTCGTGATCGAGCTGGAGGGGCTTGGTGGGCGCCAAGCGTTGCCCGCAGGTCAACCCGTGGAAGCGTTGTTGCGTTACGGCTGACTGTTCTGCCAGTCGAGGACCTCTTCGAGCTGGTTCAAGCTCAACAAGCCAAAGCTCCAAAGCACGATCGGCAGGGGGGCCTGTTCCAGTTCCGCCTGGCGTTGCCCCAGTTCAAGGGCACTGGGGCTCAGTCCCAGCCGACGCTGAAGAAATTGCAGCAGGGAGTCGGCTGGTGGGGGTTGCCGATGGCTGCACAACACCATGGTCTTGACCGGCGCTGCTGTCAGTTTGGCAACGCCTGCCAAAGCTGCATGGGGCCGTCACTCATGGCCCGCAGGCTGAGTCTGCGCAGACCAGAAAACTGTTTCAGCAGCTGCAGAGCCAAGCGCCGCAGCGGCAACAGCAGCGGTTGGCGGTTGGAAAAAACACGCACTAGAAGATCAGTCGCCAAACCCACTTGGAGCACATCTAGCCAGCGGCTCATCCCGTAGTTCCTCGCGATCGTTGCGGCGCTGCCGCCCCGTTGCACGGCGCACAGAAGACCATCAACATCGCGCCAGCACAGATTGAGCCCCTGGCCTCCTACGGGATGGCAGCGGTGAGCGGCTTCTCCGATCAGCACGCCTCGACCGCGGTGAAAGCGTCGGGCTAGCAGCCATTGTTGAGGGAAAGCTCTGGGTTGATCGAGCAAACGATCTGGCTCAATTCCGGGGGGAAGAACGGCAGCCAGCTGATCCAGAAACTGACTGCGCTTCAGCGTGCTGCGCTGTTGGCAACGCTGCCAGGGTGCGCTCCACACAACCTGGAAGCTTCCCTGCCCCAAAGGCAGAACAGCGAACGGTCCTTCCGGCCGAAACAACTCACAGGCCCTGTCGTGGGCGAGCCCCCGCAGAACGACCTTGGCAGTGAGACAACCCTGGCGATAGCGCATCTGCCAGTGACGGATTCCCCAGGCTTCTCGGGTGGGGGAAGCAGGTCCATCAGCCGCAACGACCAGGGCATCTGAGCTTGGGTCAGGGCATGGTTCTGCCAGATGCAATTCAACGTTGTTGTGGCCCTCCAGTCGGGCCAGCAACAGCTCCATCAATGGACGGTGATCCAGGATCCACCCAATCCCATCGTGGTTCCTGTTGGCGGCAGCGAGATCGGCCTGGCTGAACAGGACCTGAGAATTCGTGGCACCGTCCCGTAAATCCAGTTCTCGGAAGGGCACCAAGGCATCGGAGAGGTCCTCCCAGAGCCCGAGGCTGGTCAGCAGCCGACGACTGGAATGTGTGATTGCGTAGGCCCGGCTTCTTGCTTGAAGTTCGGAAGCTGTCAACGGGTCAAATAGGACCACACGCTGATCATTGAGGCCGAGGGCTAGTGCTGTGAGGGCACCGGTTGGACCAGCACCCAGAACGCGTATTTCAGGAAGGGATGGAGCCATTCATCAAGTCTGGCCAGCCATCCCTCCGGAGCGCGAGAGGATCAACCCAGGCCGAGCAGCCCGTGAACGAAGGATTCTCCGCCCAGTGCCAACTCAGTGGCCAGCAGGGAAATGAAGCCGAGCATGGCCATGCGGCCGTTCAGCTTCTCGGCGCGGTCATGGAAGCCCCAGCCTTGTTCAGCTTCAACAACTTCCATGCGGGGTTCGGATGCAAAGGCGTTGAGACGGCCACCGTCTTCCGTTGTGACAGTTGCACCACGGATGACCGCAGCATTGGAGGAGGGGGCCTGGGACATGGGGACCACTGATGAATTGCTACGAAGTGTAAACCAACTTTAAGAAATATTCACTGATGCTTGCTTTTCGGCCGTTTTAACGACGGTTGATCCGGAGCTGGCACAGCTCTTCAAAGGCGGGTCTCAACAAGAAGGGGTATTCACCCACCCACATCTTCAAGCCAGGCAGCCAGGCATCGCTGAGAGCACCGATTTTTGAGAAATCCTTGCGCTCACTCAGCACCAGACAGCGGATCAGGCTGCCGCGGCGAATCGATTGATGTTTTTTGTCCATCGGAAAAGCCACACGACCGAGATAACCCTCCTCGTCCTCGAGTTCAAGAAGCATCCAGGTGCGTCGGTTCTCAACAAGTTCAAGCCGGCCGCGGCTATCGGCCTGTTCGTGGCGGTTCTCGATGCGCTCTCGGGTAATCACGTCTGCCACCTCTCCTTCGAAGAGGGCTGCCGCCGGATAGCGACGCAGGGTGGCATTGCGTTGACCTGCCTGCAGGATCGGTCCCCAGAGCACGTAAAGCAGAAACACCACGCCTGTCACCAGCCAGAAGGGGCCCCAGCGGCTGGACATCTGGCTCTGACTGATCAGCAGGGTGATCACCCCGCCGATGGCGGCGACCATCAGGCGTTGCAGCACCTCCCGCGGCTTGCCGAGGGAGAAGCGGAATTGGTTGCCGGTTGCAACGGCTGGAATCAGGCGTTGCAGTTCACCGGGACGGAGGGGAATGAGCATGGTGTCGCCCTCAGATCAGACGCTCGAGGCCATAAACAAGGCTGCTCAGGCTCCCCACTTTGCGCACCGTGAGCAGCACACCTGGCATGTAGGCAGAACGATCGATCGTGTCGTGACGGAGGGTGTAGGTCTCCCCGGGGGCGCCGAACATGACCTCCTGATGCGCCACTAGCCCCGGCAGGCGTACGGAGTGAAGCCGCAGGCCACTATCTCGTTGCCCGCCGCGGCAACCCGCCAGGGACTCGTGCTCCTCCACCTCGTCCGGATTGAACGTTTTGCCGAGTTCTTCCATCAGCTCAGCGGTTTTGATGCAAGTGCCGCTGGGTGCATCCGCCTTGCGGTTGTGATGCAACTCCGTCAGTTCTGCGTGGTCGTAAAACCGCGCCGCGGCTGCTGCCGCTTGCTGCAATAGCACCATGCCCACAGAAAAGTTGGGAATCACGGCTCCACCCACGGACGCTTTCGAGGAAAACTCGGTGAGGTCGTTGAGTTGCTCAGGGGATAACCCGGTTGTGCCGATCACGGGATGAACGCCATAGGCAATCGCTGCCCTGGTGTGCTCGTACACAACCGAGGGGTGGGTGAAGTCCACCAGGACGGCACCGCTGCCGCTGTTTCGTACCGACTGGCTCACAGCACAAAGACAACCTTCGAAATCGGCTGTGACGGCCACCTCCAGCTCGCCCAATCCCAATTCCAGCCCAACATCCACGCCTTCTTTGCCAGGAGTGTTGTCGATCGCTCCAGCCAGGCTGCAGTCCTGGGCTCCCACCACAGCCTTGATGACTTCGGCTCCCATGCGCCCCAGGGCGCCGGCGACAACGACGGGAATAGGAGCGGTCATGAAAGCGCAGCAGACGCTTCAAAGCCTATGGGGCGGCTCGTGTAACGGCCGATCCAAAATCCTCGCGCCCAAGGGGCGGTCACCGTAAGGTTCTTCACATTGCTCAAAGCGCTGATGTTCACACAGGTCCGCTCCGCCGATCGCCGCGTTGCTCCTGTGGAGGGTCAGAACCACAAATCCGTGATGAAGGCGGTTTATGTGGTGCTCGAGCCCCAGTATCAAAACGCCCTAACCCAGGCAGCTACTGCGCTTAACGCCTCTGGTGGTGATCTCGGAATCGAGCTGAGCGGCTACTTAATCGAGGAACTGCGAGACGAGGACAACTACGCCGGGTTCTGCGCAGACGTGGCCGAGGCGGATGTGTTTATCGCCTCGCTGATCTTCATCGAGGACCTGGCACAAAAGGTTGTTGATGCAGTGGCGCCTCACCGAGATCGCCTGAAAGCAGCGGTGGTCTTCCCGTCCATGCCCGAGGTGATGCGGCTCAACAAGCTGGGCAGCTTCTCCATGGCGCAGCTCGGTCAGAGCAAGAGCGCCATTGCTGGCTTCATGAAGAAGCGGAAGGAAGCCGGAGGCGCCGGTTTCCAAGACGCCATGCTCAAGCTGCTGAACACGCTGCCCACCGTTCTCAAGTACCTGCCGGTTGAAAAAGCGCAGGATGCCCGCAGCTTCATGCTGAGCTTTCAGTACTGGTTGGGGGGGACGCCCGACAACCTGCGCAATTTCTTGCTGATGCTGGCGGACAAGTATGTCTTTCCTGCAGCGGAAGGAGATGAACGTCCAGCGATGGAGGTGGCGGAGCCCGAGGTCTTCCCTGACCTTGGCATTTGGCACCCCCTTGCCCCTTCGATGTTTGAGGACCTCAAGGAGTATCTGAACTGGACGTCAAGTCGTACGGATCTCTCTGAGAAAGCCCTTAAGGGGCCCGTGATTGGTCTGGTGTTGCAGCGCAGCCACATCGTCACCGGTGACGATGCCCACTACGTCGCCATCATTCAGGAACTGGAGTTTCGCGGTGCGCGAGTCCTCCCGATCTTCTGCGGTGGTCTCGATTTCTCCAAGCCGGTCAACGCCTTCTTCTTCGACCCCCTGAATCCCGACCAGCCCTTGGTGGATGGGATCGTCTCCCTCACGGGCTTTGCACTGGTCGGAGGGCCTGCTCGCCAGGATCACCCGAAAGCCATTGAGTCACTGAAGAAGCTCAATCGTCCTTATATGGTCGCGCTTCCTCTTGTGTTCCAAACCACCCAGGAGTGGGAACAGAGCGACCTCGGCCTTCACCCTGTGCAGGTGGCCCTGCAAATCGCCATCCCTGAATTGGATGGCGCGATCGAGCCGATCGTTCTCTCCGGCCGAGACGATGCCACCGGCAAGGCGCATACCCTCCAAGATCGTGTTGATGCCATCGCTGAGCGCGCGATTCGTTGGTCATCGCTACGGATCAAGCCCCGCATCGATAAGAAGCTGGCGATCACGGTGTTCAGCTTCCCTCCCGACAAGGGCAATGTCGGAACGGCGGCCTATCTCGACGTCTTTGGTTCCATCCATCGGGTGATGCAGGAGATGAAGGCGAAGGGCTACGACGTGCAGGGCTTGCCTTCGACGCCTCGTGAGCTGCTTGAGGCAGTGATCAATGACGCCGATGCCATGCAGGGCTCGCCGGAGCTTTCCATTGCCCATCGGATGAGCGTTGAGGAGTACGAGCGCCTGACCCCTTACTCCGAGAGGCTTGAAGAGAACTGGGGAAAGCCTCCCGGCAATCTCAACAGCGATGGCCAAAATTTGCTGGTCTTCGGTCGCCACTTCGGCAATGTCTTTGTCGGCGTTCAGCCCACCTTCGGCTACGAAGGCGACCCCATGCGCTTGCTCTACTCCCGTAGTGCAAGCCCCCACCATGGTTTTGCTGCCTACTACACCTATCTGCAGAAGATCTGGAAGGCCGATGCGGTGCTCCACTTCGGCACCCATGGCTCCCTGGAGTTCATGCCCGGCAAGCAGATGGGCATGAGTGAAACCTGCTACCCCGATTCCTTGATCGGTGCCCTCCCCAACCTCTATTACTACGCCGCCAATAACCCCTCGGAAGCCACCATCGCCAAGCGTCGTGGCTACGCTTCGACCATCAGCTACCTCACCCCACCGGCTGAGAATGCAGGCCTCTACAGGGGACTGAAGGAGCTGGGTGAGCTTGTTGGTTCCTACCAACAGCTGCGTGAAGGTGGCCGCGGCGTTCAAATCGTCAACACCATCATTGAGACGGCGCGTCAGTGCAACCTCGATAAGGATGTCGACCTCCCCGAAGATGATGCCTCTTCCATCGATCTGGAAGGGCGCGATGCCTTGGTCGGTGCCGTCTACCGCCAGTTGATGGAGATCGAGAGCCGTCTGCTGCCCTGTGGTCTCCACACCATCGGTAAACCTCCCACTGCAGAGGAAGCCATTGCCACATTGGTGAACATTGCTGCTCTGGAGCGTGAGGAGGATGGACTTCGTTCGCTTCCCGGCCTCTTGGCTGAAGCGATAGGTCGTTCCATTGAGGATGTCTACAAAGGTAACGACGAGGGTGTGCTCGCCGATGTTGAGCTCAATCGCACAATCACAGAGACATCGCGAGCTGCGATCGGAGCCATGGTCCGTACGCTCACCGGTCGTGATGGCAGGGTCAGCTTGCGCAACAGCTTCGGCTGGTTCTACGACCTGCTGGCCAAGTTCGGCTTCAAGCTGCCCTCCCCCTGGCTGCGAGCCTGCTGCACCGCTGGCTTCGTTCAGATCGACGCCACCGAGCTCGACAAGCTCTTTGCCTACCTGCGCTTCTGTCTCGAGCAGGTGTGTGCCGACATGGAGATGGAGAGTCTGTTGAAGGCTCTCGATGGTGAATACATTCTTCCGGGTCCTGGTGGCGACCCGATTCGTAATCCTGGTGTGCTGCCCAGTGGCAAGAACATCCATGCTCTGGACCCACAGGCGATTCCTACCCGCGCTGCGGTCGCAGCAGCCAAGGGTGTTGTTGACAAGCTGATCGAGCGTCAGCGCGAGGAGCAGGGCACTTGGCCCGAGACCATCGCCTGTGTGCTTTGGGGAACTGACAACATCAAGACATACGGCGAATCCTTAGCTCAGATCCTCTGGTTCGTCGGTGTCAAGCCGATGCCGGATTCCGTGGGTCGGGTGAACAAACTCGAGCTGATTCCTCTGGAAGAACTCGGACGCCCCCGCGTTGATGTGGTGGTGAACTGCTCCGGTGTGTTCCGCGATTTGTTCATCAACCAGATGGCCCTGATCGATCAGGCCGTGAAAATGGCGGCTGAGGCCGATGAGCCCCTTGAACAGAACTTTGTGCGTAAGCACGCCCTAGAGCAGGCGGAGAAGGAAGGAACCAGTCTTCGAGATGCAGCCTGCCGGGTGTTTTCCAATGCCAGCGGCAGCTACAGCTCCAACGTGAATCTGGCTGTTGAAAACAGCACCTGGGAAGAGGAGGGCGAACTTCAGGAGATGTATCTCTCCCGTAAGACTTTTGCCTTCAATGCCGACAATCCTGGCGAGATGAACCAGAACCGGGAGGTGTTCGAGAACGTGATGAAGACAGCGGATGTCACTTTCCAGAACTTGGACTCTGCTGAAATCTCCCTCACCGATGTCAGCCATTACTTCGATTCCGACCCCACAAAATTGATTGCTGGGCTCCGTGACGACGGCAAAGCTCCCACCAGCTACATCGCGGATACCACCACGGCCAACGCCCAGGTTCGCTCCTTGAGCGAAACGATTCGATTGGATTCACGCACAAAGTTGCTGAACCCCAAGTGGTACGAGGGCATGCTTAATTCCGGATATGAGGGTGTGCGTGAGGTTTCAAAACGGCTCAACTTCACTCTGGGCTGGAGTGCCACCAGTGGCGCCGTCGACAATTTTGTCTACGAGGAAGCCAATGAAACCTTCATCAATGATCCAGAGATGCGCAAGCGTCTGCTGGAACTGAACCCCAATAGCTTCCGCCAAATTGTGGGTACGCTTCTTGAGGTGCATGGTCGGGGTTATTGGGAGACCTCAGACGAAAACATCGAGCAGTTGCAGGAGCTTTATCAAGAAGTGGAAGATCGAATTGAGGGCGTTGTAGTCGACTAGTATTTATTCTTTCTCGTCTACTCAAGTCAGCTCATAAATGTAATTCAATTTTTAGATTATGTGGGTTGCCTTTATGTGTTTTCAAAATGCTTTGAATAAGTTGGGTTTATTGATTAAGTCCAGCCTTTAATTCTAGATTTCGTTAAATAGTTAAAAGCCTTACCTATAAAGTTTGCATTGTTGTCAAGCTTTATTTTGGATGTCCAGCCTGGGCAGATGCATTTGTTGTTGGAATAAAGCCCGCCATCCTTGGCAACTGTCGTGAATAATATTTTTGAGGGCTTCAGTAGGTAAATATTCCTTTCCCATGCTTCATACATAGCGCGATGCTCTTTGCCGAACATTTCTTTTAATTTTTTGCGCTGTTTTGTGCTATTTGGTCGGTCTCTTTGCATTTTTTGTAGGTAATTGGTGTGGCAATCAGTGTAAATTGTATTGACAATGATATGATCAAATCTAGAAAAAAATTGATGCTTGAGAAAGCTAGATACCAATAAATCGCAAACTTTTGGATCCACTCTGTCTTCGTGGGGAGTGGGGAATTTGGTGACTAATTTAATTTTCCTTTTGTCTTTGTCGGATGCAGCAGTTTGCCCAAGAGCGTGGATTAAGAGCTTGAGGTCGACATGCATGAGGATAGTCTTCGGTGGGTCTTTCTCATCCCTTAAATTATTAATGTGCCTTCCTTCAAAGGTTGATCCGTTTCTAAGTGCTTCCTTGTATTTGTCGAATTCTTGATGGGGGTAGCCGCTCCTTGTTTTTTTGAAATCCTCATGGAATTCTTTCCCGTAGAGCTTTACGTCAAGAGCGTGGGAATGTTTGACGATGGTTGATTTCCCTGCCCCAGAACAGCCCGCGATGATGAAGCAGGTTTTTAAATCTTTTGCGTTTTGTCCTTTCTTCTTTACGCTTTTCTGCTCAATCGATTCAGATATTTGCATCTAGCGGCCTATATCTAAGCCTAACCTTAGCTTAATTTCCTCTTAATGTCTAGTTTGGAGCGGTTCTCCTCTTTCGCTTGCTCCTCAGGTCTTCACTTGTGTGTGTTGATTGTGAGTGGTCAGTTTTTATGGGTCTTCAGTTTTGCGTTGTGCCGAAATGACCACGCTCAGCACTTTCGCTGATCTCTGACGTACTGAAATTCACTCCCGCCCATCGCTCGTAGTCATGCAGGGAGCGTTGCTCTCCAAGCCAGTAGTCGTGGATGTCAGTAACGTCACTGGCCGTCGGTCTGAGTTGCTGAGGAGCGCGATCAAGGCTTTGCAGGAGCGTGTGCACCCGCACCAAGGATTTCCGGTTCAGCTCAAACCAGTTGTCGTGATCGCTCCAATGGTTTGCTGATTGCTCGACCTGTGTGGCTTCCGTCTTGTAGAGATGGAAAAGCAGCAGACGATTCGGCGCGTAAATATTGAAGCCTGAGGTCCACAGCCGTGCCGACATGGCCACTTCCTCCCCATAGAAATAGAGCCCTGGGTCGTAGGGCACTCCGCTGGCGATCGACCCAGGCCCGAAAAGGAATCCTCCGGCGATAAAGGCCCCGGGGATTGGACGCTCAGGCTGTTGTTCTGGCAATCGGAAACGACTGATGCCTGGAACCTGAGAATGCCGTTGTCGTCAAAGCCGTCGGCTCCCATGACCGGCAGTGTTGACGTCTGTAGGAAGCACGGTTGCTGGAAGCCATTGGGGTAAACACTCAGAACTGCGCCTGGATCGCTGCATTCCGCCCAGGTCTTCAGAAGCAGCTCATCCCAGCGCTCCACAGCGCGCATGTGACTGTCGATCTGGAGTAGGAAATCTTCCCCGCCGTAAAAACTCTGAGCCTGTCGTCGCGCCCAGCAGGCTCCCAGGCTGTCAGAGGCACGAAACGAGCAGACGCTGATCTGAGGATGATCTGGAAACGCATTGGTTCCCCAATGGTTCGGATCGTTATCGCCAAGTTGCAGGCAGATGCCGAAGCGCAGGCGTTCTGGCTGGGCTGCCCTCTCGATCAGGTTGTGAAGTGTGGCTGGAAGATCTGGGTCTCGGTAAGCCGCGATCTGCACGAAAATCGTGGCTGTCACCAGAGTGCGGCAGCCATGCGTAGTGTCTGGCTGATCGGCCCCACATCGTGAACCCTCAGCACGGCTGCACCGGCCTGAGCGCAGCGGCAGGCAACCGCAGCGGTTCCCCAGAGCCGCGCCTTCGGTCTCGGTTCGTCGAGCACGGCACCAATGAAGCGTTTGCGTGAAGGGCCGATCAGCACAGGTCGAGGCCCCCGGGTCAGTTGTTCCAGATCCCGCAGCAGCTGCAGGTTCTGCTCGTGAGTCTTGGCGAAACCGAGGCCTGGGTCCCAGATGATCTGGCTTTCTTGGACGCCCGCGTTGATGGCGGCCTCACTGCGCTCCACTAACGCCCCTTTCACATCCGCTACGACATCGGAGTAGTTCGTGAGTTGATCCATGCTTTGACTGTTGCCTCGGCTGTGCATCAGAACCACTGGACACCGGGCATCGGCGACCACACGGAGCAGATCGGGGTCTCGCCTGCCACCACTCACATCATTGATCCAGTTCGCACCGGCCTCCAGCGTTTTGGCCGCCACCGGTGCCAGAAACGTGTCGATCGAGATGAGCGCCTCGGGACAGTGCTCCCGGATGCTTCTCAGTGCTGGTAGCAGCCGGCGCAACTCCTCTTCGGCTCCGACCTCCTCTGCTCCAGGTCGGGTGCTCTGGGCGCCCAGATCCAACACGTCGGCCCCGTTGTTCAGTTGCCGCTGGGCTTCAGAGAGGGCACGTTCGCTTGCAAGGAAACGTCCTCCATCACTGAAGGAGTCGGGGGTGATGTTGATCACCCCCATCACCGTCGTGCGTTGGCGCCAGCCCTGGGGCCAGACCCCTGATTCAAGCGGTTTGGTAATTCGCAATGCGAGCAAAGCTTTCGGGTTCCAGGGAAGCGCCCCCCACAAGCACCCCATCGATATCGCTCATGCCCATCAACTGATCAATGTTGGTGGGTTTGACGGACCCTCCGTACTGGATTACGAGATCAGGGGAGCCGACCCAACTCCGGATGAGACCGCAAATGCGGTTTGCTTCTTCGGCTTCGCAGGTTTTGCCTGTTCCGATCGCCCAGATCGGTTCGTAGGCCACGACTAACTTCTCGGCGTCGAGTCCCTCCAGACCCTGCTCGATTTGGCGTCGAATCACCCGTTCGGCTTCGCCGCGTTCGCGTTGCTCATCACTTTCACCGACACAAACGATCGGAATTAAACCGTTCGACTGGGATGACCTGGCTCGGTGGTTGATTTGCTCGTCGCTTTCACTGAAATACTTTCTCGGTTCGCTGTGGCCCACGATCGTGTGGGTGACCCCATGCTCCTTGAGCATTGCAGGGGAGATCTCGCCAGTAAAAGCTCCTTGTCCTTCCCAGTGCACGTTCTGGCTGGAGAGACAAAGGCGGGAGCCTTGGCTGAGATCCGCCATTGTGGACAGAGCCGTGAAGGGTGGTGCCAAGACCAGGTCGCGGTCGTCAGGGGTGTCAGCGATCAACGGCAGGAAGGCCGCCATGAACTCCCGCGACTGGGCACACGTCATGTGCATTTTCCAGTTGCCAGCGATCACCGGTCTTCGCACGCCTTGCTTCCCCATGGAATGGCAGCCAACTTACGGCCCGGCCGCGTTTTCGCTCCCCACAACGGACTCCTCCCCAGCAAGCACAACCCGATCTCCCGGGGAAAGTTGGCGTCCTCGCCGGGTTTCAACGCTTCCATTGACTTCCACCTCACCCATCTGAATGCGTTGTTTCGCTTCACCACCTGTGGACACCCAACCCTTCCATTTCAGGAACTGATCCAGCTTCATCGGAGAGAGTTTTAAGCCCACCATTGATACTGTGCCGCGATGCTGACACCATCCCAGGCCGGTTTCCGCCGACTGCTGCCGCTACTCCGCCCCCACCTGCGGGAACTGCTTTGGGGGGGCAGCTGCATGGTTGTCTACGTCGGTAGTTTTCCGCTGTTAGTGCAGCTGGCAGGAGATCTGTTTCCCGCATTGGGGTCGGGTGATCTCGCCCGAGTGCTTCAGCTGATTGGCCTGGCGTTGCTGATCTTTGCTGTTCAGAAAATCGCTCAGTTCGGCCAGGACTCTCTGCTGGCCGGTCCTGCTCTTCTGGTGAGCCAGGGGTTACGTCGGGATCTGTTCCGTCGCTTGCAGACCGTTGAGCTTGGTGCGCTTGAGAAGCTCTCGGCCGGTGATCTCACCTACCGCTTTACGGAAGACGCTGATCGCGTCAGTGAAGTCCTCTACAAGACCATCCACGACACAGTCCCAAGCGTGCTGCAGCTCTTCGCGGTGCTGGGGATGATGCTCTGGCTCGACTGGAAGCTGACGCTGGCTATCTTGATGCTTGCGCCTGTGATCGTCTGGCTCATCAGCCTGTTTGGTGCTCGCGTGATGGCAGCCACCGAACGCAGTCAGCAAAAGGTGAGCGAATTGGCAGGTTTGCTGGGTGAGGCGATTGAGGGCTTGCCTTTGGTGCGTGCTTTCGCGGCTGAGCCCTGGCTTCAGGACCGTTTCGAGACGGAGATTGACCAGCACCGGCAGGCTCGTCACCGCACCTACAGCCTTGTGGCTCTCCAGCATCCGGTGGTCGGCATCATCGAGGTGGTGGGCCTGTTTGCGGTGTTGGCGCTCGGCGCCTGGCGAATCCAGACCGGTGACCTGAGCATTGCCGGGCTGAGCAGTTATTTGACGGGACTGATCGTGCTGATCGATCCCATTGCGCACGTCACCAACAACTTCAACGAATTCCAGCAGGGACAGGCGTCGCTGCGACGTCTGCGTCAGATCGAAAGAGAACCTCAAGAGGCCGCTGATCCAGCGGAGGCGCAATCCATCGGTACTCTCAAGGGCGATCTGGTCTTTGACCAGGTGAGCTTTGGCTATGACCCTGCCGAGCCGGTACTGCAACAGCTGGATCTATGGGTCGATGCGGGCCAGGTGTTGGCCATCGTTGGGCCCTCAGGTGCTGGGAAAAGCACCCTGCTTTCGCTCTTGCTGCGTTTCAACACGGTGCAACAGGGCCAGATTCGTCTCGATGGCACCGACATCAGCCTGATGCGCGCCCGTGAGCTGCGTCAGCAGGTGGCCCTGGTTCCCCAGAGAACGACCGTGTTCTCTGGAACGATTGCGGAAGCCATCCGGTTTGGACGTCGCGCGACGGATGACGAGGTTCGTCATGCCGCGCGTTTGGCCAATGCAGATGAGTTCATCCGTGCCTTGCCTTGTGGTTACGACACCCAGTTGGAAGAAAGGGGAACCAACGTTTCTGGTGGACAACTGCAGAGAATCGCCATTGCTCGGGCGGTCTTAGGAAATCCAGCGCTGTTGCTCCTTGATGAGGCCACCAGTGCTCTCGATGCTGAGGCGGAAGCTGCAGTTCAACTCGGTCTTAAGCAGGCGATGAAAGGACGAACGGTGTTGGTCATCGCCCATCGTCTGGCAACGGTGCAGGAGGCGGATCGAATTGTGGTTCTTGAGAAAGGTGCTGTTGTTGATCGCGGAACCCACGATGAGCTGATGCAGCGTGGTGGGCGTTACCGAGAGTTGTGCGAACGGCAATTCATTCGAGATCGGCAGACGTCCTGAATCCCTCTACGATCTGGCCGCCGGTTCCACGCAATCCCGGCGATGAACGATGACTGACTCTGCAGCCAACAACCCTGTCCTGACGTTTGAGGGCAAGCGCTACGACCTAAATACACTTCCTGATGAGCTCAAGGAGCTTGTGCGTGGCATGCAGGTTGCCGATGCTCAGCTGCGGATGCATGAAGACACCCTCAAGGTTCTGGCTGTAGGACGTCAGAGCCTCGCCACGCAGCTGAATGACAAGCTTCAGTCAGTCACCCCGCTGCCTGATGGTCAGGGCTGATTGCCTGCCAATAAAAAAGGGAGCTAGGAGCCCCCTTTTTGGATAAATACTTACGGCATCAGTCGCTGAACTTGTAAGCCTTGGTGAGTTTGAACACTGTTCCCGAGAGGAGCAGAAGGGCAACAAGGTTGGGGAGGGCCATCAGCCCGTTCAGCGTGTCGGCGATCGACCAGATCACGCCACGGTCACCGGCCACAGCGCCGATTACAACAACAGCCACCCAAACCAGACGGAATGGCATCACGGCAGACTCACCGAACAAGTACGTGGTGCAGCGTTCGCCGTAGAAGCTCCAGCCCAGAATGGTGGTGAAGGCAAAGACCACCAACCCCAGGGTGACCACCACGCCACTGCCGGAGATTCCGGTGTTGAAGGCAGCGATGGAGAGGTCTGCGCCGCTTAGTTTTTCGCCAGCTGCATCGAGGATCAGATTGGCTTTGGTGGTGATGATCACCAGAGCGGTCATCGTGCAGATGATCAGGGTGTCGATGAAGGTGCCCAGCATGGCCACCGTGCCCTGTCGAACGGGGTCATCAGTTCTTGCGGCAGCATGAGCGATCGGCGCGCTGCCGAGGCCTGCTTCATTGGAGAAGATGCCCCGTTTGAAACCCATCAGCACCACCTGACCAAGAGCACCACCGGCAGCTGCTTTGCCGGAGAAGGCGTTGGAGAAAATCGTGGCGAAGGCTTCAGGTACGCCCCCCAGATTGAGAAGCAGCACCAATAAGCATGCCGCTACGTAGAGGATCGACATCAGGGGAACGATGGCTGAAGCCGCTTGGGCGATGCGCTTGATGCCTCCGATCACAACAGCAAAAACAAGTGCTGCCAGAACGATTCCGGTGACCAGCTTCGGAATGCCGATCAGGCTCAAGGCAGACGAAACTTCAAAGGCCTGAACCCCATTGCCGATGCCAAACCCAGCCAACATGCCGAAGAGAGCAAACAGGCCCGCCATCCAGCTCCAGCCGCTGCCGAGCCCATTGCGGATGTAATACATCGGGCCACCGACATGGTTGCCTTCACCATCGGTTTCACGGAATTGAACCGCGAGCACCGCTTCGGCGTATTTGGTTGCGATACCGAAGATCGCAATGATCCACATCCAGAAGACGGCGCCAGGCCCGCCAACGGCGATCGCCCCTGCAACACCGGCGATGTTCCCTGTGCCGATCGTGGCCGACAAGGATGTCATCAGCGCCTGAAAGGGTGTGATTTCCCCTTCGGTTTGTGATGCAGCAGGCCGGAGCATCATCGAGATGCCATATCCCAGCCTTTGCAGCGGCATAAACCGCAACCCCACCATCAAGAGAATGCCCGTCGCGGCAATCAAAATGACGGTGGGCCATCCCCAAACGACACTGTTGATCGGGCCATTGATGGCCTGAATGGTCGACTCGACTCCGCCCATGCCTTTCAACAAGTTTGGGCGGATGGTCTCATAGCCGGCTGCTACGGGCAATCAACTCAGAGTGATTCGAGATCTTCAAAGCGGAAGGTCTGGCGTCCGGCTGGGGTGTCGCCGTGGGCTTCGGTGGTCACGACCCGCTCGGTCAGCACCCAGGGACCATCCCCGGGAAGAGGAGCGAAGGTGTCCTTGAAGCTGCTGCGGCCGCCCCGGGCTTCTCCCGTTGCGGGGTCGGCGTATTGACTTGTGTAGGTATGGCTGAGGTATCCCGAGCCCGTGTGGGTGACATCGGTGGTGAAGATCGTCACGACGGTGCCGTGGATGTGTCGGTGAACCATGGTCACCACGTCATCTTTGATGCGGTATTTGTCACCTGCCCCCTTGCCGCCGATCAGAACTTCGGTTCCCACCTCGTTGGTGTCACCGGCCGTGAAGGTGTTCTCCCCGTGGGTCTGATCGAAGCTGCGACGAACGCGATGGATCGCCACCTCCCAAAGCTGTGAATTCACCGCCTTCAGGATGTCTTCGTTCTCAATTCCCTCAACCTTGGCCTTCAGATCAGCGCCGATTTCGAACTGGCCTTCGACCCGTTGATCGTCCTGCTGCCAGATGCAGCGTCCGTGATAGCCGGAAAAACCAGGGGCCCAGGTGTAGCGGTTCTCGTAAGCGCGACGAAAAACATCACGCAGGTCGCATCCAGGCTTGACGGGAACGGAGGCTGTCACAGCAGTGAGGTGGCTTCTGCAACCCTACCGGTGGTTTAACGCTGCATGGCGTGGACGTCTTGCAGTGCATGGATGCTGAGCCTTGGCTGTTGCTGGAGCGCGGAGATTGCTTCCACCGCAGCCCGTGCGCCTGCGAGGGTTGTCACGGTTGGTACGGCGTAATCAAGCGCTGCCCGGCGTAGATATTTGTCGTCATGGGCTGCTTGACGGCCAATCGGTGTGTTGATCACCAGCTGGACCTGATTGGAGCGGATCTGGTCCTCGATATTGGGTCGACCCTCGTGCACCTTGAGCACGGATTGCACTTTCAGTCCAGCGTTGGCGAGCGCTTGAGCGGTTCCTGAGGTTGCTGTCACATCAAACCCGAGTTCGATGAGCCGAGCGGCGATGGGCACCAACGCTTGCTTGTCGCGGTCGTGGGTGGAGAGAAACACTGTTCCTTGGGTGGGCAGCGCTTCACCCGCGCCGAGTTCGGCTTTGGCGTAGGCCATTCCGAAGCTGTCGGCACATCCCATGACCTCCCCAGTGGAGCGCATTTCTGGCCCCAGCACCGTGTCCGCTCCAGGGAATCGCCTGAAGGGAAGCACGGCCTCCTTGATCGCCTGCAGCGGCGGATTCGGTTCGCGGGTCAAGCCAATGTCGCTGAGGGTTTCGCCCGCCATCAGACGGGTCGCCAGTCGTGCCAGAGGTTGTCCTGTGGCTTTGGCGACGAAGGGGACCGTCCTGGAGGCGCGGGGGTTGGCTTCGATGATGTAGACGACTTCCGAACTGTCGGTATTGCGCTGGACGGCGAACTGGAGGTTGATCAGTCCACGAACCTCCAGGGATTGCGCCAAGGAGCGACTCCAGTCGCGAATGGTGTTCAGCGCCGCTTCACCAAGGGAGACCGATGGCAAACAGCAGGCTGAATCACCGGAATGGATCCCAGCCGGTTCGATGTGCTCCATCAGACCCCCGACAATGACGGCGCCGTTGTGATCGCAGAGGGCGTCAACGTCTACTTCAACGGCATTTTCCAGGTATTGGTCAATCAGAACCGGATGGTCGGGCTCCACCTGAACGGCCTCGCGCATGTACCGGTTGAGTTCTTCTTCGTCGAAGACCACCTCCATGGCACGTCCACCTAAGACGTAGGACGGCCGAACGACGACTGGATAGCCCACTCTGGAGGCCACGGCCCGCGCTTCCTCCTCACTGCGCGCCAGGCCATTGCGCGGTTGCCGGATGTTCAGATCGCGGAGGATGGCTTCGAACTGCTCGCGGTCTTCGGCGCGGTCGATCGATTCAGGGGAGGTGCCCCAGATGCTGGTGCCTGTCGCGCGTCCCTCCTCACTCTCGAGCCAGCGCAGCAGGGGAATGGCAAGTTTCAGGGGGGTTTGTCCACCGAATTGCACCACCACTCCATCGGGACGTTCCGCTTCGATCACATTGAGAACGTCCTCCAACGTGAGTGGTTCGAAGTAAAGGCTGTCACTGGTGTCGTAGTCGGTGGACACCGTTTCGGGATTGCTGTTCACCATCACTGTGGTGATCCCTTGCTCCTGCCCGGCAAAGGAGGCATGACAGCAGCAGTAGTCGAATTCGATGCCCTGCCCGATCCTGTTGGGACCTCCGCCCAGGATCATCATCTTTCGCCCGTCCTGGCGACGTGTCACTTCAGTAGAGGCTGGAAGGGGCTTGAGGGGCCCATCCGCCTGCAGGGTCTGTAGCGGACGCTCATAGGTCGAGTAGTGGTAAGGAGTGGATGAGGCGAACTCCGCAGCGCAGGTGTCGACGGTTTTGAAGATGGCGCGAACATCGAGCTGATGACGTCTCTGACGCACCAACAATTCATCGCTGTTGGTCTGCCAGGCGATCTGTCGGTCTGAAAAACCCAGCTGCTTGGCTTCAAACAGGCTCTCGGCATCGAGCTGTTCGAGGCTTTTGCCCTTGATGAGCCTTGTTTCCGCCTCGATGATCCGCCGCAGTTTTGCCAGGAACCACGGGTCAATCTTGCTGATTCGATGAATCTCTTCATCGCTGCGTCCGCGCACCATCGCCGTTCGTACGCTGAGGATGCGCTCTGGTGAGGGGGTCCTCAGCCGACGATCGAGCTCACCGTCGCTGTGGTTCGGTTCCTCCCGGTCGCCTCCCCAGCCCGAGAGCCCTGTCTCCAAGGAACGCATGGCTTTCTGGAACGACTCTTCGAAACAGCGGCCGATGGCCATGGCTTCGCCCACCGACTTCATCGACGTGGTGAGTACCGCCGGACTGCCCCGGAATTTTTCGAAGGCGAAGCGCGGGATTTTGGTGACGACGTAATCGATCGTCGGCTCGAAGCAGGCTGGCGTCTTGCCGGTGATGTCGTTGAGGATTTCGTCGAGGGTGTAGCCAACGGCGAGACGTGCGGCGATCTTCGCGATCGGGAAGCCGGTGGCCTTACTCGCCAAAGCAGAGGATCGACTCACCCTGGGATTCATTTCGATCACTACAACGTCGCCGTTGTCCGGGTTGATGGCGAACTGGATGTTGCTGCCGCCTGTGGCAACACCGATCTCGCGAATGATGGCGATCGATTGGTCGCGCAGCCGCTGGTATTCACGATCCGTGAGGGTTTGGGCCGGGGCCACCGTGATCGAATCCCCTGTATGAACCCCCATCGGGTCCAGGTTTTCGATGCTGCAGACGATCACCACGTTGTCCGCCAGATCACGCATCACCTCGAGCTCGAATTCCTTCCAGCCCAGAAGCGATTGTTCGATCAAGATTTGGGAGACCGGACTCGCCTCAAGCCCGCTTTTGCAGATCGCTGCGTATTCCTCCGGGTTGTAGGCAATTCCCCCGCCACTTCCGCCAAGGGTGAAGGCAGGCCGGATGATCCGGGGGAAACTGCCGATCGCGGCCCCAACGGCTTCGGCTTCCTCCTGAGATGAGGCAATCCCTGATGGGCAGACCTTCACACCGATGCGCTCCATGGCCTGCTTGAACAGCAGACGGTCCTCCGCCTTTTGGATCGCCTTGAGGTCGGCACCGATTAATTCGACGCCGAAGCGCTCCAAGGTGCCGTTTTCAGCCAGGGTGACTGCCAGGTTCAGAGCGGTCTGACCGCCCATGGTGGGGAGAAGAGCATCCGGTCGCTCCTGCTCGATCACCCGGGTGACGATGTCCGGCGTGAGCGGTTCGATGTAGGTGCGATCCGCCATCTCCGGGTCGGTCATGATCGACGCCGGATTGGAATTGATCAGAATGACCTCATATCCCTCGGCTCTGAGGGCTTTGCAGGCCTGGGTTCCGGAGTAGTCGAACTCGCAGGCCTGGCCGATCACAATCGGACCTGACCCCACCAGGAGAATGCGACTCAGGTCAGACCGCCTGGGCATGGGAAATCGTCCTAGGCCAAACAGTTCAAGCCTCTCACGCGGCCAAGACCTGAGCCCCGAGCTTGGCCTCGCTACGGTGATGGAATATCAGCACCAGATTTGCGATGAGTGAGCTCCAGCGCCTGAAGGGGGTGCTGCCACCGGAAATGCAGAGCTGGGTGTTTGTGGAATCAGCTGCTGCAGTTGATCCTCCATTGATCACCCTTGAAGAGATCGGTCGGGATGAAGTGGAGATCCAGGTGGATCTCGACGAATGGGACTCCCTCGCGTTGGACCACCGAAATTTGCTGTTCTGGCACGAGGTTGGTCGCATTCAGAACGACACCATTCCCAGGGATGGTTGGGAGATGGCCGCCCTGGCCATCGGCCTCGGCGGTGCCATCGGTGAATTGTGGGTTCAGGACGGCCTGCTGCTGCTGATGGCCCTTGGCCTTTCGGGCTTCGCGGGATACAGGCTCTACTTGAAGAACAACTCGGAAAAGCGTCTTCAGGACGCCATTAGTGCCGATGAGCGTGCGATTGATCTGGCCTGCCGGTTTGGTTACAGCGTTCCGAATGCCTATCGGAGTCTGGGGGGAGCACTGAAAGAGTTGGTCGAAAAGACCCGCAAGAAGAGTCGCCGCAGCTACTACGAGGACCGTCTGGAAGCCCTGCGGAAGAGCGCCAGCAAGGCCAGAGCTGAAATGGCTCAGCAAGAGGGCTCGCGCAGCTCAGTCACCAGCGAGAATGTCTATGGATAGTCAAAAGCTTGCCGAGCTGGTCGCCGACGCTTGCGATGACCGCAAGGCCACCGACATCCGTCTGATTCGCGTTGATGAGGTCTCCAGCCTGGCCGATTGGATGGTGATCGCCGGTGGGCAATCCGACGTCCAGGTTCGTGCCATTGCACGGTCTGTTGAAGACCGGCTGGAGGATGAGGCAGATCTCTTGCCCTTGCGTAAGGAAGGTCTCAATGAAGGGCGCTGGGCTCTTCTGGATTACGGCGATGTCATCGTTCACGTGCTGATGCCCGATGAGCGCGGCTACTACGACCTTGAGGCTTTCTGGAGTCACGGTGAAAGTAGAACCTTCTTACCGTCAGCTCAATAGCCGCTTTTCCCATGCCAGAAGCGGTGTCCTGCCCCGTTCCTCCTGAGCAGCGGCCTCTTGAGGAGTTTCAGCAGCTCTGCGAGTCGTGGTTTTTTTCTTGGCCGGCAGGCCAGGATCCTCGTTTGATGCAACGCCTTGCAGGCAGCTGGCTGTTGATGCTGCCGGTGTGCAGTTTGATCGCCAGTGGCAGTTGGACCCTCAAGCAGGATCCGCCCAGGCTCGTGGCTGCAGCAGCAGTTGCTGCTCTCGTTCTGCCTTTGCTGCTCCTTGTGCGCCAATGGTTGGGATGGACCTATGTCATGCAGCGTCTGCTGCGTGAATCCGTCGACTACGAGGAATCCGGCTGGTACGACGGGCAGACCTGGGAAAAACCCTTGTCATGGCGAGAACGAGATTTGCTTGTAGCTCGCCATGAGGTTCGACCAATCCTTGGGCGTTTAGGCCGCGCAATGGCCACCTCGGCCGGTTTGATGCTTGCTGGTGCCAGTCTCTGTCAGGCTCTTTGAACCACTCGGGGTGACCGATGACTTTGCCCTCGGGCTTCAGCCCTGCAGCCCGGTCCGGGTCAGCGCCCCTTGAGGTTTGTCTTCGGCGGGGATCGATCACGGAGTCGGTCCATCGTGTCCATGCGGTGGTCTGCGATGGACGTGGTCGGGTGCTGATGTCGGCTGGAAATCCCGGCTTGGAAAGTTTCATGCGCTCGGCGCTCAAGCCGTTTCAGGCTCTGCCCTTTCTCAGCAGTGGTACCGCCGGCCAGATGGATGTCGATGACCGGGGAATCGCCATCAGTTGTGCGTCCCATGCAGGCACCAATGCCCATGCGCGGGAAGCCTTCCGGTTGCTGTGGAAAGCGGAGTTGGACAGTGCTTCACTTCAATGTCCGGTTCCGGACGGTGCTGACAGTCCGCTTCAGCACAATTGTTCCGGCAAACACGCTGCTTTTCTGGCCACCAGTCGGAAGATGGGATGGCCGCTCGAGTCGTATCTGCAGAACGACCATCCGCTGCAGGTTGAAGTGAACCGTCGGGTTGCTGAACTGATTGGCCTGCCTGCCGAGGAATTGGTTGCAGAACGGGATGATTGCGGCGCTCCGACCTTGGTGCTGCAGTTGGCCCAGATGGCCGTTCTGTATGCCCATCTCGGGGCCTCACAGCATGCTGAATTTGAACAGATCAGTCGAGCCATGCTGAGTCATCCCGACTTGGTGGCAGGCGAGGGGCGTTTCGATACTGAGCTGATGCGCCGCAGCCATGGACAGGTACTGAGCAAAAGTGGAGCGGAGGGCATTCAATGTCTGAGCCGCATTGGTGAAGGCCTTGGGGTAGCCATCAAGGTTGAAGACGGCTCCCGTCGTGCCAAGCAGGCGGTTGCATTGCATGTGTTGCGTCAACTGGAGTGGCTCACACCCATGGGGCTCGACGAGCTGGACGAGCAGGTACTGGTCGTGAACCCGAGCGTCAAGCTCACCGTGAATGGTGCTTTGCACACCTGAGCTCTGCAGTGATGCGTGACACCGACATGTATGATTTTCAGGTCGCCGCGGGGTAGAGCAGTCTGGTAGCTCGTCGGGCTCATAACCCGAAGGTCGGGAGTTCAAATCTCCCCCCCGCCACCAACTCTGATTGAATGAAAGATCTCCCTCAGGGGAGATCTTTTTTTGTCTGTGGTCGTTCCATGAGCAGTCGCTCTATGAACTGCGATGGCCCCTGGGACGCCATCGTCGTTGGCTCGGGAGCGAGTGGAGGTGTGGCAGCCATGACGCTGGCTGAGGGCGGCGCCCGGGTGCTGGTGGTGGAGGCTGGCCCTGACCTCACCAGCACGGAGGCCTTCGGGTCTGAGCCGGGCAATCTGTTGCGGCGGATCGTGGGACTGACCAGCGGCAGTCATCGCCGTCAGTCCCAGCATCCTGGCTACTGGAAAGCAAACCCTCGGCTGTATGCCGACGAGAGAATCCACCCTTACGACCACCCGACGGACCAGCCTTTTCTCTGGACGCGAGGTTTGCAGGTTGGCGGTCGCAGCCTGACCTGGGGTGGCATCACTCTGCGTCTATCCGATGAGGATCTGGCCGGTGTCAACGTTGACGGCGAACAGGTTGGTTGGCCCCTTCGTTGCCGTGACCTGATGCCGCATTACGCCGAACTGGAGCGCTGGCTCGGCGTTCATGGTGGGCGCGATGGTTTGGATCATCTGCCGGATGGAGACACGCAACCGGCTCTGGCGGCGACGCCTGCAGAACAGCGCTTTGCCGAGGTTGTGCGGCATCGGTTGGGTTACCCCGTGATTCAGTCAAGGGGGTTTGGTCCATGGCTACAGGAGAAGAACGCACCTTGGCCTCGCTCGAGCAGTCGCGGTAGCAGCCTTCCTCGTGCCATGGCCACAGGACGCACACAGCTGCTGTCTGAGCATCTGGTGGAGCGTCTACTGGTGGATACAGGAGGCGACAAAGCCACTGGTGTGGTTGCCGTTGATCAAACCAATGGCAACAGAAAGGAGTTGAAGGCGGATCTCGTGGTCTTGGCTGCTTCGACGATTCAGACCGTTTCCATCCTTCTGCGTTCCCGTCGTGGAGAGCAGAGCAACGGTTTTGACGACCCTTCAGGACGTCTCGGTACACGCCTGATGGATCACGTCTCTACGTCGCAGTTTTTTGCTTTCCCCGAGCAAGTCCATGCAGCGCAGCCACCTCTCACGGGGGCCGGAAGTTTCTTTGTGCCCTTTGGGCGGCACCTGCCATCTGCTGAATTTCAGGGCGGCTATGGACTCTGGGGAGGTATTGGGCGGTTTGACCCACCTCGATGGTTGAGGCGTCGCCCGTCCTGCGTCACCGGTTTCCTCATTGGCCATGGTGAAGTCCTCCCCAGAGTTGAGAACAAAGTGACGCTGAGTGAGCGCAGGGATCGCTGGGACGTGCGTGTTCCCTTGATTTCGTGTCGTTGGAGTCGCAATGAGCTGGCGATGGTGACGCACATGCGCGCTTCCATTAAGGCCTGCATCGACGCTGCCGGAGGCGAGGCTCGGCCGATTAAGGACCTTTTCCATCTCCCCTTCGTTGAGCCGTTCTTGGACGGGGCGGTTGCTCTGTCTGACGGCGCAGCACCACCGGGCTATTACATCCATGAGGTTGGAGGCGCTGGGATGGGCTCGAACGAGACAAGCAGCGTTATCGATTCTTTCAACCGGCTCTGGCGCGTCCCCAATGTGCTGGTGGTGGACGGAGCCAGTTGGCCCTCCTCGGCCTGGCAGAGCCCAACGCTCACCATGATGGCCCTGAGCCGTCGGGCGTGTCTGCTGGCCCTTAGTGGTCGGGGCGGATAAACAAATCGTCGAGATAGCGCTCGGTCACGGCGCGATCGTCACTGCCGTTCTGAAACAGAAAGTGGGCAAGGGCGGAACTCATGACGCGGTATTGATCCCAGGTGGGGTTCTCACCGATGAAATCCTTCATGCCTCGATAGAGCACCTCGGGAATTTCAGTCTCAAGGCTCACGTAGTTGGCTTTTGCAGATGTTTCGCGTTCCGTTGTCCCCATCTCATGGCATCGCTCGAGATGATTTCGATCCATGTTGTCTAGCTCGCCCATGTCCAACGCCACTAAGAAAGCCACACAACCGCCATTTGCGTCAAAGCCGTCTCCATTTGCTGAATTACGAATGAGACAAGATGAGACAGCAGTCTGAGACTGGGGCTTGACGCATGAAGGGCGACGAAGGTGGCTTGGCCTAGGGGGTTGGAGCGGACTGTCAACCCGATGGCGCGCTTCCCGTGGAAATTCACAGGTTGACCGTCACGCCCGGCAAGCCGCCTTCAGCCTGTGGAAAAGAGCTGTGTTTCCTGTGGAGAAAGCGGGCGAACCCCTGCAAAGGATGTTCGATAAGCAAATCTGATCTTTGCTCCGTCGCTCCTGTCGCTTTCAAGAACCGTGTCATTGGTGACCGAGGAACGGTTTTCCTTAAGGGTTATGGACTCAATCTTTAGGGGCGTCGCTGGTGCGCTTCAGCGTGGTGGGCCCCAAGGGGTGATCGGCATGGGGATAAGGGGGGTGATGGTGGTCATGACTGTGATCTGCCCCATGGCTGTGGTCTGCCCCATGGCTGTGGTCATGGGCAATCGGTAGGCCGTCGGGTTGGCAAGCCCCTGTGCACTCCAGTTCGCAGAGCGTGCAGCTTTCCGCGAGTCCTTCCACGTGGTGGTGGTGGCTTTCCTGCGCACGCCCAACGTCCTGTTCGAAGCCCAGCACCTGGGCTCTGTACTTGCAGAGCGAGCAGTTCATGGCAGTGTCGCCTCGCAACACTTCCTCGACCCGCTCTTTAAAGGTGTCCACCACCAGTGTGTGGTCGCCCAGATACCCCGCCGAGAGAAATTCCACCTTCGGGTGGTCCGCTTCCACCAGAGCGGTGTGTTGGCGGATTCGGCTCACCAAAACCCCTGAAAAGAGGAAGTAGGGCACCACCACCACACGTTTGAAACCCAGCTTCACCGCATGGCGAAGCCCTGGTTCCACCAGCGGGAAGGTCACGCCCGAATACACCGTTTCTCCCCAGCCGAAGCCAAACCCTTCCACCAGTAGGCGCGTCACCTTGGCCACGTTGGAGTTGGCGTCTGGATCGGATGAACCTCGACCCACCACCACCAGGAGGGTTTCTGTCAGCGGAACGGTGCTCGTGGCGGCGTCGAGGCATTCCTGAACCCGCGCTCCGGCAGCCGATACCATCAGGCGATCCACGCCCAGCTCACGGCCGTAATCGATCGGCAGACCAGTTTCGGCGGTGTAGGTGTTGAGAACGGAGGGGATGTCGTTCTTGGCATGCCCCGCGGCGAAAAGCATGGCTGGAATGGCCAGCACCCTGGTGACGCCCTGTTGCCGAAGCGACTCAAGGCCATCCCGAAGGATGGGACGGGCAAATTCGAGATAACCGTGCTCGACAGGCATCGGAGCGAGCCGTGGTCGCAGGGCCTCCACCATCTGCGCGAACTCTTCAACGGCCAATCGGTTTCGGCTGCCATGGCCGCAGATCAGAACGCCAAGTTGCTCCTTGCTGCTTTCCGCGTGCTGTTCGGCCAAAAGGTCGCTCTGCTGTTCCAATGGATTGACGATATCGGTCGCATCGCGATGGATTCAGACCGTCCCGTTTTCATCAATGCGCAGGCGGCTGATGCAAGGTGCTCCGGCCTGGTGTCTCCGCGGCCGGAAACCTTGAGTGATTGCATTCGGGATTGGAGTGGTCCGCGGCCATTACGACTCTGTGGGGGTGGCACCACATCTCGCGCCGCCGCCGACGACAACTGGACGGTGGATGTTCAAACCCACTTCAAACGTCTTGACTGGGAGCCTGCCGATCAGACGGTGTTGATCGGTGCAGGGTGCCGAATGGGAGAGGTGCTCGATGCGTTGCTTCCCTACGGCCGCACAATCGCTGCCGGTTTGTCGGGGCTGCCCGGGCTTGGGTATGTGCTCACCGGCGGCATGGGGCCGTTGAGTCGACAAGTTGGGCTCGCTGTCGATCAATTGCTGGAAATTCATGGGGTGTGGGGTGATGGCACCCCCTTTTCGCTGTCACGAGCAGCTGATAGTGGCTCCTTGGAGTGGCGCGGCCTTTGTGGAGCAGCACCTTTTCTGGGTGTGGTGAGCGAGGTGCGCATGATCACCCAGCCAGTTCAGTCGCTGTGGGTGGAGCAGTGTTCGGTTCCTCCGGATCAACTCCCTGAACTCATGCTCCAGGCGGAAGCATCGGACTCCAGCGCCAGCCTGCAATGGCATTGGGAGAGCGCCGACGCGGTGCAGTCGCTCTGGGTTGGTCATGCTGCATGGGCAGGAGCGAAGCGGATCGAGGGGTTGCATCAGCTCCCATCGTTGAGAGGACCAGCCCCGCTGCCTCCCCGTTGTCATTCGGAGGTCGTTGGTTTGTTGGGCCCAGCTGCTGCTGAGGCCTGGGGACATTTGATGCCGGAGCTACGCCATCTGCTGCAGCACCGTCCGCATCCGGGGTGCAATCTGGCCTGTCAGCAGCTTGGTGTGGTGACAAAAAAGGTTCCAGTCACGGCCACCTCGTTTGTCCACCGCGACGCCGAGTGGAAACCTTGGATCACGGCGGCATGGACGCCAGGGGATGCCGATGGCAAATGCCGCAGCCTCGCTTGGCTGGAAGCGGTTTGGCAGATCCTCCAACCGGTCTGCCCTGGAGTGCATCTGGCGCAGTTGCATGACCACTTGCCGTTTCATCAAAGGGAGTTGGAGGCAGCGTTTGGACCGTGGTTGCTGGAGTTGCGAAAGCTGAAACAACGCTTGGATCCGGCAGGCATCCTGCCGGCGCTCTGATTTACGGTCGCCCCTAACCGGCATCCGCTGATGGCCAAGCGATCCAACCCAACCCTGGTGAATCAGTGGTTTGCCAACCCCAGCAAAGACCTTCTTTCCGGACTTGTGGTGGCTTTCGCCATGATCCCGGAGGCCATAGCTTTTTCTGGGATCGCTGGGGTGGACCCCAAGGTCGGTCTGTTCGGAGCGTTTTGCCTGTCGCTGACCATCGCTGTGGTTGGGGGCCGGATGGCGATGATTACTTCGGCCACCGGCTCCACGGCGCTTTTGATGACAGGCCTGGTGGCGACGGGTGAGGCTCGGGGGCCAGGTCTTGGGGTGCAATATCTGATGGTGGCTGGTCTGGTGACGGGCCTGCTCCAGATCCTTTGGGGGTATCTGCGATTGGCGTATCAGATGCGCTTTGTTCCCCAAGGGGTGCTGAGCGGGTTTGTGAATGCGCTGGCCTTGCTGATCTTTCAGGCCCAGCTGCCTCAGCTCGGTTTGAATCTCCATGCTGGAGAAGCCGATCACGGAGCCTCCTCTCTGTTGCCCCATGGCGGGCAGATCCCAGTCGTCTGGGGGTTGGTCTTGCTCGGCCTGGTCATCATCTATGGGCTTCCAAGACTGACCCGTGTGGTCCCATCGCAGCTGGTCGCCATCGTTGTGCTGACTGCGATCAGCGTCGGTTTCAGCTTCGACATCCCCACGGTCAGCAGCCTGGGCACCCTTCCCTCTGGTCTTCCCTCCTTCAGTCTTCCCTTCGGCGCCGGAGGTGTTCCCTTCAGCCTGGACACTCTGGGGCTGGTGCTGCCCACCGCCCTGGCCATTTCGCTCGTTGGCCTGATGGAAACCTTCCTGACCCAAGACATCCTCGACGACAAGACCGACACCACCACCAACAAAAACGTTGAGGCCCGGGGTCAGGGCATCGCCAACATTGTCGCGTCCCTGTTCGGTGGCATGGCTGGTTGTGCCCTTGTAGGCCAGTCCGTGATGAATGTGGACAACGGCGGTCGTACGCGCCTCTCAACCCTGTTTTCAGGAGTCAGCCTGCTGGCGATGATCCTGCTGGCTGGTCCTTGGCTGAAGCAAATTCCGATGGCGGCTTTGGTGGCCGTGATGATCAGTATTGCCGTCAGCACAGCTGATATCAATGGCCTCCTCAACCTGCGTCGCATTCCGAAGAGCGATACGTCGGTGATGGTGATGACCTTCGCCGTCACCATGCTCACGACCCCTCACAACCTTGCCCTTGGTGTTTTGGCCGGCGTGGCCTTGGCAGGAATTCTGTTCAGTCGCAAGGTTGCCAAGGTGATTCAGGTGGAGACCATCGAGATCAGTGATCAGGAGCGTCTGTACCGCGTTGAGGGGCAGCTGTTTTTTGTGAGCAAGGTCTACTTCCTTCAGTCATTTGATCTTCACGACCATCCCGAGCGCATCACCCTTGACCTGTCCCAGGCCCATATCTGGGACCAGAGCGGCGTGGCTGCGCTGGATCAGGTCATCCGCAAATATCGCAACGGTGGTTCTGTCGTGAGCGTTGTGGGCCTCAACGAAGAAAGCCTTGATCTGTTCGAGCGGATCGGGGGTCAGGAATCAGCACATGCTTGATCCTGAGCTTTGATTTCAGAGTCTTGAGGCTGAGGTTGGAGCTCCCATCGTGTCGAGACAGACACTGAGGTCTTGGTGCATGGCCAGGAGGCGTTGCTGAACCTGCGCATCATCAGGGTTTGTTTCCACATACCTTTCGGTGACATCGTTGCCGATGCTCAGCAACAGGCAAAGCGTCTGAAGGTCACCACCAGAGCGTTGCTGAGCACTCTCTAAAAGAACCCCCAACAGCGCCATTTTGTTGTTGTAAGCCCCCCGATCGTTGCCCTCCCATGAGAAAGCTGCGGGGGATGTCGTTCCAGTGATCAGTCCGGCCAAAAGCCAGGCCAATACTTTCATTGCAGCAAGGCTTGTGCCAGTGAAAGTAGGCCAGATGCGATGGATGTGCCTGGGATCTGGGACAATCCCACCCGATCCGTCCCAATGCAGATGTTCCGATCCAGTTCGCGTGTCCTGATCGTTGCTTTGGCCGGGTTGTCCGCTTTCCTGACTTCCTGCGCCTCCTTGGAGAGTGCAGGTGGGTCGCGCCTGGATCTCGTTAAAGCTCGAGGTGAATTGCTCTGCGGGGTGAGCGGCAAGATTCCAGGTTTTAGTTTTCTTAGTCCTGATGGGCGTTACACCGGCATGGATGTCGATGTCTGCCGTGCGATGGCAGCTGCGTTTGTGGGAGACGCTGACAAGGTTCAGTACCGGCCTTTGACTGCGCCCGAGCGATTCACGGCATTGCGATCGGGCGAGATTGATCTGTTATCCCGCAACACAACCCATACCCTCAGTCGCGATGCGGTGGGGGGAAACGGTCTGCGCTTTGCTCCAGTGGTGTTCCACGATGGACAGGGATTGATGGTGCGTGCAGCCAGCGGAGTGCGCTCTCTGGCTGATTTGAGCGGCAAGTCCATTTGCGTGGGATCAGGCACCACGACAGAACAGAACCTCAACGACGCCTTCGCTTCCCAAGGACTGCCTTACACACCGATCAAATACCAGGATCTCAATCAGGTGGTTGGTGGCTACCTCCAGGGGCGTTGTGAAGCCATGACCTCGGATCGATCGCAATTGGCGGCTGCGCGTTCCGGCTTTAGCGATCCCCAGCAGCATTTAATTCTCGACGACAGAATCAGCAAAGAGCCTTTGGCTCCTGCAGTGGTGGGTGGTGATCAGCGCATGGGTGATGCCATGGCATGGGTGGTCTATGCCCTGATCGAGGCGGAGGAGCGCGGCATTACTCAGGCCAATGTCGACGCCGTGGTCAAGCAAGCCGAAGCAGATGTATCCCAGACGGCTCTTCGGCGATTCCTGGGTGTGGATCCAGGCCTAGGTCGCAAACTCGCACTCCCCGATGATTTTGTCGTTCAGGTGATCCGGTCAACCGGCAATTACGGCGAGATCTACAACCGCCATTTGGGACCGGAGAGTGCGGTGGCCATCCCACGGGGCGCTAACCGCCTCGCTGGTGAGGGTGGTTTGATGATTTCCCCTCCCTTTACCTGATGCGGCATCGTCGTTTTCTGGTTCAAGTTGGTGTCGTTGCCGTTCTCTTGGGTTTGTTGGCCTTGTTGGTTAACAACCTGGCCGTCAATCTGATCCGTACGGGGTTGGGGCTCGGTTTTGGCTGGCTGGGAAGACCTGCTGGTTTTGCTCTGGCGGAGACAGCTCTTCCCTATGCCCCATCCGATAGCTATCTCTGGGCGCTGACCATCGGTTGGCTCAACAGCCTCAAGGTGATCGTTGCTGGCTTGTTGCTGGCCACCATCTTGGGGGTGGCTGCGGGTGCAGCCCGCAGCAGCGGCAACCGTCTGCTTCGCAGCTTGTCCGGGGCTTACGTGGCGCTGATTCGTCAGGTCCCCCTGCTGCTGCAGTTGCTGTTCTGGTATTTCGTTGCCTTCCTTGGTCTTCCTGCGGCACCGATGGGTGGGTTGATCAGGCTCTCGAATCAGGGCATTCAGTTGTTGGGTTTGAATCTCAGCGTTGAATTTTGCGCTGTCCTCGTCGGACTCACCGTTTTTACAGGTGCCTCGATTGCCGAGATTGTGCGTGGTGGCATCAATGCGGTGCCACGGGGGCAATGGGAGGCCTTCCGCAGCCTTGGGCTTGGAGAAGGCCTTGGGTTGCGTCGCATTGTGCTGCCCCAGGCGCTGCCGGCGATTCTTCCTGCGCTGACGAGCCAATACCTCAATCTCGCCAAGAACAGCACGTTGGCGATTGCCGTGGGTTATGCCGATCTCTACGCCGTAAGTGACACCACCATCACGCAAACCGGCCGCGCCATCGAGGGATTCCTGCTTCTGTTGCTCAGTTTTCTGCTGCTGAATTTGTTGATCAGCGGCGGTATGGCCGCCTTCAACAATGCGGTGCTGGGTCGTCTGAACAGGAGCCGCTGATGAACCGTTGGTTGGATCGCTTCATCACCCTGCTTCTGGTGGCTCTCCTCGGGTGGGCGGGCTGGTCGTTGCTGCACTGGTTGCTTCACGCGGCCGACTGGTCCGTGGTGACAACGAATCTGCCCCTATATGCGGTTGGCAGTTTCCCAGCGGATCAACGCTGGCGCCCGCTTCTCTGGATGGTTGTACTGCTCACCCTCACTCTGCTGACCCTCTGTGGCCCGAAGCATGGTCCCGTTCGCCATTGGCTGCCGCTTCTCTGGATCGCAATGGCACCGCTGGGGCTTTGGCTGTTGGCAGGAGGCCTTGGCCTTCTGCCGGTGGGATCGCGTAGTTGGGGTGGGCTGACACTCACGCTGCTGCTCACGGGAGGCAGCGGCGCTTTGGCGCTGCCGCTGGGAATCTTGCTGGCTTTAGGCCGCCGCAGTGACCTTCCGGTGTTGCGCTGGAGCAGCGCCACTTACATCGAATTGATGCGGGCTGTTCCGCTGATCGCCGTTCTGTTTTTCGGACAACTGCTGATTCCGCTGTTCCTTCCGCCAGGGCTTGAGATCAACAGAGTTTTAAGGGCGGTCGTGGCCTTCGCTTTGTTTGCAGCGGCGTACATCGCTGAGGATGTGCGCGGCGGCCTGCAGGCGATTCCGCCCACCCAGCGGGAAGCAGCAGCCGTGCTTGGTCTTTCGCCACGTCAATCACTGCAACTGGTGGTGCTGCCGCAGGCGCTGCGGGTGGCACTGCCGTCGCTCACCAACCAGGCGGTCGGTCTGCTGCAAAACACAAGCCTGATGGCCATTCTCGGTTTGGTCGAATTGCTGGGCATTAGCCGCAGCCTGTTGGCGAATCCTGCTTTCATCGGTCGCTATCTGGAGGTGTATCTCTGGCTTGCTGCGGTTTACTGGCTGGCGTGTACGGCGATGGCTTTGCTGGCCCGGCACCTGGAACTTCAGCTCGATCCTGCCCGCTCTGCCCCATGACTGTTGCCATTCGTGCCACTGAATTGGTCAAGAGCTACTCCCAAGGGGTCAAAGCTCTCGATGGCGTCTCGCTCGAGGTGAACAGTGGCGAAGTTCTGGTGGTGATGGGTCCTTCGGGATCCGGAAAGAGCACGTTGATCCGTACCTTCAATGGTCTGGAATCGTTGGATGGCGGTGCCTTGGATGTGCTGGGGGAGCGCTTGGATGCCACCCATGGAGAACGTCAGGTGCGGGCCATTCGCAAACGTGTGGGAATGGTGTTTCAGCAGTTCAACCTGTTCCCCCATCTCTCGATCCTCGACAACATCACCATTGCTCCGATCAAGGTGCAAAAGCGAGCCAAGGCTGATGCGGAGCAGCGCGCCATCGAGCTTCTCGATCAGATGGGAATTCGGGAGCAGGCGCGGAAGTACCCGGCGCAACTCAGTGGTGGTCAACAACAGCGGGTGGCGATCGCCCGGGCTTTGGCCTTGGATCCGGAGGTGATGCTGTTCGATGAGCCCACCAGCGCTTTGGATCCGGAGCGGGTGAAGGAAGTGCTTGATGCGATGCGCCAATTAGCCCAGGGAGGCATGACGATGGTGGTGGTGACCCACGAACTGAGCTTTGCCCGTGAGGTGGCGGATCGGGTGATGTTTATGGACCGGGGCCAGGTGGTGGAGACCTCCGACCCCGAAACGTTCTTCACCAATGCCAGAGAAGAACGCAGCCGCAGATTCTTGAACCAGATGCAGCACTGAAAGAGCTGAGCTATTTCATTTCAGCCATCAGGCTGATTGTCGTTCACTCCAAGCAGCAGCGGGCTTTTTGCTGTTGCCTTGAGGCACTGGAGGTTTGCTGGCTGTCTTTCGCTTCGTTTGCTGCCCATTCCACTTGAAGTAAGCGGTGACGCTGACCATCCAAAACATCACAAAAGCCAGGGTCAGCACCAGACCGTGCATTCGAAAAAAGGTCAGCACAATATGGATCGACAGGACAACTGAACCACCAAACAGAAACGTATTGCTCAAGACCGAAGCGACGGCTGCCTTGAAGGATTCCAACGCTGTCGCTCAATTCCGGCTCACCATACCGAGCGCGAATTGCTGTGCCAGCCCCCTGATCTCTGCAGGAGCGTGTTGGTTGTCCAGTGCTCAATAAAAAACCCCTCCCACAATGGGAGGGGTTGAAAGAGGGTGTGAAACTTCTGCAGATGGATCTGCAGATCACTCGTCAACCTGATCGGCAGCTTCGCTGTGCTCTGCTGCGGCACCTGTGGGGATCAGACGGATGGCTTTCTTGCCGAGTTTGATTTCAAACTCATCACCTGGCTCAAGATTCAGCATGGCGGTGTAGGCCTTGCCGATGAGCAGGTTGCCGTTGCCCTGCACCTTGGCGATGTAGCTCAACTTGCGGCCACCTTTGCCAATTGCAGCACCACCGCTGCTCAGATTGACGCCTTTGGCCTCAAGCAATGCCTCGTAGAAGGCAGTGAAATTCAGGCGATCTCCGCCGTCTTTCTTGTCAGAGACGTAGCCACAAGCTCTCACTAGATCGGATTTGGAAACATCGCCTAGTTCTTTGACCTTTGCAAGTAGCTCGGAACCGGTCAGCATTGTGAATGCATCTCATTGGATGATTAGTTCATAACTGATTGGTTGGCTGGGTGTCAATCAGTTGACCAAGCATTTTCATGACTTAGTGGCCTGATTTTTGGCATCTAGCAATGCGTCTCTGTGGTCTGACCCTTGAGACTGCTTTCTTGCTTTGAAACTTCACTTGGTGATATTGAGCCCTGTGCAGCCGTTTGACGTCAGGATCATTGATTGGGTCGTTTCATGCTCGCGTCGTGGGGACTCTCCGAACCCTCACAGATGATCGTGTAGTCGACACGATCATCGTCAGAACAGCAGAAGTCACCGTAGTACTGCTCAAGTTCATCGTAAGCAGCGTCGTAGCTGTCGAAACGTTGCCGCGTCAGGCGGTCTTCAGTACCGTCTCTGCGCACAATGCGATGGCGTGAAGCTGGTTTCATCAGCTGGTTTCACGCGACAGTCGGAACGCAGATTAGGCGCGTCTGTGGGTGAATTAGGACGGCGTCTTCATGGAATCTGCTTGTCGTTCGAGGTGTCGTTGTTGCGCGATTGAACGGTTTTGGTCTGATGCGTCAGCCGCCTCAGCTTTCTAGGGTCGTGATGTGAGCTGGATGCGCCGATGCTTCGGTTTTTGCTGGAGCTTGCGCCTTCCCTGCTGATCGGGTTTTGGGCTGGAGGACGCCATGAAGCCCTCGCCGCCCGCTTGGCCACACCGTTGGTGAGGTTCGGGGTACCGATCAGTGTGATGGGCCTGCTGTTGAAGGGTGGCCTGAGCGGCGACATGTTGCAGGCAGCGGGTCTTGCGGTGCTGGCCATGGGCCTTGTGCTGGTGGGGGCGTCGCGCTTGCCGGGATTGGCTGAGCTGGTTTCTCCAACGCTGCGGTTGGGGAGCTGCACTGGAAACACGGCTTATTTCGGAGTGCCTCTGGCCTTGGCCTTTCTGCCTGATGAGGCCCTCCCCATCAGCATTGGCTACGACCTTGGGGCGACACTGCTGACTTGGAGTCTTGGTCCGCTGCTGATCGGTGAGCGGGTCAACGGCTCTAAAAGGCTGCACGGTCTCTTGCGCAGTGTTGCGGCGAGCCCAGCGACCCGCGGGCTCATCGGTGCATTGCTGATTCAGGCGACCCCCTGGTCTGCGTTGGTGACCGACGCTTTGTGGTGGCCTTCCCGCTTGGTGATCTTGCTGGCTCTGATGGTGGTGGGAATGCGTCTTGGCAGCATTCATCGCAAGGGAATCACTCCGGCAGCTCGACCGTTGCAGCTGCTGAGGCCACTGCTGGCCAAACTCCTGCTTTATCCGTTGCTGCTGCTGCTGCTTGCATCTCTGCTGCGGTTCGATCCGCTGATGGTTCAGGCGGTTGCGCTGCAGGGGGCAGCGCCGACGGCGATCTCACTGCTTTTGATTGCGGAGTCTGTGGGGGCTGATCAGGAGCGGGCTGCAGGACTGGTGTTCTGGAGCACGCTGTTGGCGTTGGTCACGGCGCCTGCTTGGGGTGTGCTGCTGCGATCTCAGTTTTGAAAACGGCGAAAGGTGAGATTGATGCGCGTGGTCTGCACTTTTCGCCGTTGTGGAACACTGTGCATCCATTGGCTCTGACACCCCGGGTGCATCACCAGCAGGTCACCATCAGCCAATGGCAGCGATATCCGGCGTTGGGGAGTGCTGCGATGGCGGAGCTGAAAATCGCGTGTAGCCCCGAGTGAAAGGGAGGCAATCGGAGCCCGCTGATCAATCTCCGGTTCGTCATCAGCGTGCCATCCCATGCGGTCGTCCCCGTGGCGATACAGATTGAGCAGACATCCGTTGAACTCGGTCTCACAGGCTGCATTGACCTGAATCAGCAATGGCTTGAACCATTCGGGCCAACCACAGCCCTTGTGAACGGCACCGCTATAGCGATATTGAATGCCTTCGCCAGCAAGAAACACCGTCATCCTGGGGACTGGATGACGCCTGCCATAGACCTGCACGACCGGCTGTTGCCATAGGAGCTGTTGTTCAAGCAGCGTTTGCCAGCGCCTTGCTTCGTTTGCCTGGAGCCACCCCTCTTGTAGGGACCATTCCGTTTCGGGAGCGGCCGGATTGACGTTCATTCGTGACGTCGGATGACGAGGTCGGTTCCATCCCGAGACTGTCCCATACATTCGAATGCATGGGAGCCCGAATCACCGAAGAAGAATTCCTTAAGCGCGCTGTTCAGCGTTTTGGTGATCAATTCGACTACAGCTTGATCCGCTGGCGTAGTTACAAGAGCCCTGTTCAAATCCGCTGCAAAGAACATCCGGTTCAACTGATCACAATCACGCCTGAAAAGCATCTACAAACCTTGGGCGGATGCCGCCACTGTCTTCGTGAAAGGCGCATTGCCTCGCTGGAGAGGGAACTCAACCGCAAGTCTGCTCAGCGTCCTGATTCCGTTCCTATTGAGTCTTCAATAACCCTCGAAACAACTCCGAACCGTACGGTTTAAAGCTCGCGATGGTGGTGTCGCTGGTTGGAGTTCTGGCGCTCACCCTGACGGGATGGTGGATCAGTCGCTCGACACGCATTGGACGCCAGCTCGGAACCACGATGGTGGTTCTGGTGATCGGATTTCTGGTGACGAACGTCACCGGTTGGCAGCCGCAAACAGCTGCAGCGGCTTGGGTGAGTGGTCCGCTGACGTCCTTGGCCATCACGCAGCTCCTACTCGCTGTTGATCTGCGACGGATCTGGCCAGAGGCTCAGCGTCTTTTCGCTCCTTTTGTTGTGGCTGTGGTGGCGACGCTTCTCGCCGTTCTGCTCGGGGCTGTTTTGCTCAAGCCCTGGCTTTTGGGCAAAAGCACTGTTCTTGCAGGCATCTACACCGCCACCTTCACAGGAGGAAGCCTCAACTTTGTATCCGTCGCCCGGACCCTCCAGCCGCCGGAGCCACTGCTCCTCTTGGCAATGGCCGCGGATCATGTGGTCTTTGCTACTTGGTTCGGCCTCAGCATCCTGATCGGTCGTCGTTGGGGTAAAGAGGTGGGGTCCGTTGCGCCCCAGTTGCATCGAAACCAGCTCGATGCGCCATCGCGATCCGATGTTCCCCGGGTTCTGTGGTCACTGCTCTGGGGCGGTGTCGTTCTGTGCACAGCTGAGCTGTTCACTGCTCTGATACAGCGGGGTTGGAGTGACTGTCCATCCATCCTGGTGCTCACCACGACGGCGTTGATCGCTGCCCAGCTCCCTGGTGGTTCTTTGCGCTCGGGTTGCTATGGGCTTGGTTTGCTGTTGATCCAACCTTTCTTCACTGTGATTGGACTCAGCTCTCCCTTGACCGGGTTGTTCGGTTCTGGATGGCCTGTCTTCTTTTATGCCGTCTGGATTGTTGCTGTTCAGGGGGGTCTGTTGTTGGTGCTGCGTTCCTGGCAACGTTGGCCTTTGGTCGAATCTCTGGTGGCATCTCAGGCCGCCATCGGTGGCCCCAGCACTGCTCTGGCCCTGGCAACATCCCTGAACCGCCCAGCCCTTGCCATGCCTGGGGTGGCCATCGGTCTGCTGGGCTATTTGATCGGCACCTATCTGGGCTTGTTGTCGGCGTTTCTGCTGGGTTTGACTTAGCGCAGCTCAGGCCCTAAGGCTGACCCTCTGGTAGCAGAACCAGAGCCACTGTTGGAAAAGAAGGTTCCGATGGGATCGCCACAGGGTCTGGGGTTGGGCAGCATCAAAATTCTCAGGCGGGGGAACATCACCCCGGGCCCGGTCACGTTCCATCTCTCCGACGATTCGCCCGACGTTGTATTCGGGGTGGCCCAAGTGCATCAGCTGGCGTTGATCCGGGGTCTCGAAAATGGTGTAGCCCACCTGCTCGCCGTGGGCGAGCAGACGGAGACGTCCATCCCGTTGTGCGGCTTCCATGGCAGCGTCCGGCAGCCCTGCATGACGGCTCTGGGGACAGACGAAATCATCGTCTTGGGTGCCCATTAGGGAATGACCAGGAACGAGGCTGCGCATGGGGTAGATCCCGAACAGTTTTTGAGGGAACGACACCTTGTCGACGCCAGCCAGGTAGGCGAGGGCGAAACCGGCCCAGCAAAGGCCGAGGGTGCTGGCGCAGGTTTGTCGCGCTTCCTCGATCAATTTGACCAGCTCTGTCCAGTAACTGACCTGTTCAAAGGGCAGGTGCTCCACGGGGGCACCGGTGATGATCAGGCCATCAAGGGGGCCCTGGGACAAGGCCTCGTCCCAGCTCACATACAGCTGGTTGAGATGGTTCTGATCCCAACTCTTGTAGGCATGGGAGTTGAGTCGAATCCAAATCGGTTCGATCTGCAGCACCGAAAGACCCAGCGGATGCAGCAGGTTGAACTCGTACTGCTTGCCCAGCGGCATGATGTTGAGAATGCCAATACGCAGGGGCCGGATGTCCTGGCGTTCGGCCTGTTCAGGCTCAATCCAGGAGATCCGGTTGCGTTCAACCTCCGCGATTTTGTGGTAGCTGCGAGGAAGGATCAGCGCCATGGGGGCTGTGTTGGCATTCAGCTGAGAACGGCGAGGGCCTGCTCGAAGTCGGCCTTGATGTCGTCGATGTGTTCGAGTCCGACGGAGACCCGCACCATCGTGGGCGTGACGCCAGCAGAGGCCTGTTCAGCCTCACTGAGTTGCTGGTGGGTTGTGGACGCGGGATGAATCACCAGCGTTTTCGCATCGCCCACGTTGGCGAGGTGGCTGGCCAGCTTGAGGCTGTCGATGAAGCGCACGGCATCGTCATAGCCGCCGTTGAGGGAGAACATCAGCATGCATCCCATGCCCCGTCCTGTCAGGTATTTCTTGGCGGCAGCGTTGTAAGGATCGTGCGCCAGGCCGGGATAGCTCACATGGGTGATGGCGGGATGCGCATCCAGCCAAGTGGCCAAAGCCATGGCGTTTTCGGTGTGGCGCTCCACGCGCAGACTCAGGGTTTCCAGACCTTGCAACAGCAGGAAGCTGTTGAACGGACTGACGGCCGGGCCCCAATCCCGCAGACCTTCCACCCGGGCCCGCAGCGCGAAGGCGATGTTGCGGTCTTCCGGCAGGCCCAGCATCTTGCAGACGTCACTGCCGAAGCCAAACGCATCCCAATGCACCAAACCGTGATAAGCCGCACTGGGCTGGCTCATCAGGGGAAACTTGCCGTTGCCCCAATTGAAGGTGCCGGCATCCACGATCACGCCCCCCAGGCTGGTGCCGTGGCCCCCGATCCATTTGGTTGCACTCTCCACCACCACATCGGCGCCATGCTCAATCGGTCGCAGCAGAGCACCACAGGCTCCCAATGTGTTGTCAACGATCAGGGGGATACCTTTCTCTTTGGCGAGTGCTGAGAGACCCTCGAAATCAGGGATGTTGAAGCGGGGATTGCCCATCGCTTCGACATAAAGCGCTTTGGTGTTGTCGTCTATTTGTGCCGCAAAACTCGCGACGTCGTCGCCTTCTGCAAAACGCACGTTGATTCCCAGCCGCGGGAACTGCACCTTGAACTGGTTGTAAGTGCCGCCGTAGAGATAAGACGTTGAGACGAAGTTGTCTCCCGCCTGCATGCAGTTGGTGATAGCGAGAAACTGAGCCGACTGCCCTGAGGCGGTTGCTAGAGCTGCCACTCCGCCCTCGAGGGCGGCGACGCGTTTCTCAAACACGTCTGTGGTGGGATTCATCAGTCGGGTGTAGATGTTCCCGAATTCCTTCAGACCGAAAAGGTTGGCCCCATGTTCGGCGTCATTGAAGACGTACGAACTGGTCTGATAAATGGGAACCGCCCGCGCGTTGGTTGCACTATCGGGCGATTGCCCGGCATGAAGCTGCAGGGTCTCGAAGCGGTGAGACATCGTCCTCGGCGTTGGGCACTGCCCCTGTTCTAGTCGTCAGCGAGCTCAGGTTTGTCCGTTTCCGCCAGAGAAGGAAACGTGCTGCGAATGAAAGCCTGGATGTCGCGGTGGGCTTCGCTGCGGAATCCAGCCACGCCGTCGGCACTGAGCAGGGGGTAGGTGCGATCACTGGCATCCACCTCGCGTAGGTGCTTCCACCGGTTGCTGGTGTCTTCCGCTTTGAGTGCGATGAGGGGTGCCTGGAAGTCGTAGGCCTTGGTGTTGCCGAGGGCGGCCACCTGGGCTGTGAGCTTTTCACGCACTGGGCTGAGGGCTTTGGCCTTCAGCGTGTCCGGCAAGCCAAGCACAGGCTCGTAATGGTCGAGAAGACGGAGTTCGGCCTCCAGCAGCACGGGCCATGCACCGCGTTCGCCTTCGGCAAGGCCCATCGCCGCCTCGGCCTCGGTCATTGCCTCCAAATGGAAGCGCAGCCATCGGTAGTAGGTCTTGTCTTTGATTGGTTTCTTGGCCGCAGCTCTTCCAGACAAAATCGCCGGGAGAGCTTTTTCGGCCTTACGCAGGAAGAGACGATCCTCCCGTTCCAAATTCATGGCCCCCCAGCGCTGCCGGTATTCCCAGAGCTCGATGTAGCGAGCCACATCAATCTCGGACCATCCGAGACCTTTCAGTTCATCACCGCGATGGGAGGTTTCCTTGGACACCCGCTTCCTGGATCACGCCAGTTCTCAGCGTAGGTGTCGATGCTCACCGGTTTGGTGATCTGCTGGCGGGGTTGGTCTGCAGATACTCCTGAACACTGATGCGCTGCGGCTGGTTGTAGCCCACCGGCAACCAAAGATCACCGGCCGCAGCATTGAAGTGGATTTCCCAGTGATACAAACCGGTGTAGGCCGCGGGATCCTCCCTCATCAGCGAGGCATAGAGGAGCACCGCGCGGCCGTAGTAATCGCTGTTGTTGTAGCCCCAAAGGCCGCGGCGAATGTCCTGAAGTCCGCCCCGACGCACCAGATATCGCGCCGCAGCCTGGATGGCGTCGTGGGGATCGCGGATGCTCCCGGCGCCAATCCCCGGTTCTGCCCAGGTGGTGGGCAGAAACTGCATGGGCCCCTGGGCATTGGCCACGGAGACGCCATCGATCCGCCCCATGCCGGTTTCCACGAGGTTCACTGCAGCCAGCACCTCCCATTCAATTCCCGTAGCCGCCTCGGCCTTGCGGTAGTAGCTGAGCAGCTTGTCCGCTGCTTCGGGCTGAATGATCCGCCAGGCGGGGAGCATGGACGGTCCATGGCCACGGCTCATACGCACGAATTCGCGCCGTGCTGCGAGGTGCCTTTCTGCCACGCTGCGCCAGCGCGGAGGCAGGCCGTTGATGACCTCTTGGGCTCTGGGCTGGTCCGTGGACAGCACCCGGTAGATCACCTGTTGTTGATGCCCAAGATCTGGCAGTGCATCGGCCGGCGTGGCTGGGTCCCGTAACGCCTGTTCAACAGCTGCCAGCAGCGTTGCCAGTTCGGTTGTGTCGGCTGGCACAAGGGGGTATCGCCTGCCGTCTCGTGTTTTGGGTTGGGTCGCTTGGGCTGGAAGTGCTACCGGCACCGTCATCACTGCCGTAGTCACCACCGGTGCGGTCACTAACGCTTCTGCTTCGGCCCGTGGCTGTTTCGGTTTAAGCCAAAGCCCTCCAAGCAGGGTTGCCGTGAGAGCCGAGACAACCAGCACGTTGCGGCTGCGCATGGTGAGGCAGGGGCGCTGTGCTGACACTACCGGTGCGGTTCAGGCCGCAAGGAAGGTGCTGCGGTCGTGAAAATCCGGCTTGCGTCCGTGGCACAGAGCCCAATGGCTTAGCCCCTCGTGACCGCGATCGATCACAGCCGTCAATGCCAGGTCTGGGCAGCTCCCTTGCGTCCACCAGGGCTCCAAAGAAATCCGGGCGTCCAGCCGCAGTTGATGCGCCCCGCGTTGCAGCCGCACGGTTGGGGGTGTGCTGAGCTCTTGATGGGTCTGGCCACTGCGGTAATGATCGAAGCGATAAACCGCCCAATCACCATTGGGAGCCAAATTTATTTCCCAATAACCTTGCTCGCCAGGGGCGGCGAGAAACGCCTCGAAGCACGTGGTGGTCCAGAGATCATCCCTGCGTTGTCCCTGTTGTGACCCAGCATTCAGCCCCGTCGGCAGACGCAGCGCATTGATGCCTGTGGCCGCGCGGGCCAGGACTCCATAGCTGAGCTCCAGCCATCCCTCGCTCGTCCAGACGAGCTCGGCGCTGATCTGGAGTCCTGGAGGAATGGACCGTTCAAAGGGGATCAGGCGGCATGCCTGACGCAGCATCACTGCAGAACGCGCCATCTCAGTGGCTTGGACACTGCTGATGCTGCAGTCGCTTGACCAGGTCTTCCAAGGCGCTGAATTGTCGTTCCACCGCTTCGGTGAGTCGGAATTGCACCAGAGCCCGTTGCAAATTGTGCCCAGGCCGATCGCAGCGGAAATACACGTCGCCTTCCAGATGATCCGTGAGGAACCGCAGCCCCAGTTCCAGTGGAATCAGACGGATGCAGTGGGGCAGATAGTGCAGGTCCCAGTCATTCAGGAACCCACCAGCAACTGATAGGTAGCCCTTGAGAATGGCCTCACAGAGGTTCATATCGAATTCCACGTCGTCCAGGGTGAGGGTTTCTTCTCCAGCTGGATTGCAACAGGACCGTAAACAGTCGCCGATGTCGTAGTGGACGAGTCCCGGTTTGACTGTGTCCAGATCAATCAGTCCAATGGCCTGGCCGCTGGCCTCGTCAATCATCACGTTGTTGATCTTCGGGTCCCCGTGGATGGGACGGTGATGGAGTTCGCCGCGCGATAGAGCTGCTTCCAGAACATCCACGCCCTCGCGGCGCTGGTCTACAAACGCGCAGGCATCACGTTCGGCAGGGCCCAAGCGGCCCGTGGCCGTGGCGGCGACATCGAAGCGTTGGAGATAGGCCGGTGTGACATGGAAATTTTCCAGGGTGTCAGCCAGTTGATCGGTAGGCAGGTCACTGATCAGGTGGTGGAACATCCCGAGCCCGTACCCCACTTCCTTGGCGTGGGCGCTGTCCCTGATCACATCACTGGTGGTGGCTGCACCGATGTAGGTGATCGAGCGCCAGAACTCTCCGTTCTGTTCGATCCAGGGGGAGGCTTCTCTCCGACAGGGAACCACTCTGGGTACTTCCCAGCGGCGTCCCTTCAGTTGCGGCGGTGGAGACGCGAGGCGGCGTTCCATGTGGTCACCCAGGGCCTGCAGGTTCTGCATCACCAGGTCGGGACGATCGAACACGCTTGTGTTCAGGCGTTGCATGACAAAGGCACCGTCCTGTCCTTCGTGAGTCACAAGGAAGGTTTCGTTGACGTTGCCGGAGCCAAGGGAGCGGATGGCTTTGATCCCTTCGCGAGGATGGAAGCGATCAGCGATGGCTTCCAGGGCCTCAGTCATGAACGGTCGCATGGGTCTCAGGCCGCACCTTGCCGTTCTTCCGGTGCTCTGCCCCGTTCAGGTGTGCAGAACAGCAGCCGACTTAGGCCTCGAGCTGGCTTTCGATCACGTCCATCAATTGCAGGTAGGCCGGTGTTCCGGTCTCACCGTTCTCGTCGAGGGCCATCTTTCTGCGCATGGCCTGATTGGCATTGTCCGCAATCACGGCGTTCACCACGAGGTCGAGAGCTTTGGGGACATCCAGGTTTTGCAGAGCTTCTGCATACCGACGGCTATGGCTTGGTCGTACTGATTCCTGGCAGTAGCTGGAGAGTTCCCGGCTTTCCGTCATCACCTGATAGGCGGTTTCTTTTACGCCACCACGTCCATAAATCGCCATGTACAGCAGATTCACCATGGAAGCGTCGTGAGCTGGGATCGCGTATTTGCGGGCGATTTGAGGCCAATACCGTAGTGATTTCAAGCCCTCTAGTCCGCCTTTGCGCAGGCCTGCGGCTTCACACCACTGTTCCAGCTCCTCCATGGAATGGGGACAGCGGCCCTGATCGCGCATCTCCTTGGCCATCACTTGCCCGGCCTGGAAATTACGGGTTGGGCTGCCGGAGACGGGCAGCATCATGCTGCCGCGCACATCGGCCACCATGGCCGTGAGCTGGCTAAAGGTGTGGTCCCGTACCCGCTCGAAGTCGCCGTCACGCACCAGGGTGGATTCAATCCTTGGTACGGCGTAGCCCAGTTCTGTAAGAGGAAAGGGCTGACGGTGGTACAGCCGTTGCCGGTCGGGTCGTGCCATGGACACGGTGGCCGCTTGATCCAGACACTGGTTCAGCAGCAGGGTTAGGAGCGTTGGCAACACGCCTGGGTTGTCTTGATGGAAGCCGTAGCCGAACCCGGCGAACACCGACGCCATGTTTTTGGCGGCTTTGATGAACTGCCCTTCCACGTTGTGAACACCAGCGGAGACCTGGATGTTGGGGGACAGTTGGTCCATCAACTGGGCACCCAACATCGCTGTTAGGGCATTGGGATGGCAGAAGTTGGCCGTGAAGCTATCGAAAGGATTGCGTAGAGCTCCATGGCGGTGGAAGCCGGAGAAGAAGGCGAGCTCAGGTTGTTGTTCACAGAGCACATAGGCGCTGTTGCTGATCGGGTCATGGTTGAAGGATCCCGCCAAACAGGCCAGCACCACCTGCTCACGATTGAGCTCTTCCTTTAAACGACGGGCTTCGTGGAGGTCTTCCTCGATGTGATTGCTGTTGGCGCTAAGCACCACGAGCTCACAGCGCTCGATGAGATCGCTCAGGGTGTTGGCCACCAGTTCACCGCCGCTGCGATGGCCACCCATCTCAAGCACGGTCTCCACGTGCTCGTCATCCATGTTTGCAATCGTCTCTTGGGGGAAGGCTCCTAGGAGGTCCCGTCCAGGGCGGGGGGCGAGTAGCAGGCGCCCTTCCGTGTTCTGCATGGCGCAGTTGTACGCCAGTGAGGCGGGGTAGAGCCCGACGCTGTAGAAGCCGACCTTTCCGTTCGACAGCTCCTGCACACGCCGCCGTATCGCTCCGGCATCCAGGCTCTGGTCGAAGAAGGAGTTGCGCATCTGGCAAGACTAAGCAGCGCCCTGGGTGAAACTGCTCACAGCAGACAGATACTGTTTCCAATCACGATGAGGAGGTCTTTCGGCATCGTTTCTGGGTGGGATTGGGGTGATGAGTGACGGTAGAAGCGGGTTGGTTGAATTCACGCCAAAGACGATCAATAGAAGCTTTGACATTGGGTGATTCTCTTCGGAACTTTGGTAGATCCAAATTTTGGAATGTTTGAACGCAATCAATGATCTGACTGGAGTTTCAGGTGAATTCCTTGAGGGCGGCACCGTGCGCCTTTCTTTTGTTCTGTGCTTGGTTGGGCCCAGAGTCGGACATTGACGCCGATGACGTGCAGGTTGATGGGTCTGGTGTGGTCGGTCATCAGCTTTGAATTTGTTATAGAGCAATTTTGCAATCATGTGGATCTCATATTGCTTCTTAATCTTTAGGCTCTGGGGTGAATATTTTGCTGGTTTTGAAGTTTGAGTTTTGCTCCCTTGTTAACAAGTTAGCCTCAGATCAGGGTGGGTCAAAGGCCCATGATCAGTCTGTAATTTTGGTTGGAGCGTGTCCGCTCATTGAGGGACTGGATTTCTGGATAGGCTGAGAGATCTTCGTTGGGATAAAAAATGGGGAGGTAGCCGAGATATGCGTTGACTGCACAATCGGCGGCTGTCCAGCAATCCCCCACCAAAAACTTTTTCTTGCTGTAGAGGTCATTCAGTGTCGCCATCAGTCTTGGAAACTCCCGCTCCTTATTGGAGGGAACGAATAAAGCGATCGCCAGTGTGGAGTTGGCGAAAAGAATCCACTGGATGATGGAGGCGCGTGTTGCTGGGTCTTTGACTTCGTTGGTGTAATTCTCGGAGAGATACTGAAGAATGGCGCCTGACTCAAACAGCACTAATCCATTGCTGTCGTCTTTAAGGGCAGGTAGCTTGCCGAAAGGATTCACCTCCAAATAACTCGGCTCAAGATTTTGACGAGCTGCCAGGTCAATGTTGACGTAATTGTAGGAAATACCTTTTTCTGCCGCGTACCATTTCGGCATTGATACACGGGTCTTGGGGCCGCCGTAGAGATAAAGCGTCATCACTGGTTAGCGATCAAAACTATGCTAGCTCTTGTGATGCTCCCCGGCATTTTCATTGCCTAGCGGGTTGGTTTTTTTCGGGAGTCGTGATGGGTTTGCTGGGCAGGATTATGTTTAAAAGGGATTCAATTTTTAGTTTTAACCTGGCACTTCGAAGCCTTCAAAAGTTGCCCTTGTTTGATGGTTTTATGAATTTCTCTGTCGCCTGATTCCCCTTGATGTATCGATCGAGAGGTGGTGATGGCGTCTGGGCGGGCGTGTTCACTCCAAACACGTTGTAATGCGCTCAAGTCATTGTTCACATGCCTGTGTCCAGCCGTGATCTGCTGATGGCGTACCGCTGGCCTGCGGCGGTCGTCTTGTCCAGCCTGGTTTTGGCGGCCACGGCAGTCAAACTGCTGAGTAGGCCCATTCCTATCTCCATTGAAGGTGGGTTGCAGGTGGACAAACTTGTCCTTCCACCCAGCGTCACCATCCGCTCAGATACGCCTTTACCGGTGGTGGTGCAGGAGCAGGTGACCATCTCCGGAGATGTCCCTCTTGCGATTGAAGGCCCCGTGTCGGTGAAATCGATTGCGGGAGCTGTGACGGTGAATGCCGATGCACGGGTCAGCGGCCTTGACGGCGAGGTGTCCGTCAAGGCGGATCAACCGCTACCTGTGCGAGCCGATGTGTCTGTCGACAACAAAGTCACCATCGGCGGCAAGGTCGACATTCAGGGCAAGGTGAAGCCGACCTTGCTTCCTGTTCCAGGGCTCTGATCAGCGGTTGCGGGGGGGCTGGCCGTTGCCGACGGTCAGGCCCTGCTCCCAGCGGTTGAGTTGTCGCAGTCCTAAGGCCGACAGTGCAGCGGTCATCAAGCCGACGCTGCTCCAAATGTTGCCTTGTTCGATGCCCACAAGAACGGCGGAGCCCCAGAGCAGCGCCCAGGTCCATGGACGAGCCTTTTGAATGTTCGCCAAAGCTGCAGAGCAGCTGCGGCAATGGATGGTGTGGCTGAGGTACCGATCCATGAGCTCTGTTGTGCTTTGCCTGGGTGGTAGGCGTTGCCCTGCAAAGGGCTCGCCGCCGTTGGCGTTCAACCAGCGATGCAGGGCAGCGACGTAGACGTCTGAAGTTGTGGGCATAAAAAAGCTGCGCTCCACGGCGGAGCTACCGCCGGCCCGTTCCAGCACTCGTTCCTGCCAGTGCAGGAACACCTGATCGTCTTCCAACACTTTGTGGTTGCCGATGTGCTGCAACCATCGGGGACGTAATCCGATCAGCAAGCGGGGGATGGCTGATTGGAACTGGAAGGGGAAGCGGGCGAACAGGCGGCACTCGCCGCGTCGGATCGGGACGGCATACACAACGGTGAGGATGCGGCCGAACCCCTTGGCGGTGAGGTCGTGCCACATCAGTTGGGGCGCCCGAAAGCAGGTGGACTGGGCGCCGAGCTTGCCCCGGCGAGGCCCCTCCTCCCAGAACGCTTCGAAGCCATCAGCGTTTTCATGCGTGACGTTGGCTTCAACGGGGGCAGCGTTGTCCCGCTTGCCCACGGTTTTGTGGTGGGTGAAAGGAACGTGACTGACGTCGAGCACGTTTTCCAGCAGGGTCACCGCATCCATAGGGAGATCCCGGAACGTGTCCTGCACCGTCCAGCTTTCAGGGTTGTCTTCAAGAGCTGGAACCAGGGGGAGCTGACTTGGGTCTGCGGCATCGGGGGCACCCATCCAGACGAACAGCAGTCCCTGCCCTGTAGCTGTTGGCAAGCTGGCGCAGCGGGAGCGCCGGTTGTTGGGCTGGGTGTTCTCGAGCGCTTGCGGCACGCGCTTGCACTGGCCGCTGCCATCGAAACTCCAGCCGTGATAAGGACATTCGAGGAGCCCTTCGTCGTTGATCCGGCCTTCGCTGAGGGGAACCAGACGGTGGGGGCAGACATCGGGGAAGACGCGCCAGCTCGATTGGCCGAGATCCCACCAGATCACCAGATCCCGCTCTAGCAGGGTGAACCGACTCGGCTTCTTGGGGTCGAGGTCCTGCACATAGCTGATGGGCCACCACTGTTCGGTCCAGGTGGGGTGCATGGCGGGAGCTAGAGGAACGACATGTTCGCTAGCGGGGCGCTGGGGTGCGGTGTTTCGCTGCAGCGGGTGGCCATGGATCAGCCAAGCAAAGGGATTGTCGACTCCTCTGCCATCAGTTGTTCCCTGTCTCCGCCACTGGACTTCTCACTCGTTTGGAACTAAGGAGTTGCGCGAAGAAATTGCACTGTTGTGCATTCGTCTGAAGCGACATCTCTGAATCTCCATGCCCCGTCTGACGCCCGACCAGTTCCTGCAAGAGCTCACAGGTGCTGAAGACCTGTTGATCGTGCAGGACCTCGATGGCGTCTGCATGCAACTCGTGAAGGATCCACTGACACGGTGCATGGATCCTGCCTATGTGGAAGCAGTCGCTGCCCTGGATGGCCAATTCGCAGTGTTGACCAATGGTGAACATGAGGGCCGTCGCGGGGTGAACCGTCTTGTGGAACAGGCCCTTGCGGATCCTGATCTACCCAAACGCGTGGGCCGTTATCTGCCTGGTTTGGCGGCTGGAGGAGTGCAGTTGCAGGATCGCTTTGGCGACCTGAGCCATCCCGGCGTCTCGCAGGAGGAAATGACCTTCCTTGCTGAAGCCCCCAGCAGGATGGAATCCCTGCTGATGGAGCGGCTGCCGGCCCTGCTTCCGCAGCTGCATGGTGACGACCTGGCTCAGGTTGCCAAAGCCGCCGTGTTGGACACCCAGGTCTCACCGACGATCAATCTCAATGGGATTTTTGCTTTTGTCCCCGGTGATGTGACTTGTCAGCAGGCTCTTCAGGCGATGCTGTCGGAGCTGATGCATCAGTTGCTTGCCGAAGCTTCAGATCAGGGCTTGGAGGGGTCTTTCTTTCTACATGTGGCTCCCAACCTGGGCCGTGATGCACAAGGGGATGAACGGATCAAACCCGCTGCTTTCGGGGATGTCGGAACCACCGACATTCAATTCATGCTCACAGGCTCCATCAAGGAGGCTGGCCTTCTGGTGCTGCTCAATCAGCACATCAAGCGCCGTTGGGGTGAATCCCCCTTAGGTGATGCCTTCAATGTGAGAACGGCTCCCCACACCCCCGGTGCGCTGTTGGCCTTGGTGAAGGAGCGGATCCCCGCGGAACGGATGCCGTTGTTGGTGGGGGTGGGCGACACCGTTACCTCCACGGCATCAGCTGATGGCAAGGGTTGGCTGCGAGGCGGCAGTGATCGAGGGTTCCTCAACCTGTTGCAGGACCTCGGGGCCTGGTGTGGTCAACCCAACCGCGTTGTTCTCGTCGACAGCAGCCATGGCGAAGTGGATCGGCCCAGCCACGCCGATGGGAGCTTGCAAGGCATCACCGATCCAGAGGATTCCCTTCGGATTGACGTGCTGATGCCCGACGGTCCGGACCAGTACATCACCTGGTTCCGCCAGCTTTCCGCGCGTCGCTCTGCGGATCCTGTGCGCTAAATCACAACTGCGCTTGACCGGTGTCATCGGGGATCAACCCTGATTTGAGGAGGGTTGCTTCAGCACCAACTCACTTCTCATGTTTGCCAAAACCTGCGTTGTTCTCGCTGTCCTCAGCGGTACCGCCTTTCCGATCGTCGCCTTGTCGATTCATGCGGTGATGGAAGCTCAGATTGCCCCCTGCACTATTGATTTGCCAGCTTCAGAACCCATCTGTACGGATGCGGTTGCCGGCCTCAAGTTCGACCATCAGTTTCGCCGCAGTGGGATGTTCGCCTCCGCCGGTGAACGCAGCTGATTAAGAGAAGACCCGTTGATTGTGTCGACAAGCACCAACTCCACTCCGATCTGCTGTCTGGAAGAATCAGCGTTATCTGTTAGGTGCCGGTGACTGTCGTTGAGAGGGTTTTCCCGCCACTGAAGCGCGGACAGCTCACAACGTTGCAGGTCAATCTTGGGTACCGCTGCAACCAAAGCTGTGCCCATTGCCATGTGAATGCTGGGCCGACCCGCACCGAGATGATGACTGCGGATCTTCTGGCGTTGATTCCTCAGATTCTTGAGCGCCATGGGATCGCCTGCCTCGATCTCACGGGGGGAGCACCGGAGCTGCATCCGGGCTTTCGTGATTTGGTGCGGCAGGCACGATCACGCGGAACCGCGGTGATTGACCGCTGCAATCTCACAATCCTGAGTGAACCGGATCAGGAGGACCTGGCTGAATTCTTGGCGGATCAGGGTGTTTGCATCACAGCCTCCTTGCCCTGTTACAGCGCTGAGAATGTCGATCGCCAGAGAGGTGATGGCGTGTTTGAACGCAGCATCAGCGGCTTGCGGCAGCTCAATGCTCTGGGCTACGGAACGGGCGATCCCAATCGGCAGCTGGATCTCGTTTACAACCCCCTTGGCCCGGTTTTGCCTCCCCCCCAGCAGGCCTTGGAGGCTGATTACAAGACCGCATTGGCTGGGTTGGGGATCCGGTTTGATCGTCTACTGACGCTGGCCAACATGCCCATCCAACGGTTCGCCAGGCAATTGGAAATCAACAGCGAATTGCAGTCATATCAAGCCCTTCTGGAGGAAGCGCACAACCCCGAAAATCTGGAGTCTGTGATGTGCCGCCAGCTGATCAGTGTGGACTGGCAAGGCCATCTGTATGACTGCGATTTCAACCAGCAGCTCGGACTGCCCTGTCCCGGGGAGCTCCGTCACCTTCGTGATCTGATGCGCCTCTCAACCGTTCCAGCGGATCAGTCGATCCACACGGCTCAGCATTGTTTCGGCTGTACCGCTGGCGCAGGGTCAAGTTGTGGTGGAGCACTTCAGGGCTGATTCTCTCTTCATGGGCATAGTGGGGAGATATGTGTCGAGGCCATGCCGCTGAATCGCATTTGTTTCGCTGCAGTTGTTCTTCTGATGTCTGCGACGGGAGCCATGGCTGAGGCGCATGGCCAACCCAAACAGGCGATGTTCAGCACCAAAGCCGAAGCCGAAGCGGCTGCCCCAGGATTTGGTTGCACGGGTGCGCATCAGATGGGTGAGATGTGGATGGTTTGCGATAAGCACGGTGAGGCGGATCACCATGGAGCGCACTGATTCATGAGTGAAGGTGGGCACTGCGGCAGCAAGCCGAAGCGAATTGCGATCGGGGTAGCTCCTCTGGGCACCATCTCCATCGGCATCGTGCCGATGGGGGTCATCTGCATTGGGGTGGTGCCGATGGGGGTGGTTTCGATCGGTGTGGTGGCGATGGGCGTGATCAATGCAGCCATCGTTGGGATGGGATTGGTAGCGGTGGGTGTCAACACCATGGGTGTGATCACAGCAGGCCCGATGAGCATGGGGTTGATTCAGATTCGCTCCACGACCAACCCGCGCTATCTGGCCTATCCAAGTCGAGAGGAGGCGGAGGAGCAGGCACGCAAGTTGGGCTGCAAAGGAGTGCACCGCATGGGCGATCGCTACTGGATGCCCTGTAACGAGCACCCTCAGTAAGGCCGCCAAAGGAAGCTCCCCAAGGCTTCGCTTCACAAAAGCTTCGGAAGACTTCTGTTGCAGGCACCTTCTCAGAGGTCGTTCTGCTGGCTTCAGTGTGACAAAGAGGGGCGTACCCGATGTCATCGTCTCCACGTGAGCGTCTTCAATCCCTACTCAGTGCCCGATGGCTGGAGATGGGTGAGGTGTCGTTGATGCATCATCGCCAGGTTCAAGTGTTGTTGAACACCTTGAGGCGCGAAAAAGAGCTTGTTTCCGTGCAGCTCATTGACCTCCTTGTGACAGATCTCTACGACAGGGAATTTCGCGCTTAATGATCGGCTGTTAAGTGCTTATCCCTGGCACTTGGGGCAGATCGCGCGCACATTCAGGCTGGCTTCAATGAGTTGAAAGCCAACATGTTCTGCTGCAGCAGCCCCTGCTGCAAGAACGGATTCGCTTTCAAATTCTTCTGTCCGTCCGCAGCGGATGCAGACCACATGGTGATGTTGACGATGATCTTCGACGGCTAGCTCGAAGCGTCGTCCTCCCTCACTGAGTTCCAGTTCTTGGAGCAATCCCATGTCGGCCAGGAGGCGCAGGGTGCGATACACCGTGGCCAGGGATACCTTCATGTCGAGTGCCGCCAGCTGCTGGTGCACCTCCTCGGCACTGAGGTGACAACCGGATCCACAGTGTTCAAACAGTTCAAGAACACGTTTGCGCTGCGGGGTGAGTCGACGCCCGTCCTGATGCAGTCCCCGCTGCAAAGTTGTGTCAGTTGCGGCAGGCGCGGAGGACGATGTCACAGCTTCTCCTCGCTTGTTCTCAATAGTAGTCCTTAATGAGAGTGCCGTCTCGCCTCTATTTCATTGTCGTGATCTAATCCCATCGGTTGCCGATGAAGCAAGACGAATTCTGGTGATAACGTCCGCCAACGATGTCGTTCTGGTCGATGGAAACCCACGTCCTCACCTTCACGATCACCAAGTCATTTGCTGAATGGGTCGCCACCTATGACGCATCTCTGCCGCTTCAGAAAATCGCTGGTATTACTTCCCTCTACCGGGGAGTCAGTAAGGAGGACCCCACCAAGGTCTGCGCCGTGATGCAAGCCTCTCCCGGTGTGATGGAGCAATTCATCGCCGACAACACCGACATGATCGAGGCTTCAGGGCATGTGATTGAGAGCACCATCAGCCAGGTGTTCGTCGCCAGCTGATGGTTTGGCGTCCTGCGCGGGCCTGGACCAGCCAGAGCCCGGTTGCCGGTTATCGCCATTTCGAGTTGATCACGCAGGGTGGGAGCGGTGATCAGCGCTGGGTGGAATTGGCCGCTGTCCTGAAGCCATCCCATCGGGAGCGGGTGCTCTGGAGCGAGCTCAAAGATTCAAATCGCTGGAGCAGCGGCTGGCAGTCCATTCCTGAGGACGATGCGAATTCTCCAACTGAGTGATCCACACCTGGTGGCAGCTGATCAGGGTCTGGTGCGGGGAAGGCTGGCCCTCGCACGCCTGGAGCAAGCTCTGCGGGTTGGCTGCGCCATGGACCCCGATCTGGTTCTGGTCACGGGTGATCTGTGCCAGGACGAAAGCTGGGGTGGCTATGTCCGGCTGCGAACAGCCCTGACCAACCACGTGCGCTGCAAGGTTGCTCTGGTGCCCGGTAACCACGATCACCCGCTGTTGCTGGATGCGGTTTTTGGGAGGGCGTGCGTGACAGGCCCCGCTGATTTTGTGGTCAGAGGAGTGCGCTTGGTACTGCTGAACAGCCACAAGGTTTCTTCTGCAGCCGGTCAGCTCGGCTTGGCTCAGCTCCAGTGGCTGGAACGGCGTTTGCAGCATTCAGAGCGCCGTGATCTGCCCCTTGTGGTTGCTCTTCATCATCCTCCGATCGCCATCGGTGATGACGGCATGGATGCGATCCGGTTGCTTGATCAAGATTCTCTTGAGGCTGTGTTGCGTCCCCATCTCGCTCTGCGGGCGGTTTTGTTTGGCCATATTCATCAGCATTGGCTAGGCCACTGGGCGACGCGTCCTGATGTGTCACTCCTGGGCTGCCCTTCCACGCTTTGCAGTTTCAAGGCAGTGCAGGCTTGTCCCCTCGACCGAGCTGCTGATCCAGGCGGAAGGCTTCTCGACCTGTCGTCTGATGGAGATCTTCAGCATCAAGTGCTGCGTTGGTCTGACGTCAGCCCATCCCTTTCTGGGATGCGCGGAAGGCCTTGAGCTTGTCGATGTCTTTTTCTTCGTCGATGGAATAGTCCGTCAGGATCAAGGCCTTGCCAATGGTGCCCAGGGCATACTCGATCCGGTCGAGATCCCGACGTCCCTCTTGATCCAGCCTCGCTGAGCGAATCACTTCAGGGCGCAACTGATCGGCCAACTGCTCCAACGCCGATGCGATCGCTTTGGCCTGCTCGAGTGGCTCTGTTTGACCCATGAATCCTGAACAGATGCAACCAGTTGACTCTGGCAGCTCTTCTCAGAATCCCTTGGCGGTGGGGCGCTGACTCGAGAGGGAGACGTTGCCAAGGGGGTGCTGCTGGGCGGGCTGTTGCATTGCGGTTGGTGCAGCACCAGGTGCTGCCATGGCATTGAAAGCGAGGGACCAGCGCTCCCCTTCACCACGGAAGGGCATCACCGAATGGGGTTGCCAGGCCGGGAACACATAGAACTCTCCGGGGACGGGCAGCACGTAGTGCGCCATTCCGGTGCGGAACGATTGCAGATGCCAGTCTTCCGGACCGTGGAAGCAGAGTTGGCCATCAAAACTATTGGCATTGATCTGGGGTGGCACCTTTAGAAAGATCACCCCGGAAAAGCTGCCGCCATGGGTGTGGGTGGGGTTGTAGTCGCCTGCGGTCTGGCAATTGAGCCAGAGATCAATCATCTGCAAGCGGTATCGACCGGGAACCCAGGGGCCGCGACCTTGGGGAGGCTGACGGTCCATCACATGGCGGATCCAGCGATCACAGGCAGGCAGCAGGTGGTTGTTGCTGAGGTCCTGCACGCCTGGTTGGTCCGGCCGTAGTTCGCGTTGCTGACGCAGTTGACCGGCCAGCTTCGCTGATGCATCGGGGCTGGAATCAGGATTGGCGAGAACGCTTTCGCTTAGATCAATCAGCTGCTGGAGCAAAGGGTCCGGCAGGGTGCCCCGAAGGATGGAGCGTGGAAACAGATCGAGAACGTCCACCAATGACTGGTCTGCTGCAGGTCATCGTGGCAGCCCCAAAGTGGGTGGACTGTTCATGCCGATCGTGATGCTGCGCCACGCACTCCTGCTGCCTTTGGTGCTTGTGGGCTCCGTTGCTGTGGCGGCTCCTGATCTACTGGGGCAACAGGGGCCCACGACAGCCTTGCTGCAGGGAGGGACACTGCAGCTCAGTACCCGCCGAACTGCTGAGCGGTTCCCTGACGGCAACCGCATCTGGAAGGTTGAGCTGCATCGAGGCTCTCGACTCCTGGCCAGTTGGCCAGCAGCCAGTGGTGTTGCCGGGCGCCAAACCGCTGATCGCCGCTGGAGTCCCGGCAATGCTGCCCCCTTACCCGCCGGCGAGTACAGCTTGGGACGTCCCGAACCTTGGGGTAACGATCTTTGGTTTGACCTGACCCCTCGCTTCGACACCACTCGCAGTGCTCTGGGAATCCACCGCTGTTACCCCGGCATAGGGTGCATCTGCATTCCAAAGAGGGCTGACATCGATGCACTCGCAAGTTGGGTTAAGGCCTCGGGAATTCGCACTCTGAAGGTGGTGAACTGACTTTTTGCGGCCTTAATCAAAAATCGACTCTTGACGGGTCAACTCGGTTTTCAGCGAGATTGTTGAGCAATACAGACTGCTTCTTGAAACCAGCAGACGTATTGAATTCATCGTCACAGGGCTTTGGCTCATTTGAACAATGTCGTTGACTCATCGGAACGCCATCGAACATTTCACTGAGAGATATTCGTAGTGGACGCTTGGAGAAGCATCCAAATCGATGATTGATCGTGTCATCGGGCGCTGGTACACCAACTGACTTCTTCGTCGTAGGGGGAGTCGGTCCAGCGTTATCTCACCCTGATGAGTCGTCTTGCAACTTGCTCCCGTCTCATTTGGTCAAAGTCACTGCTTCATCGGAACGGTAATTGCCACTTTTCAAGGTCATCGTTGCTTTGAAGGGCAGCTTGACGGCGCCTCTTCACCCGATGATTCTGGCGAGCCATCGGGCGCTGGAGCAGAACTGACTCTTCTTCATGAGCGATGGAGAGTCAGTCCAGCGTTACCGCATTTGTCTTCGGCAGCTTTGAAACGAGACCTGGTTTCATTTGAGTGATGCCAACTTCTCATTTTTATGCAACGCCTGCGTGAGCCGGAGGCAAGATGAAATTTGAAGGTTCTCGCGAGGCACCTTCAATTCGATGACTTATCCGGGTCATCAAGCTGGGGTTACAGCTGACTCTTCTTCATGAGCGACGGAGAGTCAGTCCAGCCAATTTTGTTTTGATTGCAATTTTATTTTCATGGCTAAGAGCAAAGGTGTTCGAATTGTTGTCACTCTTGAATGTACAGAGTGCAGAACAGCTGCAACTTCCGAAAAACGCTCGCCAGGTGTATCCCGTTATACGACCACAAAAAATCGGAGAAATACTCCCGATAGGCTTGAGCTCATGAAGTTCTGCCCGCAGCTCAACAGAATGACATTGCATCGTGAAATCAAGTGATAAGAGAAAGAGTTTATCTGTGCTGGTTTTGGAATAATTGAATTGCTCAAAAGCTCTAATGTGAGATAGGAAGATGCACGCTTATAAGCAGTTTTATCTTCCTGATGTAACTTTGCCTAGGTGTCGCTGATGAGCTCCCATGAGCACAATTGGCGATGAGGGGATAGCGGATTCGATTCATGCCAGCGTGGCTCTTCTCTCTTGGTTCCAAGTGAATACCATGGCAATGCTCATTGTCAATGATTGGCGAATTATTGATTGATCAGCTCTTAGGCGTTTGAATGTTTTTGCGTATCAATACGATTGGCCATTGGTAGAATTTAAGACGACCCTTGAGCAGCAATCAGGCTAATTTCTAGGCAACTGCATTCTAGTCATGACAAACATCGAAGCATTTGCCCATATCATTGACTTGGCAAACCGAACCACTGATAAGACTACCTATGACTATTTAATGCAGGAGGCTCAGGAGATCATGAGAGATAAACAGACAGAAGATATAAGCTATTGTGATTTTGCGGAGTTGGTGAAAGAGCGGCTTGAAAATGAATCGCAAAGACTCAAGATTGACTGATTTTGACTCAACCCAAAAGGGATTGCGGCATCGGTGGATATGGTTGGGTGAAGCTAATGGCAGTCACTGAAGCGCATTGTGAGGGAACTGTTGTTGCTTCGGCTTGGCACTGACTCGTCAATCCTGTTCTTGGCAGACCAGCCAGTCAGGCTTCATGTTTAGGCGCTAGCCGAGAATGACTTGTGGATTCCATGGGAACCAGCCTGAGAACCCACTTGTGGTTTGTCACACCGTTCTCAAGCCTTGCCACTCCACCACCACTGATTCATGGAAGATCGAGAGAGTTGATCCCTCAGTCTGGGGTTGCATTGGTCACGTTGTCATTGCTCAAAGGAATCTCGCTGTAGCGGCATTGGAAGCACATCTTTCCAGGGAGCCAGCGAATATTTGTTTGAACAGTTCATTCCAGCCGGAGCTGTTCCTGCAATGGATTCGCTGCTGTCGAATTCATTGGCGTCGTCTGGCCCTTTTCCCCTCCAGGTTCAAGGGTCAGTCAGACGTGCACTAAAAACAGTATTAATGTCGGTGCTGATTGGGTTGCTTTTTGCGCTAATCAATCGCCTGCATGAGTCTTTCCCACTCTGGCCCTGCTCTCTGATGTCCCGTAAGACAACTCGTCTCACCAACCTTGATGCATCAGTTTTAGAAGCAGAGATGCGTTGTGGAACTGAATGGCCGATTGGTCTTATTGATGCTATTGCACAAGCCCATCAGACCACAGTTCGATGCGTTACTGAGCGGCGTCGAGTGTTGCGTCCCACCGTTTGGCATGATCCCTATAATCCACACTCCACCAGTAATTCGTAATGCTGATGTTTTGCTAGGTCTCAGGAGCAAAAAATAATAGGCAAAATATTGCTCCATTGTTTTGATGCCTTTTTTTGGCTTTGATATGAACGTTGGTGGAATTGCCCATAGTCTTCAATCTGGTGGTAAGGATGGTTCGAAGTCATCGCATATGCATTGCCTTCTGGATGGGCATCACTAAAGGTGTCGCTCTTCCTTTCGATCAATTGACTCGATCAACGTTTTAGATTTAACATGCTCTTGATGCGTTAATTACGTGGCTGTGCTGTCAAGTCTTGATAATAGTTAGGTCGCCCTTGGACGGGGTTCGGCAAAAACATAAGTGATTTACTCCTCGTCAATAATTTCGAGGGGTAGATCTCTTTTTTATTCTGTATTTAAAAGACAAGCCATGGGTGGATGAACCATGGCTCGCCTGAGCCTGCAAAACCCCTGCAGGCTCAGGCAAAATCTAAAGACTCTTCTTCTGTGCCTGCGCATTCATTTGATACTTCGAATGCTCTCAATTGCTTTTGTGATTTGTTGTGGATGCCGGTGGATTTTTGCAGCTAACAGGATCCAGCATGTTCTTGATTGATCCACTGCTTGCTACAATTAGTCTTTCCTGCTGTCTCCATTGATGCGGTCAAGGTTTAATTTGTGCAAATGATTCTTTTTCTGGTTAAATAAGACCTACCCCTAAAAAGTAATGTAAAAATAAGGCGAATTTGATCGGGCCAATTCTTAAGTTGCGAATGCCACATTTTTTTGAAAATGCAGTCTTATGGAAGTTCGTCAGTCAGTTATGACTGGTGGGCTGGAAACTCAGGCGTGGCTAAACGCAGCGGCTCTTTTATTGCAGCCCATGCAGCCCATGCAGGCTTGATCATGTTTTGGGCTGGTGCCTTCACCTTGTTTGAGTTGGCCCGTTATGACGGAACACTGCCAATGGGAGAACAAGGGCTGATTTTGATTCCACATCTTGCCGGCCTTGGCTTCGGCGTAGGAGAAGGTGCTGTAATCATTGACCAGCAACCCCTCATCGCGATCGCAGCATTCCATCTGGTTTCATCTGCTGTACTTGGAGCAGCTGGAATCTGGCATACGCTTCGAGCTCCCAAAGACCTTTCAGAAGCTGAGGGCCGCGCCCAAAAGTTTCACTTTGAATGGAGTGATGGCAAAAAGCTCACTTTCATCCTGGGTCATCACCTGATTTTTCTCGGCCTCGGAGTCATCGCCTTCGTTGAATGGGCAAAGCGCCATGGAATTTACGACAGCGCCATCGGATCTGTTCGACGGGTTGAACCAAACATTGACCTTGGCATGGTGTGGGGTTATCAGGCTAATTTTCTTTCCATCAGCAGTCTTGAGGACGTGATGGGTGGCCATGCTGTATTGGCCTTCATTCTCACGATTGGTGGTGTTTGGCATATCATCTCCAGCCCTTTCGGTCCCTTCAAAAAGGTCTTGATCTACAACGGGGAGTCAATTTTGTCTTACTCGCTTGCAGGTATAGCTCTGATGGGATTTGTGACCGCCATTTGGTGTGCTCAAAACACAACAATTTACCCCGTTGAGCTGTATGGCGATCCATTGAAATTGAATTTCGCTTTCTCTCCCTACTTCAGCGACGCAACTACTCTTGAAGGTGGTGCCCACTCAGCCCGGGCTTGGCTGGCCAATACGCACTTCTACCTTGCATTCTTCTTCCTGCAGGGGCATTTTTGGCATGCCTTGCGCGGCATGGGCTTTAACTTCAAGCGCGTTTCTGAGGCGCTTGACAACATGGGAAATTCCAAGATCAGTGCCTGATTGATCTGCCGTTTCTGATGTACCCCTCATCTCAGTGAGATGGGGGGATTTTTTTGTTTCGTGATTCGGCCGAACGTCCGCCTTGTCTGATTATTTCTGAAACCACATCATCCTTTTCCTGGATTATTTCGTCTTGTAGGTAACCTTTTAACGATATTTTTTCAGGCTGCTGTGCAGATATCCACTTCGTCATCATGAGACCCATCGACCGTCTCGCATCAAACATTTCAAGGGCTGAAGGAGTAATGCAAGGCCTTGTCGAGCTCCTGCCTGGCCTGTTGTGTATTGGATGGATTCTCTAGATGAGGACTTTTGTCTTTGTGTGTGTCGACAAAATGTCGCCCTATCGCCTGCGATTTTGTTCTTTGTGTCTCGTTTTGGTTGCCTCAATCCTTTGATCGCCGCTTTGGGTGATGCCTGCCAGCAGCTGGGATTTGCCCTTGGTTTTGGCTTGTGTCAATCCTCTTCGTCCCTTAAGAAATTTGGTGGGGTATCGGTAGACACGGATGTGTCCGTCAACGTATATCCGTGGTCGAATCGCTCCGGTGGTGCATCACCGTCGATCACACAACATTCATCGTCGATGCGCAGATTGCAGCGAACGGATCAGATGGCATCCGATGACGGGGTGGTCTGTAGCACCGACGTTCCTCTGGCAGAGCACTACAACGGAGTCAATCCAGCACCTTCATCGGTTTCATGGACGTCAGCTTCTGGATGATTGTCGGCTTTCTCCTTGCGGCGTACTCCGTCGTCGCGAACGACTCTCTTCAGACTCTCGGCACCTACATCTCGTCCAACAAAAAACGCACGCCAAAGCCGGTGCAGATGTTTTTCATCTGCACGGTGACAAGCGCGGTGTTGATGCTGGGCTGGGCTCTCTCAAACGGCGATCCCGCCTGGGGAAGGCTCAGTGTTCCCGGCAGAGAGTTCCCTTTGCCCGAACCTTTTTCCTGGGTGTATGTACTCCCACCCCTTGCGGTTTTGGCATTAACCCGATGGGGGGCGCCAGTGAGTACGTCGTTTTTGGTGTTGTCCTCCTTCCAACCGGCCAACATCGGCACCTTGATCAATAGCTCTCTGACGGGCTACGTCCTCGCCTTCTCCGTTGGCCTTGCCGCCTATGGCCTGGGCATGTGGTTGCTGGAGCGCTGGGTGTTCCGCTGCTCTGAGGAGGGCAAGGATCCCAGCAAAGTCTGGTACTTACTTCAGTGGTGCTCCACCGGTTTCCTCTGGAGCATGTGGTTGGTGCAGGACTTGGCCAATATCTTCGTGTTCCTGCCCCGTCAGCTTGGGTTCGTCCCGATGCTGATCTCCACGCTGGTGCTCTGCGTGGGCCTATGTGTTCTGGTAGCCACTGGGGGTGGACCTATTCAGGCTGTACTCCGCTCGAAGACCAACACGTCCGATCTTCGTTCGGCCACGGTGATCGACTTCTTTTTTGGCCTTTGTCTGCTCTACAAGGCGTTTCTTTCGACGTTCCCTTTGAGCACCACCTGGGTGTTTTTGGGGCTGCTCGGCGGTCGAGAGATTGCCCTGAGGATCAAGGAAAGGGAATTCGAGTACGTGTTCACCAACCAGGAAAGCGGCACTCTCGCCAAAATCATTGGTAGTGATCTTTGGAAAGCCGCCATCGGCGTGGTGGTGAGTCTGGTGATTGCCCTCAGCATCCAGCCTCTCGCTCAGTTCACTGCAGGTTGACCGCTTGATCTCATGGCAGTTCCCAGATCCACGTCCAGAGATTCCGGTGGTCGCTTTCAGGCCAGCAAGGAACCCAAGGCCAAGCCGGTGCAGGTTTGGTTGAAGCCTGATGTCTTGCAACGGCTCGACACCTACTGCGCCTTTTACGGCGTCGGTCGTGGTCGGGCCATTGGCCACCTTCTGCAGGGTGCTCTGCCTGACCCCAACTGGTTGCCCCCGGTGATTGATTTGCTGGAGGAAGCTGAGCCTGCTGCTGCACGTGGAAACGAGCCTGATCATTCACAACATGAACATGAACATGAACATGAACAGGGGCAGGCGTTGACGCCGATGCCTTGTTTTCATGTGGGTGATCGTGTGTGCAACAAGGCCAGCGGCCGTTGCGGTGTGATTGCTGATGAGCCCCTTCTTTGGGTCGAGCCGGGGCCATCTCCCACCGGAATGCGCGGTGAAGGGCATTGGAGTTACGCCGTGTCCTGGGACGGTCAGCTGGGATTAACGATCCGTTATGCGGAGTATCTGCTTGTCTCAGAGGGTGTGGCCTGAGTCGCCTGATCCTGTGGTCAGCCGATGAATCCATGGCTAGGGCAGAGAGGGATGAGGCTCTGCATGGGACGTTGTGTTCTCCTATCGCTTTTGCTTCCCTGGTTGATGGGAGGGTCGGTGCTTGCCAAGCCTGAGCCGCAGCTCAGTGCCAGACAGACCATCCTCGAGGCGAACCGCCATCTGATCGCCGATGGTTGGCGTCCTGCCCCTGAACAAATGCCAACGCCGGAAGAGCGGCGCTGGTCGTCTGTTGCACTCAAAAGTCTCTCTGCCTGTTCCGGCACAGGCGTTGGCTTCTGCCGTTTTGATTACCGACGTGATCTGCAGCGGTTGTCGGTGGTGACAGTACCCAGTAAACCGGGCCGCCCTTCTGTTGGTCGCGTCGATCGTTGGTGGTGATTAGGGGTTGAGCGATTGCTCCTGCCAGTGCGTTGCCGCGCTCCAACGCGTGCGTTGATGGGGATGAGGCCCCAGGTGGAGTCGCTCGACGGTCTCTATCTGCAACCGCAGCACCATGAAATGGCTCGGCAGTGGTGACGTTTCACTGAGTTGCTCGGGGAAAGCTGCTGAGGGATCCAGTGGATCGGCCGGTGTGGGCCAGCCCCAGACAGCACGCCCTGTATCGGAGAGCTGTTGCCAGCGCTGCTGACAGAGTTCAGCTTGTTCGGCAGGTGTGATCAGCTGCACCATGCCGCGAAGCCTGAACTGCTGGCGGGCTTTGGGGAACAGCCAGCACAGTTCTGCTGCTCCATCGTTGGAGAGTTCTTTCCCTTTCTCGCTGCGTTGATCTGTGAATAGTTCGAGCTGGTCCACATCGGGCCAGCCTCGGAACACCAACGTCCGCACTCGGGGCGTTCGATCGCGCCCCGTCGTGGCCAGTTGCACCCAGCGGGCGCTAACGGAGCGCCCCTCCCGCTGCAAGGCAGCGCGCAGCAGAGGTCTCCAGGGGGGCAAGGCCTCAGTCATGGCAGATCGAACAAGCGGGCTTGCTCGGCAGCGGCACGCACCACGATGGCGTGGCGCTGCACCAGCGGGGTGAGGGCGTCATAACCACCACCGATAACGGTCGCGGTTGGAATTCTGCGGCGCAGACAGGCATCGAGCACGAGTCGATCCCGCATCATTAATCCCGCATCGCTGAGTGCAAGTCGGCCGAGCCGATCATCGCGGTGGGGATCGACGCCGGCGTTGAAGAGAACCAGTTCCGGCGCGGTGTTGTCCAAGACGTCCGGCAATCGATCGGCAATGGCGGCGAGATAGTCGTCATCGCTGGTGTGATCGGCGAGGGCAATGTCGATATCCCCCTGCACTTTGCGCAAGGGGAAATTGCTTGCGGCGTGCACCGAGAGGGTGGTCACCCTGGGGTCGTGTTGAAAACAGGCTGCTGAACCATCTCCCTGGTGCACGTCGAGATCAATGATCAGAATCCGCTGCACTTCCCCTGTTGTCAGCAACACCCGTGCGGCGACAGCACAGTCGTTAAAGATGCAGAAGCCACTCCCGAAGTCGGGGTGGGCATGGTGGGTGCCGCCAGCCAGATGACATGCCAGGCCTCGCTGTAGAGCCAGGCGTGCCGTTAACAAGGTGCCGCCCACGGCGAGCCAGGTGCGCTGCACTAACGGGCGTGTGGCTGGGAGCCCAATGCGGCGTTGCGCCGGATGGGTCAGGCGGTCGCGGCTGAAGGCTTCGTGATAAGTGCGGGGATGCACATGTTCCAGATCCTTGCGGGCGATGCTCAAGGGCCGATGGACCTGGTTGGCCTGAATCACCCCCTGCTCCAGCAGAAGTTGATGCAGCAGCCGGAACTTCGCCATCGGAAAGCGATGGGTGCTCGGCAGCGGAGCGGAGTAGCACGGGTGGTAGACGACCGAAAGCGTCAAGGGGTTGTTCTCACCCAAGAGGTCTCAGGCCCATTCAAGGATCAGGCAGGCTGCTGGTGCAGCAACCAATCGTTGAAGCCACTGGTGTTGAGTTCGCTGATGCAGCTCTGAATTTTGCGCAGATGGCTCTGCTTGATCTGGGTGAGCCGTTGGCCCTCTTCGGATGATGCTCCGACGCGGATTCGCTGTTGGTTGAGGAGGTCCATTTCGCGATCCAGATGCTCCATCAGGTTGAGCAGTGCGTATCCCTGCTTGACCTCTTGCGCGCTCAGCTGCTTTGCGAAGTAACCCATGCAGCGCCCCCTTAAGGATCGCTTAATTATTTCATGATGAGACTCGCAGGTCTCTTGCATGGGCTCAATAAAAAGGCCCCCGGATTGAACGGAAGCCTTTGGCCCGCGTGTGAGGGGTGTCTCGCCCCCGAGCTGAGTGTGGTCTCAGCGTGCGGATTAAGGATGACCAGGCTGTGCCAAGGAAGTTTCCAAGTGTGACTCCCTCGGCATGGAGTGGGTTGAGCTGAAGTGCAAATCCGGGATTTCAAGTTTCTGCTGGGGCCAGATCAGGCTGGTCCCTGTGCTTGAGCTGATCCGTAAAACCCCATAGACAACTTCGCTTCCGAGATCGATGCGTGCATTGCAGCTGCGGGTTGTGATCCCGTCTTGGTGGCTCATCCGCCAGCGCCCCAGGCGCCTTGCTTGCAGCATGACATCGGGTTCAAGCTTCAGTTGAAGGCTGTTGTCGTCGAGCGTGACGCTACAGATAGCTTCTCTGGTGCCATTCCTGCAAACTGTCTGTTCAAGCTCAGTGGCCTTGGCTGCCTCTGGTTCGATGACAAATGCGGCGATAAGCGCTGCGAACAGCATCGGGAACGATCGCTGAAGCTGAATCACTTGCGGTCAGTTTGGGACAAGCTTGTCGGTAGAGACACACCGGGCCCAGCCGGTTGATGGCAGCTCAGGGTTGTCACGATCAGCAATTTTGTAGATCAGCTTGAACTGGCAGAAGCCAGCGGCATCTTTCTTTGGTGGAACATGAACACGTACTTCCGGCAGCTGCAGCAGAAGCTCTTGCTTGGCTTGAGGTTTGGAATAAAACGACGTGCCTGGTTTGACGGTGAAAACAGCTGCTTGCCCTGCAGGCAGCAGCGTGTAAAACAGAAATCCAGCCGTCAGAAATCCGCGCATTCGGCTGAAGTGGGTGGGGCAAAGCTAAGAAGCGTCGGTTCCACCGTCAACGTCAGGCCTGACTCTCCGATCAGCTCTCGTAGATCGAACTGGTTATGGTTTGTTGGGTTTGATTCATGGACATGGGTGACTACGGAACAGCGATCTGGGTCACCATCGGCTTAACAGTCATCATCACAGTTCCTGTCGTTTGGCAATTTCTTCAGCCAAACGACGATGATTTCGGAGACCTCACGCGTAGAAAGTGAGCCAACACGAAGCCGTCACCATCCGTTGCTGGCAATTGACGGGTGAAACAGCCCTCGAAGACATGGTTCTCGGTGTCGACGAACGTGCTGTTCGCGATGACATCAATGTTTTGTCCTCCGAAGATTTTGATGCCTGTTTGGCGATCGTTTTATGTCGTATGGGTCTGAATTTCTACGCACACCTTTCGCAAGTGGTGGGGCATTACAAGGGGGACCCCAATGGGATCTGGGACCGCAGTCGAGGCGGCGGTGCTCCCGAAGGAACGGCCTATGAAATCAGGCCGATCAGTCGTATTCATCGGGTTCCGGATGCTTTGATCGGTCCCGATTGCTCCGATGGAGTTGGGGTCGCCCATCGAGTTGCGGTGATGCACTATCTGCTCGACATGGGCTGACCTCTTCAACGGATAGATTTGATGTGGCCTTCAATGTCAGAACTGTGATCGAACAGTGTCGCTTTCTAGTGCCAATCATCGCCGTTAAGATTGCTTCTGAATGAGACAGGGATAGATCACATGCGACCCATTGAAAATGCTTCTGAATATCCCCGTCCCCCCTTGATTGAGCTGGTGTCGGGTTCTGTTGATATTTGGATTTTGGGAGAGTTGATTGCTCAAGATCAGCGCTATGTGCGTGTCTGTGAGACATTTCACCCTCCAACGATTTATCTTCATCCTTCGGCTTTTAAACCTGGCACGCTCCACCCTTCAACGGGGCGGCCGTCGTTTTGCGAATGGAAAGGAGTTGCTTCTTACTGGGATGTCAGCGCTGTTGATGGAACCAGTCGTCGTGTTCGTGCGGGGTGGAGCTATCCCGATCCAACCCAATCGTTTGCTCTCTTAGCCGGATGGATCAGTATTTATCCAAGAAGCGTTGATGGTTGCAGGTTGGAAGGGGAGACGGTTTTGGCACAGCCAGGTTTGTTCTACGGAGGCTGGATTACTCCGTGGATACGTGGTCCGTTTAAGGGGGATCCCAACCATCCGGAACTGATATGAACAGGACGTGTTCAGTTGGATGGAGCCATGGGATTGGGATCTGTATCCAACATGAATTGGTTGCTGAAGGTGTTCGTCAGAACCTCCCAAAAACCAGGTCGGCGAGCGAGTTCATGGCTCGCTTCCTGGATGGCTAAGTCTTTTTGAAGCTCCGTAAGGTCGAGACTCTGACTTAACTGATCGAATGCTTTGCGTTCTGCCGAGTTGACAGGAAACCCGTAGTCCTCTCGGCTGCAGGCAATCACCATATAAGCGAGCTTCGCGGCCAGAGGGCGATCGGCAATCGCAATATCCTGGGCGAGTTGCTTCAGATCCATTGGGTTTTTAAAAGCCTGATCCCAGCTATCGAGCTCTGACTTCTTGAGGTATTGCTTACCCAATCTCTCCAGCATCGAAAGCTCTTCTGGTGCAAGGACACCATCGGCCATCGCCATCAGCGCCAAGATCCGGAGCAATGCACCTGAAGAACGAAGATCCACAGCAACTTGTGATCAGCTTTTCATCTTCATCATGAACGCGCTGTCATGGATCGAAAATGCTTCTGCATGACCTTGACATCTGTTTGGGATGTCTAAGGCCTGGAGCGGTGGAATGGAGCTGCAGATGACTCAAGCTTGGCGTGAGCTTTGTGAGCTTTCTTCAGGATTTTCTGAGCTTCATCGCGGCTCAGGCACTCTTCAGCAGCAAGCTGGAGAGACTCGAGGCGTGAATGGGCGGTGCTTGTCTTCATCGCTTCTTAACCAATACATAACCTTCTAACGCAAAACGCCCATAACTTCAAGAGTCATTGCAACAAGTGGAGTCAAGGTTTACGAGTGCCTGGCTTCTCTTGTATGGGCGATTCGATGATCTGCAGCCCTATCGAAGGTTTTAGGGCTTGCCTGCAGATGTCGATGGGAGGCCGATTTGGACCTGGGGACCTCTGCTGAGATCTCCAGGAAGCCCCTGAACCGATCAGTTGCAGCCGAAAACCCCAAAGGTGATCTGACTGACGATCCCGTGTCCCGTCAGGGCCTCCGTCAGGACGCCCACAACAAAGCCAATCATTGCGGTGCGGCCATTGAGTAGTTCGGCTCGCTCAAAGCGCTCGTTGCGTATTTGTGCAGCGGCGGCGTTTTGGAACCAGTCGTCATTGGGGGTAGAAGAGGCCATGACTGTTCTGAAGATTTCAAAATGTTAAGTCCTACGTAACGGTTTGTAAAGCGCGAACTGAAGAGTCCTCTCGCTAAGGAGCGTCATCGAGTGCTGGCAAAGGGATTGGTTTGGATGCAGGCCGGAGGCAGCTCAAGCAGTCCCAGCGATGTCAGCCTCACGGAACCGAGCCCACGCACGCTTTTCGTCCCTCCGGATTGATCAGGAATTGCAGGGTGCCCAGGATGCCTTGATTGCTTTTGAGGGATTTGGCCCGACTGGCCCGATTCTCCATGCGTCGGTTTTGCAGCGGCCTGTCGCCCGACGTTCAGGAACCTGGTTCGACAGGGTCCTCAGCAAGTTGCATCAATTATTCGCCGGAGCCCGCTCTCGTGGTTGATGGTGCATGAAAAAAAGACACCTTCGCCAAAAGCAGGGGTGTGGAATTACCTTCCAAGAGCGTCACCTGCTAACCACTTCACTCTTTTATTAATTCTCATATTCTGATGTTGTAAAGGGTCTTGTTTGCATGATCTTATCTTTAGGTTTGGCCTGCTCTTGGGGTTGCTTGGATGCGCAAATGTGGTCCTAACCACAACGACGACTGGACCAGTGATGTGCCCTCTCCTGCGTTCGTCTGGCTTGAAGGTCGTTGATGAGTTCTCCATATCGCTGTACCAGTGGGCAGAAGTCTGTAAATGCTGGTTCGTTGATCTCCAACAGAGCAAACTGTTCGGCTCGCCCCAGGCAGCATTTGATTCCGCAAGATTGATCTATGTCACTGCATTCTCTCTGTGATGAATGGCCAGCCGGTGAGTGCAGAAAGTGGATCCTCTGAAATTCAGGTGAGTTCAACTATCACTTCCAGATCGTTAAGGAGAAGCGGCCAAGATGCGTCAGGGTGATCCGATCACTTGTGTTGATCCGTACGTACGCTTGACCTTGTTCCTTGGCGTTGAACTCATAGGCCTTGTCTCGACCATTGAGCCAAACCTGCACGTTGCCCTGCGCTTGCCTCCATCTGCAGTTAGTCGTGCGGTTGGTGCGTTTTTTGTAGTGGGTGAGCGTGCACTTTGTTTCGACAATTGCAGCGATAGAAGGCCAACCCAGCAGTGTGGTGAAGGCAAGCACTAGAAGCATGGTGCGGTTCATGATGTGCTCTGTGCATTGCCTGCGTTCAAGACATTCACACTTAGTCGAGGTGTCTGCAGCTTTCTTCCCGTTTCTTCTGTTGTTGGGACCCGATCGCCAAGTGATGAAGTTCTTCTGCATTCAAGGGGCGCAACGCAGAGATGAGTGCGTCGTCAGTCCAGTAGTCAGGACTGTCGAGAAGTCCTAAGTGCAATGGGCAGGATGGGCCAGCAATCATGGCTGCTTCCTTAAGGTTGTCTTCATCATGGCGCAGCATGATCCCGCGGCTGGGTTGGCTCTTTCCTCCAGATCTAGTGTCTCGCCAATCACAAACTTGGTGCACCGACAAACTCGGGCGATAGGCGTGACAATGCTGAGCTCCTGCTGCCACTAGATGCAGTCCAGCTCCTTGCCTGGTGCGGGTTCGTTACGCATATTCATCAGACTCTTAAGTGACTGTTGTCGTCTACTACATCTAGGGCCTGATGAGTATTATTTTTTCATTGCATCAAAATCTGGTGCAGATCGCCGGGTGATGGGGATTGCTACGGCTTTTGAAACCGCTCCAGAGATGGAGCGGTTTTTTGTCTGCACCGAACGATTTATAACCTCGGTCTCCCGTTGATCAAGCCTGTCGCGGCTGGATGCGGCCAGCTGTTGATCTGCACCTGCAACCCTTGCTTTGGTGAACTCCTGTTTCGTGCCGAAAGAGGTTGTGGCGCCTGATCAGGCTTGGATTGCTCTGCAGCTTCATCAGTGTGTTGATCTGAGACGCCCCCTGAATTGTTGCTTAGCTCCGCTGAAGGCTCAATGAAGTGGAGAAGGTCTTTCTCTTGAATGCCAGGCTCGTTAGGGCCATGGCGAAGGGAGGGGAGGCGGATGAATGCAACAACGCTCCGTCGAACAGGGTCGATTGGGTGGCGCAATGAGAGTGATGTCGTCCTCCCATGCCATGGTGTTGATGAATTCGTCACTGAGCCGGCTGAAGTCCAGAACTACGAAGGATTAGCGAGTGCCTGGGAAGTGTCGAAGAACCCAGCAAATCTAAAAAAGCACTATCGACCTCTCATGGCGGGACTTAATAGGTTTTGCATCATCCCTGTTGAAGGATCAAATAGGGACCCTCAGTGAAATGAATATATTAGTTTGGATGTTGAGTGTGACTTGATCAGACATGCTGATGACGTGGGACATTGCCAAGCAGGATATATGTTCTCAATAAGCCCAGGCCCAAAGCAAGGTATAGGCAAAGCTCAGCCCACTCCTGATCTATATTAATAATGAAATCAGTCCCCGATTCTGTCGCAACAAAATACGATAAAAATGCGGCACATAAGAATAGCGGCCAGAAGTATCTGGGCATAAAGAATGCTGTGGGCGAAGTCGACCCTCCGTTCAGTCGTTTTGAACGGATGAGGCCAAAAGTAGGTCGCCATATCACCAAGATCAGAATTAAGGTGGAAAACAAGAAAAGGTTTAAATCGAGATGGCTTTGGAAGAATTCGAGGTTATGAAATGTCGTTTGATTTTGAGCGTTAACAGCGGCAATGTTCTCTGGCGTCTTCCAGCCAAATAAGACTTGCCCCCAGGCAATTTCCTCTAGGCCAACGAAGACCATAGCGACAGAAAATATCCCGTACATCACTGCGTGTAAGCGCATGAATAGACGCTTCCAGAGATCCCTGGAAATCAACCAAGAAACCCAAGCTGATGTAAACAGGATTAGAGCTTGCAAATACTCCACAATTCCTCCCTCACCAAGCAGTCGTTTGTAACGCAAAACATCCTGAACTGATAGCTTGAGCACAACCACACAGCCCATGATGAAGAACGTAAGGGCAAGCATGAGCAGAGAGCGTTGAGTTCGAGCCGAAGGGCTGAATTCAGAAAGTAGTGACGTTAAAAATGTTGAGCTTCGAAAAGTTCTTCCTGTGACAACCAACATCAACCCAGCGCTACCCAGCAGCAGCTCCGGCCAGGGAGAGACATTGAGCCAGAATGCGTTAAAAAATTTATAAAGTGAAACCCCTAGTACAACCACTCCGAAAAAAACAAAGGCTTGGCCACATATCTGCTGCACAGTCGTTTGCCTCATCAAGCTCTCGGCTCGATCATCTCCAGAGGATCGCTGATCCTCAGAACGCGTCGTCAGGGAGCGATTCATGGGGCAGTGCTCTGCTGTTTAAGGGGAGGTTATGACGTGACGCTCTTCAATGGTGCAGGCTTATTGAGAGTGGGGCAGTGATGTATGCGAGCCCTGGCTCAGCAGACCTGCTGAGTTCTCTGATTCACCTTGGTCCGGTTCTCGGGCCCACGTGTCACAGCGCTGAATGGCAGGAGTCTGGCTTGATCCAATGCCGCTGAGGCGATCAGCCCTGCAATGGCCTGCAGGACGCTGAATTTCATCGGAGGATGGGGTGGATGCCTATAAGGAAAACCCTCAGATGAGGGCTCGACACTCAACCAGAAATCCTGGCTTGACGAATCGATTCAAAGTCGAATCCCATCACTTTGGTTAGATAAAAATAGGTACCCCAAGCGCCGATGTTGAGCGCCAGGGCCCAGATGTACAGCGTTCGTCTGGAATGCGTTGTCTCCTCCTCCATGGTTATTTCCTATTCAGCAAGCACCAAGCACCGTAGAAGGCCAAACCGAGCAGGATCCACGGAAAAATTGCACGCAGCAGGGTTAAACCGATCAAAACGACCACAAGCGTGATCGCGGATCGTTTGACCATGGCTTTGCTGCTGTCAGTCATGTACTGCCAGCGGGGAATTAAGGCCATAACGACAAGCACGTTGTCATGCGTTCTAGGGGACTTGGGCCGAACGCGCCAATCCCCCCTCAGAGCTGGTCAGTAGACCAATGGGAATTCTGCCAAGATCCTGCTATCGACTCGAGAGCTCCTGAAGAGCCGTGGCGACTCTGAGTGTTCCAGTGGGGTGACTTGAAATATCCATAGAGGCCCGTCAACGCACTTCACATTGGTGTGCTTTGCCTGGTGGATGCTTGATCGCTTGCAAGGGCTTAGCTGCAGTCTCAGCAGTCGTATTCGAGAGTTGATTTCTGCTCTCTCCAACTGGAATCTGTTTCTCTCATCTGCGATTCGTCGTATGCAAATTCACTGTAAATTGTTGATACTGAAAAGCTTTTTTTAAGACGGATAGCGGCAATGCGCTGACCAAGAAGATCGAAAGACCATTTGGCGGCGGAAAGAACCTTACCCATGACAACTCTTGTTAACTCATCCCTGGTAATAGCTCACTGCTACAGCTTGAACATTGGTGCATATACTTATTGCAGACTGGGCCAACTGCTCGATTCTTGTTCAGTTACCTCATGGCTACTGAGGATTCAATCTTCGGCTGCTCCATCGGTCACTTGTTTCAAGGCATGTTGGCGACGTATTGCTTCACAGTTCCGGCACTCTTTGCTGTCCAAGCCAAAGAAATTCAGGATTTTGATGTCTCCGCAGCTTGTGCACTGACGTCCCTCTGCAGGTGGGGCTTCAAAGGCCATGGTTGTTCAATCACGTACCTAACACCTAGCAACTGAAGCGCGGCTGTCGCAGCTGGCAGCAGCTGCCCCTTCCGTATAGGAACAGTTAGAGGAGCATGGCTGCCAGCCTTCTGTGGTCTGAGGGGGATAAAACCGGAAATCCTTGCTCCATCCACGAACAGTCGTAAATTCACAGTTTTGGTCCCCTCGCTGACTCAAACGGTATCAATCAAAAACCACAAGCCCCTGGTTATTTCTCAGAGGTTTGACGAGAGCTTCGGCACACTTTGGTTAGTAATGTGGCCACTTCTGATGCACTGCATTTGGCGGTAATCCCATCCGAGGAGTGCGATCCCTTTGGAAAGCACTGGCATGGGAGTCATCATCCGCTCTGTCTTCAGTTCAGATCGAGTCTGGCTAGCTCGTCCTTGTTTTGATCAGATCAGTACATGGCTGGTTTCCCCATATTTTTCTCTGTGCAGTTTCCCTAAAGCTGCTCAGATCGCCTTGTTTTAGGTTGCACTGAGGGCAGTCGATTCTCATGCTTGAGTGCATGTGACCACAGTGAGTACAACAAATGAGTGTCATAGTTGTCATTGCTGATGAACCATGCTGATCATTCTGGTCAAGGAATGCATCGGTGTTTCTCCCTAGTTTCGCCGTTAGGCATGTTCTCTAGTTTTGTTGCTATTGAGTTTCGAGTATCAGATATGAGTGATCAGGATTGATCAAAGATCTTTTGCAGGATGCTTTTTTCATTTTGGAGTGAATTTGCTCGCATCGGTTTGCCCAGGGGTCTTGGCTGTCGAGGGCGATGTAAAAAGACCTTGCTAAGCCACCAAATTTGGAGACCGACAAAAGCGATGGTGATCAGTGCCAGTTCTGTTGCTCCCTGCATCAGTAGTGCTTTCTCCGGTTGTCAATCGCATCTGCTTTAAAGCATTCCAGCTCTTCAGGTGAGTGCAACGGGGGCTTTTCCCGTTTGCCTACCAATCTCTGCAGCAGTCGCTGCAGTCGTTTCATTGTCCTATCTTGGTGAATCACACTCAGTTCTGCTCAGGCCATATCGGTGAAGGGTAAGCCTATCGATGTCCGCCCCTAGAGTTTAAAGCCATCGACGAAGGATGATGGAATCATGCAGTTATGGAACCATCCAAATCCCTCTCGGCACTAATTATGATACTGACGTTTAGAAGTAGCTGATTCCAATGACGTTCCAAGAGCTTGTTGCCAGTTTCAATCAACAACAAACAACATGGGAAGAGCTCTGCCTGGAAATCAGGTGCGAAAGCTGCTTCGCTTCGGTTTTTGATGAAGTCACCGAACAAATGGGTTCTGAAAGCCATGCGCTTGTTCTTCTTGCAGATGAATTCCCGAATCATTTCAAGAGTTATGCGAAGGAAAGAGGGCTTGATCAACCTTGATGAATTCTTTCCTGATCATCTGTTTGAAGATGCCGGTGTTCGCCTGCCGGTATTGTGGAATCTATTGCACTTTCTTTGAAGACTAGTCTCTTGATTGATGTAGATGACAATTCTCTCTTATGGATTCTCAGAGTTGAACTCAAGCTTCTTAAACGTTTTTCTGGCTTCGACGCTAATGAGGCTAAATGAAGTTTTTTCAATAACCTTCGGGCTTAAATCGCCATGTAATTGAAAAATACGATTGAAATGCTTGTATCCACCTCTGGAGCTGTAAGGTTCAAAAATATAATTCTTCTTGTATGTTGTTATTGTAAGCATCCCAGAGTTGAAGTGCTGCATTGTGCATGATTGCTTGCGTGGCTGTGAGTTTCCCTTCGTCCAGGTGCAGGTGCCCATCACGCTCTCTTGAGCGAGCGCGCTTGTGGGAATCATCGATAAAAATATAGAAACGACAACTAATCCGAATGAAGAGGCTCCGAAGTGGTCTTTTCTCAAGCTAAGAAGAGCAATGCTTCTTTATTGTTAGCAATTCATTTAAATTGTGCCAATTCTTTGCTGGTCTAGGCCTTGCACCCGATGATGTCACTTTGAGCGAGTGACTGCACTGCCCAGCGTTTGTGGGTGCCGTTGAGGAATCAAGCTGCTCTCTAGATGGAGCCACTGACTCCATTCTCGTTAAGGCATCGCAACGCACAGATCATGCATGCTTCCAAAATCCTTATCGTTTACCCCTCGCGGCCATCGAGTGCTCCATTGAGGTGTACCTGAATATCTCTAGTCATGCGCGGTTCAATCTGAAGCCACAAATGATCTGATGGCTTCACTCAAGGCTGAATCACCTTGTATTGGAAGACTGGAGTTGCTAAAGCACAACCAAGAAGCCATCCGTCCATGAAGAGAGCACTTTTCGCGCTGCTGCCTTTGGCACTTGCTTCAGCAATGCCTGCTGCAATGGCTCAAAAGGAGATTCCCAAAGCTCCGGGGCATGACCAGTGCCCGCTTGGTTACGTCAATACCTTGGGTACGACATGTGTGTCGCCCATCTACTACGAGGTGGCCCCCACTGCTGGCGAAGCTTGCCCGACGGGTTGGATGAATATTGGTGCCGGGTACTGCAAGAAGAAAAAGGGACCTCTCGGAATCCTCTGAGCTCTTCAAGGGGGCCACGTCTGGTTGGAGCAATCCCACCCCCACTCTGCAGGTGAGGCTAGGAGGTGGAACGTGGCTTGTGGACCCTGATCGAAAGGGGCTGGTGCAGTTCAACCAGATTTATCCACCAGCCAATGCTTCCTGTGGGCAGTGCTATGGAGGGGCTCTTTGCGGCAAATAATGAGTAATTGTGCTCTTCGAATGCATTCGTGTCCATGAAGCCTTGATGGTTGAAATATTAAAGGAATATAATTACTTATTTGCGTAATATAAAGCCTTTAGATTGTTCTAGCGGGTAAGTGCTTAAGTCGGTTTGTATTTTATGGAGGACACTATGCGCAGCCAGAAGAACTCCCCTGCGTGTTTTTTGCGTTGGTCTGTCAGCAAGGTTGCTGACAAGCTCTATGCGGTAGCTGCAACTGTTGATGGAAAGGAGTATGATTTTGTTGGTAATTTCAAAAGCGTTCGCGAAGCTCAAAAAGCAGGGCGTCAATATGCTCAAGATCTAGTTCATAATTCGATGGCTGGAGGTCGCTTGTCTCTTAAGCAACAGCCTTTGGCTGCATAGGCAATATGCTTTCGCTCAGTTGACCTCTTGTTAGTCATTGATCATTTGATCAAATGCTAATGGGCGTAATTTTCAAGAGGTATAAGAGCCTTGGGGTGTTCCACTCCAAGGTTTTTTATCGCTTATCAACCTTGCCGTTGATTTTCGACCGGGAATCGGTGCTGAATTGGACTCCCTGTGATCCGCTCACATGCTGCACCTCAATGCAGCTGTGCCGTTCATGACGCGCAAGAAAAGGAGTGAGAGAGATGGTAGGTCGTGACACCACCCACCAAATCGAGCAACCACGCCCGAAGTGGTCTCCCTCTCATATCAAGACGGTAGGTCTGCCCAGAGATTCAGACAGCGTGACGCTGATCCTCAGTCACAACGTCATTGAAGGCTGGAAGACGATGCAGCTTCAGTCTGTCGGCAATGGTGTGCTCCAGTGAGGCAGGAAACGCTGGTCTGACTCCCCACATCGCCAGAAGACAGTCAGTGCAGTGACCAGCGCCCAATGGTTAACGGACAAACCATCGGAAAGAAGGTGCCTTCGCTTGCGCCTTCTTTGGTCAGCCTGGCGCTTGCAAGACTTTTCGTGTCTGACTTATGAGCAGATTGCGCCGCTCAAAAGATCCTGACGCGGGTTCAGGATTGCCCAACGTCTGTCTGATTGACATAAAAAATAGCCTCCTAATAGATCGGTTGACGGATTCACTGGGTTTAATCTCTCTGGCAGGAAATAATTGTGCCACTAGTTTGGGATGTTAACTCGATAATCGCATGGGCTGCTTTTATATGTATTTGATGAAAGTTGCTCGGTAACGCTATTCCCTGCTGGAGGTCGAGAGACCGCGGAAGTAAAGGGGGGCATTGACTCAAAAAATAACTCTTTGAAATACCAGTTCAACAATCTGGCCTCGTGTTTGGAAGACGCATATGAAGTGGTTTCTTGGGGCTGATTAGGTTTAAACGTCGTTGTTGCTTGCCACTTGCATCTCGTGCATCCAGCGTTTAGGTAAGCAGATCAAGAGGACGCTTGATAGGAACCTCAGCTCTTCAGCATCATCCCAATGGACATCCTTCACTTCACGGCGTTGCAGCCATGATTCCCATTCGTTGACTGATCGCGATTCGAGCATTCCTATACTTCAGCATGTGACGAGACTGCGGTACTGCACTTGATACGCTTCAGCACACACACGGTTTCAGCCGCTCATGTTTGGAAGACAGCGCAGCCACCTTCATGTGTTGCCTGCCTGGGGGAGTGCAAGACCTAGGAGAGCCAGTGGTGTAGGTGCTGTTGATTGACTGTCTTAACTCATGCCTGACCGGTGAAGCACAAGGCAGGCTGCTGGGTTGGCACCTGTGGCTGAGCCACTAGTCCTTTCGGGGGATGTGACTGCCCCCAAATAACATAGAATGGGGGAGTTAATCCCCAGCTTGAAGCACAACTGACTGTTGTCATGTCTTCGCTTGAGTGGAAAATGCAATTTGAAAACATTCTTTCGGATAAATTTGAAAATCATTTAGATGGATATGACTCGCTTGAATGCGAGTGTGATGCTTGTCAAGAAAACTCTTCTCAAGCAACGCTTAGGCTAGGATTTCATCGGCAGCTTGAATCAAGCCAGTCAATTAATCATGACTACAGAGAATTGGTCTGGGATTATCAAGGATTGAAGAACAGATTAGGTGGCAGAAAAATAGTTGAATATAGTCTTTATAAAGGTTCTTGGGAGTTTGCAAAGACATATAACCATAGAGGGCATGAGTTGAGTGTCATGCGGCACTCATTGGAGCAAAGTCAATTCATAGAAAGTGTATTTTTTAGGTTAGATAATTTGATTGATCTAGACTTCGAGCAAGTGGAAAGTGATCAGACAGGCGATATAAGAATATATAGAGCTTATGATAATTCAGAATGGTCAAATGAGTTCAAGGATCCTAATGGCTTTGGCGGAGGAACAATGTATGGCCAGTCAGCTGGAATTGATCTTGAGTGGAGAGATATGTATTCAGAAGATGCATTCAATGTATACGAAAAATCAACTATTGTTCATGAAATAGGGCACTCGCTTGGGTTGTCACACCCCGGCGGTGTAGGAGCAAACCCTAACTGGGATGAGTGGGATTCAATCATGTCTTACAACGACAGGTCAGGGGTCAATGAGGAGCCAATCTGGTTTAGTGATCTAGATATTCAAGCGATGCAAAGTATTTGGGGTGTAGAGAATGACGCATCTCCTAAGTATATAAGAACAGACTTTATCATGGCAAGTACATGGTCGGCGCCAGTGAGAATTAACCGAGAGATAAATTTCGTGACAGGTGATGTTTTGCAAGCTGCTCAGGTTGAGAAAGGTGAGCAGCTTTCTGGATTTGTAGGGTCAATTATTAATGGTGACAACTCAAGCAATATTATTCGAGGATTGGCAGGATTTGATGTTTTGACAGGTAAAGCAGGAAATGATTTGATTCATGGAGGCAATGGTCGAGATATTATTGATGGTGGCAGTGGATCAGACGAACTGCATGGTGACTTTGGTTGGAACACCTTTAAGAACGAGCAAGATAGTTCGATAGACCTCATTGCTATCAAATCCGATCAATATCTGATTAACAGCTGGGACGAATCATCAGGTAACAATCCGAATGGAGAGAAAGCTGACTTTATTGAAGGTCTTGATAGCTACGATCAAATCAAGATTGTTGGTGTCTCCACTCAGCAACTCAACTTCAAGGAAAACGTCACTGCACGAGGTGTTAGTGGTATTGGCATCTATGCCCATGAAGCTCTTGAAGCCGTCTACACGGGAGGGAATCTGAGCATCGGTCAGATCATAGAGATGACTAATGGTGAAACCAACGTGATGTGGAGCTATTGGGGAGATAACACTATCCCCGAGTTGCTGGCTTGATCCAATGTCGAGAACCCTGATGCCTATTTTCTTTAGTTATACAAGACCCGAAAAGGACAAGTATGGGGCTTTGTGATTCTACTTATCCATCTCCCGAGAAAACCTCACTCATGACACCCCGCCATCAATGACTGGTTTTTTTGTTGCTCCTTTCTCGACGTGAGAAGAGAGGCGCTTTCGGCAACCGATCGATGCGTTCTCTCAGCATGAGTTCAATGATGCTGTGGATGTAGATGGCTTGGCGCATCCGATGCGGGACGGTTCATCGCTCGTTAGCTCGTAGGCATTGAGCAGGCGGGAAGGACTGTCGTGGTTTGGGACTCGGTCCATGGTGCTTACTTGTCTCTTCCATCACCATCTCCCTGGAGTTGCAACCAGGAGTTGAGTTGACTCAACCTTCCTGTGATGTTCTTCACTGGTGCTAAAGCCCGCCATGAACTGTTTTCGAAACACAAAGCTCGTTTTGTAACTCCTTTGATACTGTCGTCCAGTCGTGAGATCAACGCCCTCTAGGTTGATTTGAGTTCAGTTCAACGTTTTGAGCGGCAGCGAATTCATCGCAAAAACTTGGGAGTGGTTCCTGCTGTTTGTTGGCCTTACGCCATCAAGTGCTGACATTCCTCCCGCCTGGGATGATCCCCTGATGTGATCGTCCACAGTCCTTCTCGACGAGCGGTGAGCCTATGAGCATTGATCAACCCCTCGTATGACGTCAGATGCCTCCTCTGCGCTTGATCAGATCATTTCTTTGCGGCCAGCTTTGATCTTTTCCCTGCCTGTCACGATGCCATAGATCAGCAAGCCGAGATGCGCTGTGTCGATGCTAATCAAGAACATCGTGTCCCTGATCCTGGGGCGACTTGTTCCTTGATAGGCAATGAATGCAAGCCGGCCTATCCGTCAGAAGACTCCATTCAGGCCATGGATCGCCATCGATATCAGAATCAAGTGCTGGACCACCAGCGAGGGCGCTGATTGTGACTCCCATCAGTGGAGAAGATGGAAGTCACAAGCGCAGCACTGGATTGATTGGCATCATGCGCGGAATCTCTCCTTACCGATGCTCTGCCGTCTTTCCATCGGACTGTTGGCTTCTGCCATTGCCGTTGCCCCATTTCCCACAAAGGCGGCTGACGGCACTGCAAAAGACCTCGGCGATGTGATGAGCATCCACCTCCAGGATGCGGTCAAGTCAACCATTGCTGACCGATGCGCTCTGCAGGTTGTTAATGCCGGCTCCGGAATTTTTGTTTTGCCTGTTTATGCCAACACCAATGATCTAATAACCATTGGTGACAGCCTTTCCTATGACGAAGCCTTAGATACACGTTTTTCAGCAGATGTCACCTGGCGGTTCAACACCAATGGAGGTCATCGCAATGAGCAGAAACAAACTAATCCTGCGAAAGAATACTTGACATCAACGACAGGATATAGAGATGTGCGACTGCACGATCCCAATTCATGCCTTATTGGTATGACACCACCACCGACACTTCCGCCACTGCCCCTGCCGTCACTGAATGAGTAAATAAAAAAAGAAGCCATATGGATGGTCAAGTGAGCTCTTGTCGAATGTTGATAAGAGAACTGCATCTCATGGCCATACTCTCTGCCCACGAGCTGGTTCCTTCATTGCTTGGGAAAAGTAGGAGATACCTCGGAATTCATATCTGGCATGGATTCACTGGTTTTCGATCTCTCTTCTTCTAAAGTTTTGTCTATCTGTTTCTGGATGGTTTTGGCATTTTGATTGTTTTTCCAGGGAGACACAAATATAAAATCAATGCTTTTGAAGCCTATAATCTATAGGTACCAGTGAAGTTGATAACGTGGTATGCCTTGGCAAGCGAGTGATTGTTCAGTTTGATGCGGGAGTAGGTGAGCACTTCAGGCAGTGATGCCTTCTCCGTGAACGTGAATCATGTATTGCTCTGTTCGTATTGGGGTGGTTGTGGCATTGCTCACATGATTACGATCCAATGCACCAGAGGCCCTAAAGGCCTTCGGAAAATATTACTTTGTTGGGGTGAGTGAAAACCTACCTTGGAGATGCTTTGAATAAGCCTTGGGGACGCTTAGTTTTTTTGGTTTAGACGTTTGATAAACATCATCGTGATGTCATCGAATTGCTCGCAACCTCCCATGTATTGATCCAGCTCATGCAGTAATCCGTCCTGCATCTCATTGACCGTGTGATCTCCACGACGATCAAAATATTCTTTTACTCGATCGATTCTGTAACCTTCATCTCGTGGGTTTCTCGCATCAATTACTCCATCGGTATAGGCAAGCATTGTTTCTCCCTCAACAAAGCCTGTGGTGCAACTTGTGTAGTTTGCACCACTGAAAATCCCAAGTGCTGGACCTGTTGCGTCTAGTTCTTCAAAATCTCCAGCTCCTTTTCTGATCAAAACTGTTTCATGCCCTGCCGACACATAGCATAAATGTGAGTTGTCTTCATGGAGATGTCCAAAGAAAACGGTGGCGAAATATGTGGCGTCACCGTGATTGGTGCTCATGTATTCATTGACGTCAGTGATCACATCAACCATTGCGTGTTCCACATCGGAAACGTCTTTCTCTCTAAACCTATAGTTTGTGCTGTATCGGATTAGCGTGCGAAACACTGACATAAACAGTGCGGAGCCAACGCCTTTGTCACATACATCTGCAACGACGAAGAATGAATGTTTGCCAATGGTGAAGGTGTCATACCAGTCGCCTCCTACGTCGTAGGCAGGACGTGTCAATGCTGTGACTTCATAACTCAATCCCTTGGGGAATATTTTAGCTAGGAAGAACCTTTGGATTTCGGCTGCTGTGCTGAGCTGACGCTGTGTGATCGCATTCAGATACTCGATTCGTTTTTTTGCACTTATGATTTCAGATGTGCGCTCGTTGATGCTTGCTACCGATTCATTGATTTCGGTAATCGGAGATTGCTTGTAAAGCTCCTCGATATTATTTTCATTTTCGTCAGAGCTTTTCTTCGGAAGAATGGCTGCCCATTCATTGGTAAGTTTAGAGGCGATTAAATTACTCACAAGTAGTGAGATAACTACAACTTGCGTAAGAAGCTGAAGCTCTGTGTTTGTCGATTCTGCCAATTCGCGAACATACGCTTTAAGTGGCGTAAAAATCTGAATCCCTTTTAGATCTGAGTAATGATTGTCTGGATAGGTGTAGGCCCAATAGCCAGCTATCAACCGATCGAGTCTTGATCCCTTGCTTGGTGCCAGCACTTTAAGTTGATCACTGATCAACCAGTTATTCTCGAAGACCTCTAACTTTGGTAAATTATCTGTGAAGAATTCTGGTGTGTATTCAAGTGCTTTTTCATTCTGATTCGCCTTTAGCTTGAGCCATACTTCTTTCTCGCCCTCTGGTTTAACGAGAAAAACCCTGCCATCTCTTAGGTCTATGTCATATTCGTTGATTGCGTCTGCTTTTTGTCCGTTGCCTTTTTGTGTATTTGTATACGTGGGATCTGTGAATAACTCCTCAAGATCGCTTGAATTTTTAATTGGATTCGATCGATTGATTTGCTGAATTAATGAGGCTAGGCTCGCATTCCTCTGGATAATCATCAGCTGAGATCGGTCCGATGCAATTGTAAATTCTCTTCTGATGAAGCTGTAGCTCAGAAGAATGCACGTCAGCATCAGTACAACACTCGTGAGTGTTTTGAGAGATATCCTGTGGCGGCTTCCCTCTAATCTCCGGTTTCGCCTCAGTTCTATCCAGGAGTAGATGGCGTATGAAACTAAGACATTAACAATGCTTGTTATGAAATTTTTGTAGGACAGTGTTAATGCGATGTTATGTGGAGTTCCGAAGCTGTAAACCTCAGTAAAATAGAGAAATGGGCAGCCAATGAGCACTGCGAAAATAGCTACATCGCGAATAATGCGACCGCTTCTGATGGTTTGATCATTGCTACCTTTGCGATTTAGCCAAGTGATGACTCCAATCTCAGCTAGCAGCCGATATGCGGTAAGTGGGTTTCCAAACAGCCAGATTGTTGCCAATGCTGATGGAAGTGCAACGGCAAGCCCCCAATAGGAGCGGTATAGCAAGAAAGCGAGGAGTGAAAAGCATGGGGCAAGCAACAACCTCATGCCCAGTAAGGCGGTTGGGGCTGCAAGGGTAATGATCAACCCGCCGAGACTTAGTAACCCAAGCAAGATGAGGTCACTCTTGCTTAATTTATGCTTTTTCGACATTTTTATTTCCATGACTCAGTCATTCCTCACCCTATGATCACTTGGTTTGTAATTTTGCCTGATTGGTTTGTATGGCGTTTTGATTCGAAACACCATATAAGGTTGAACTCGCTTGTCTACTCCTTGGTGAAACTGTGACTGACGGTTCAGTTGATTGGCTGTGAAATAGAGATAACCATCATCTGCTAGTGCCATGCTGTCTGGCCAAATCGCTTTCGGGGAGTACATCAGTGTCCTCAGAGTTGAGACAGAACCTGTAAAACGGTGAATAGCATTGTGCTCATAGTCTGTGAGATAAATCCCGCCGCTTGAGTCGGACTCGAGTCCATCAGATGCTCCTGCTATTTGCCCGTGATCAACAACCATCTTTTGTAGGTTCATCTCGAGAATGTTTCTGTCGGTAAGTGCTTGCGTTGGCACGCTGTAGAGATGCCTGCTGGTTAGCGAACGGAAAAATAACGTCTGACCATCTGCTGAAACTGCAATTCCATCAGAACCAACATTGAAACGCTTTGCTCTTTGGCCAGGTTTACGGATCATCAACACCTCGGCTTCTGCATACGGCACAAAGCCAGGATCTGATCGTGTGAATCTGGTACCGCTCAAGCGCCGCCAGCTCTTACCAGTTGCAAGGTTCACAACAATGATTCCTCCTTCCGGCGATGAGTCGCTTATGAAGGCATAGCTTGTTGCCTTGGTATTGAATAAAAATCTCACGTCATTGAGATAGGTCTCAGGTTTTAGAGCTGTTGGCTCAATCAAGATCTTTCTTATGACCTTCTCGCTCTTCAGGTTGACCTGGATGAGCTTTGGCCCACCATGGGAAATTGGGCGTGGTCGTAGGCTTCCGGTATCAACAATCCATAGGTTGTTTCCACTTGGATCGATGACCACGCTTTGGGCCGAAACGATCCGATTCTCCTGAGTGGCTTTACTCCCCTCTTGGTTCCAAGCAGTGTTTGGGAACGCTTGAGGCTTGCCCTCCACAATTTCTGCAACCGTGAACGGAACGTCATCACCCCAGCGTGGGTAGTTGATGAATATGCGCCCTGATGTCGAGACTGCAACTCCTGTAGGCATTGCGCCATAAATCTCAGCAACCGTCTCGATCTCTCCGATGGGTTGTTGTTCTGGTATGGGTAGCGCTTTTACCAGTGAACACGTGGTTAGGCTGGTGACTAGCGCAACTACTTGCAGGCACTTTCTGATCAATGGCATGTGCCCAATATCAAATCTATTTCTAATTCTATAGCGCTCATCTCATGCTGTCTCAATCCTGAAATGATTCTGGCTTTATTCTGCTTTTGTGCGTCTTGTTATGTCCGGCCAAGCAATGCCGTCTTCGAGGATCAAAACATCTCCCTCCTTGTTCTCCCTCCGGCTGACGCTACACATCTCTTCCGCTGAGTCCTCTGGCTTATGGATGCGTCGGTTTTAAATTTCTCGAATGCAGTTGATGATCGGTGACGCACATCACCACAAGCTGCTTCAAAATTGACTGTCTTAGGCGCATTGATCAGACGCCGACAGAATTTTCAATAGCCAATGAGCCCTCAGAACGTTGGCCTTATGTCGTTGAACGAGTACAACAGACCACTGTTGATCGGATTGTTGACACTTGAGTGGAGACAGGGTTTAGCGCCTGGGCCAGAACCGTTGAGTAAGTGTCATCCGCTACGACTTGATAACGGGCGAGGTTGCACAGAATTTGTACAAACCTGCTGGCAGTCAATAAAAAACCGCCCCTTGCGGAGCGGCAGAGATGTCAGCTGGGGACTGACCTTTTCTGGCATCGGGGAGACAGGATTCGAACCTGCGGCATCTTGCTCCCAAAGCAAGCGCGCTACCAAACTGCGCCACTCCCCGGCGCCTTCAAAGGTTAGCGGTCAGCGTGCAGCTGTTCAGCCAGATTGACGCCGCTTCGAATAGCTCCTTCAGCTGTGCCGAAGCCAGGGCCTTCGATCCAGTCGCCGCAGAACCCCACTGCGCTGGTAGGGCACCACTGCAGTTCTCGTGGAAGTGGGTGGTTGAGGGGACGTGAGGCACCCCAGCGCATCACGCCCAGCGGCGTCGCCTGCTTCAACGCGGCTGAAACAACCGGTAGAGCCTTGAGCAGGTCGGGCAACAGCTTGACCAGACGCTTTTGCTCTTGGGCGAGCAGGCGAGCATTGCTTTGGGGCCTAATCGCTTCTCCGGAATCCAAGCCATGAACCACCAGCCCCCAGCGACCACTGCTTTGAGGCTGCAAAACGAGTCGTTCCACCTGCCAGCTGGCCTTGGCAGCGTCGTTCAGCCAGATCTGAGCCGGAAGGTTTTCACCGTTGAGCTCGAGCACGCCGAGGTCCACCATCAGGTTCCAACGCACATCGGCTTGGCTGCGTTGCAGTTGGGTTAGTACCGCATCGAGGTCGACGTCCACGCCCTCTTCAACGGCTGATCGCAAGGGAACGTCGTCCCACGCCAGCATCTTCAGGGAGCGTGGATGGGCCAGCAGGGTTCCACTAAGTACCAGTCGCTGGGCCCTGAGGCCCCAGCTCTGATCCTCGTTTTTCAGCAGCCAATGATTGTTGCTTCGCTCCAGCCAGCGCACGCGAGTCTCGAACTGACGGCTCACTTGCTCTGCTCCCGCACCATCAAGCAGCTCTTCGCAGATGCGGGCCATACAGGGAACGCCATGCCACCACCCGCCCTCCGGGCAGGCCTCAGGGCTTGTGGCGGCAGACAAGGCTGCGTCTGCGTCCAGCGAAAGCACGGGACGCTTGTTGCGCTGAAGCACTCCTGCCGACTGCAACGGTGAAAGCAGTTTTTCCATCCCCTTGGATAGAGGGTTTTTGAGAGCAAAGCCAGGTGCTCCGTGGTCGAGCAACCAGCCGCTTTGATCTCTCCTGCGACGGCTGGCAGCCCTGCCCCCCGGCCCCCGGCCGGCTTCAATCAGCGCAATGTTCAGATTGGATTGCAACTGGAGGAATCGACCGATCAGACTGCATCCGGACAGCCCAGCTCCGACGACGGCGAGATCAACCTCAGCCATGTTCGCTGCAGCCACCGCTCCTGATCACATCCAATAACGTTCGGCAGCGACCCTGGAAAACAGTCCGCCCAGCAGAGCCAGAAGAATCGTGACGCCAAAGAACGCGAAATACGCCATCTGAACCGTAGGCCTGATCAAGGATTCAGGGCTTTCTAACAGCCGCCGCACTGATGGCCAGCCTGAGTCACGAGACGACATCAAAGCGTTGATATGGGTCGCCTGAGATTCGAACTCAGGACCAGCCGGTTAAAAGCCGGATGCTCTACCGCTGAGCTAGCGACCCGTGCCCGCTTGGGCATGCCGTTTACGGCACCAGGTGAGGTTATCACTCAGGTCGCCGGAGAGACTGGTGGCTGCCGAACCATGGTCATGACTGGATCGAAGCCGTGGGCCGATCCCCAGATCGACCCTGATGCTTGGGTCGCCGATTCCGCCGTCGTCATTGGCAATGTCCGAATGGAAGAGGGCAGCAGCCTCTGGCCTACGGCAGTGGCTCGCGGTGATTTGGAACAGATCAGCATCGGCGCAGGGAGCAATGTTCAGGATGGTGCCGTGCTCCATGGCGATCCGGGGCAGCCGGTGCGTATCGGTGTCAACGTCACCATTGGTCACCGAGCCGTTATCCATGGCGCCACGCTGGAGGATGGGTGCCTGGTGGGGATTGGTGCCATCGTTTTGAATGGCGTCACCGTCGGTGCAGGTGCTCTGGTCGCCGCAGGATCAGTCGTCACCAGGGATGTGTCCCCTGGGACCCTGGTGATGGGCGCCCCGGCCGTTGTGAAACGGGACCTCTCTCCGGAATCGATCGATGAGCAGCGCCGCCATGCCCAGCGCTATGCGCGACTGGCGGCCTCCCACGCCCAAATCAATCCTTGAACTCAACCCCCTGATTGCTGCGAATTTGATCAGCTTTCAAGGATGGTCGTGGGATCCACGTAGAAGTCCGTAAGATCGGCGATACTGATTTCTGTTTTCAAGAATGGTCCGAGTTGCCATCGGTCTGGTCCTCATCCTGGTGATCGTCGGTTACTCGGCCTTCAGCGTGATCACCACGGGCCAAGTGCTGGGCATCGATGCCCGTCTTTTCCTTGTGGTCGCTCCGATCCTCGCCGCCATCAGCTGGGCTGCCTTCAACATTGGCCGTGCTGCTGTCGGTCAGTTGCAGCTGATGCTCAAGCGCAGTCGCGCTTGATTCCGAGGCGAGCAAGCTTCGTAGGCTGAAGGCTGCTTGATTCAGCTGGTTGTCTCAATCTCCCCGTGTCACTGTTCTGGGTGCCGGTCTTGCCGGTACAGAAGCGGCTTGGCAAGTCGCCCGTGCTGGGGTTGCGGTCACTCTTGTGGAGATGCGTCCGATTCGACGCTCTCCGGCGCACCACAGCAGTGACTTCGCGGAGTTGGTCTGCAGCAACAGCTTTGGCGCCCTGAGCAGCGACCGTGCAGCGGGTTTACTGCAGGAGGAGCTGCGTCGGCTGGGATCCCTCGTGATCGGAACGGCTGACACCCATGCTGTTCCGGCAGGTGGGGCTTTAGCGGTGGATCGCGGTCGCTACAGCGCCGCCCTCACAGAAGCACTTGATCAGCATCCTCTGGTCTCGATTGAACGACGCGAGCAGCAAACCCTGCCGCCGGCTGATGCGATCACAGTTCTGGCGACAGGGCCGCTTACCAGTGAACCCTTGGCGGAGGATCTGCGCCGTTTCACCGGACGCGCCGACTGCCATTTCTTTGATGCGGCGAGCCCGATCGTTCATGGCGACAGCATTGATCTGACGATTGCCTTCCGCGCCAGCCGCTACGACAAGGGTGATGCGGATTACATCAACTGCCCCATGGACAAGGAGCAGTACCTGGCCTTCCGCAAGGCCCTGCTCGAGGCGGAACAAGCCGAACTCAAGGACTTTGATCAGAACGACGCCATCTTTTTTGAGGGCTGTCTTCCGATTGAGGAGTTGGCGCGTCGGGGTGAAGACACCATGCGCTACGGCCCGTTGAAGCCGATCGGGCTCTGGGATCCCCGGTGGGGTGATGTGAATGATCGAGACGTGCGTCGGGCCAAGCGGGCCTACGCGGTGGTTCAGCTTCGCCAGGAAGACAAGGACGGTCGTCTGTGGAATCTCGTGGGCTTCCAGACCAATCTCAAATGGGGAGAGCAGAAGCGTGTTCTTCAGATGATTCCTGGGTTGGGGCAGGCGGAATTCGTGCGGTTTGGTGTGATGCACCGCAACACCTTTCTTGAATCGCCGCAGCTGCTGAAGCCCACGCTGCAATTTCGTCAGCGACCCACCCTCTTGGCTGCTGGCCAGATCACAGGTACTGAGGGCTATGCCGCCGCTGTGGCCGGTGGCTGGTTGGCCGGAACCAACGCGGCTCGCTTGGCCCGCGGGTTGGAGCCCATCGACCTGCCAGGGACCTGCATGAGTGGAGCCCTGACCCACTTCGTCAGCGAGGCGCCTACTGCCAAGTTTCAGCCGATGCCCCCCAATTTCGGCCTTTTGCCGGATCTACCTGAGCGGATCCGCGACAAGCGAGCCCGCTATGGCGCCTACCGCGATCGGGCCCTGCACGACCTTGAGCCGGTCCAGACCCTTCAACCCGAGACCCTGACGGTATGAACACCCCTGCGAAGGCTCGCCGGATCGAACAGCGCTCGCTGCGCTTTGGGGTCGGAGCCAATGCAGTGATGGCGCTAGCCGGGTTTTCCGCCCATGTGCTGACCGGTTCGTCGGCTTTGCTGTTGGACGGCCTCTATTCCGGTGTGCTGGTGGGCTCATCGTTGATTGCCAGCCGCATCAGCATGAATGTTGTGCGTCCCCCGGATCGGGCTTGGCCCTATGGCTACGAGGGGCAGGAGGCCTTGTATGTGTTGTTCCGCTCTCTGGTGCTGCTGGGGGTGATCGGCTTTGGCGTCGGCAGCGCCGCCTCCACCCTGATCGACTGGTGGCGGGGCTCCAGCATTGCGCCGCTGCATCTGGAACCGGTGGCGCTCTACACCGTTCTGATGACAGCGCTTTGCGGGCTGCTGGCCTGGCGACACCGCCGGGACTGGCGCCGCACCGGTGGCGTGTCCCAGTTGCTGTTGACCGAGGCTCGAAATGCTCGGATCGATGCTGTGATCACCCTTGCTACCGGCCTGGCCTTGTTGGCGTCTCCTTTGTTGCTGGGAACGCCCCTGGCCGCTGTGGCGCCAATCACCGACGCCCTGCTGGTGCTGGCTGTCAGCCTGGCTTTGTTGCGCGAACCGCTGGCGGCACTGCGCGATGCCATGGCCCAGGCCGCCGGCTGCGCGGCTGACCCAGATGTGCTTCAGCGCACACGGGTCGTGTTGATGCAGGAACTGGTGGGTCTGCAGCTGCAGATGATGGACTTCACCGTGCAGCAGTTGGGCCGTACGGCCTTTGTTGTGGTCTACATCAACCCTCTGCAGCCCCAGGAAAGTCGCGTGATCGATGGACTTCGCCATCACATCGATGCCCGTTGCAGTGCAGAGCTCGGGCGTCCTGTGCGTTCCGAGGTCATCCTCACGGTGATGCCACCGATTCATCGCCCGGATCCAAGGCCGCAGACGGCCCCCTAGCGTCACCTCCAAAGAGGCGATGCCATGAGCGAGAACCAGCAGTGGGATGCCGTTGTGATCGGTTCAGGCATCGGTGGCTTGGTTACTGCCAGTCAGTTGGCGGCGAAAGGGGCCAAGACCCTTGTGTTGGAGCGGTATCTGATCCCCGGCGGCAGTGGGGGAGCCTTCAAGCGTGAGGGCTATACCTTCGACGTCGGGGCCTCGATGATCTTTGGCTTCGGGACGAAGGGATACACCAACCTGCTCACTCGGGCCTTGGCGGACGTGGGCGAGCACTGCGACACCATTCCCGACTCTGCCCAGCTGGAGTACCACATGCCCGGTGGCCTGCGCATCGCGGTGGATCGCGATTACGAGCAGTTCATCGCTGACCTCACGGCACGGTTTCCCCACGAGGCCGAGGGAATCCGCCGCTTTTACGACACCTGTTGGCAGGTGTTCAACTGCTTGGACGCCATGCCGCTGCTGTCCCTGGAGGATCCGGCCTATCTCACCAAGGTGTTCTTCAAAGCGCCACTGGCCTGCTTAGGCCTAGCTCGCTGGCTGCCGTTCAATGTCGGAGCGGTGGCTCGACATCACATCAAGGACGAGCAGCTGTTGAAGTTCATCGATATCGAGTGCTTCTGCTGGTCGGTGATGCCGGCGGATCGCACGCCGATGATCAACGCAGGCATGGTGTTTTCCGATCGGCATGCAGGGGGGATCAACTACCCCAAGGGAGGGGTCGGTGTCATTGCCGAAAAGCTCGTGAAGGGATTGCAACGCCACGGTGGCGCCATTCGCTACCGGGCACGGGTCACGGAGGTACTGATCGAGAACGATCAGGCGGTGGGCGTGAAACTGGCCGATGGCGAGATCATCCATGCCAAGCGGGTGATCTCCAATGCCACCCGATGGGACACCTTCTCGGGTGATGGTGATGAAAAGCGCCGCTCTGGCCAGGCCCTGGTGGATGCTGCCCACACGCCTGACAAGGAGCAGTTCTGGCGCAAGCGCTATGTGCCTTCGCCGTCCTTCCTCTCGCTGCATCTGGGCGTTCGGGCCGATCTGATTCCGGCCGGCACTCATTGCCACCACCTGCTTCTCGAAGACTGGAGCCGGATGGAGGACGAGCAGGGGGTCATCTTCGTGTCGATGCCTTCGCTTTTGGATCCGGATCTGGCCCCGGCTGGGCATCACATCGTCCACACCTTCACTCCCTCATCGATGGAGGCCTGGCAAGGGCTATCGCCCAGTCACTACCGGGAGAAAAAGGAAGCCGATGCCGCGCGATTGATCCAGCGCCTGGAGGCGATCCTGCCTGGTCTTGCCGATGCGATCACCCACAAGGAGATCGGCACCCCTCGCAGCCATCGGCGCTTTCTTGGTCGCTTTCAGGGCAGTTACGGCCCGATCCCCGCGATGCAGTTGCCTGGTCTTCTACCGATGCCGTTCAACCGCACCGGGCTGAAGAACCTGTATTGCGTGGGCGATTCCTGTTTCCCCGGCCAGGGCCTGAATGCTGTGGCCTTCAGTGGTTTTGCCTGTGCCCATCGGGTTGGGGCCGACCTCGGGCTTAACCCATGGGCGCTGCCGGCCTGATCTTCTGCCTAACTTGATTTGAATGAGGAGTAGAGATGCCGTCTGAGTTTCAGCCGTCTTCCGAAGATCTGGCTCACTACCTCGAGCAAAAGGGTGAGCTCACTAAGCCCTGGAATCTGCAGATGCTGCGGCTCAAGAAGCTCAAGGAAGCCAAGGCGTCGATGGACCCTCAGCTGTATCTCGAGAAGGTGCAGGAGGCCCACGCCGATCTGATGCGTCTGGGCCAGTTCTGGAAAGGTCGCGAGCTGGAGGTGTTTGGTGGCCAATACCAACCCTCAGAACTAATCGAACCGCTACCGGGGTCTCCTGAAGACCGATGAATGGCATCGAACGCTTCGGGCTGTCGCCTCTGATCCGCTTCACTCTGCTCAGCCTGTATGGGGCCTTGGTGCTGCCCTTGCCCTTGCTTGCGCCTGATGAGTCGCGTTGGTTGATGGTCGCTGGGCTGCTGCTGGGTTTGGTGTTGGTGATCGGTTTGTTGAGTGAGCAGGTGGAGACGGACGCTGAGGGAATCCAAGTTCGCTATCCGGTGTGGATTCGCTGGTTGCTGCGCCGGGGCTGGGCCATGCGTTGGCAGGACATCCGTGCCTTGGTTCCCGTCGGTACCAGTCAGGGGGGAACGGTGTACTACCTCAAGACAGCCGATCTACGCCATCAGCTCTTGCCGCAACGCATCGAGCGGTTTGATCGATTCCTGGCTCTGCTGGCGGCCAGCACCAATGTTTCAACCCAGGGCATTGGTCGCCTGACCCCACCCTGGACCTATCAGCTCTTGGCTGGCTTGGCCGTGATGATGATTGCCGGCGAACTGCTTGCTTCCCTGGCCCTGGCTCAAGGCTGGATCGCCTTGCCTGCAGGTTATCCAGGCTGACGAAAGCCCAGGATCGTGCTTCTTGGTGGTTTTTTGATTGATACAGACTTCAACACCACGGAACCCAAGGCTTATTTCTACCCATCCCCCGCTGCAGAAATCCGGCGAAGACCTCTGGCTCGTCAACACCAACTGCAACTGGTCTGTCAGTTCAATCAGATGCAGCGGCAGTTGATGCTCAGAGCGTGCCTTGCTGCAGGGGGCCAGCACATTTTTTCCAGCCCATCGATTTGAGCGTGTTCCATTTCTCCAAAGCCTCTTCGCGCGTCATCAGCTGACTGCCCTGGGGGATTGGGTCATCAGGTGGTCGCCAATGAAAATTGCGCAGGCAAATTAATTCATTTCGAGAGCCATCTCGATGGCTTGTGAATTGGCAGAACAGCTGCTGTGGCTCATTGCTTAGCCAAGCGCCTTCAGTTTTGTAGGAAAGATCTTCAGTAATGGTTTCGCTCCATATGAGCTTGCCTTGATTCGAAAACCAGCTGCTGCTTTTGGTATTGGAGCTGGCGGAGTTTCTCAATGTGCTGCGCGTGTTCTCCGCTGCTCCAGTGTTGAGGGAATGCAACTCGGGCCTGAAGCTCTGAGATTTCGTTATTGAGTGTTCGCGCTGGGTCCTCGGACCGAAGTACCCCTTCACTGTGAACCATCACAGCCATCTGTGCCGCAGACCCGCTTGGCGATGCCCAGGCAGAAGTCCGTCCATCGAGGATTTGGAGACAATGCTGAATCCAGCCAGGCCAACCCAATGAGCAAAGCCAGAGGCCTCATCAATGCTCACCTCGATCCCGTGCTGGCGACCTTTTTGGTGATCGATGGAGCCACGCAGATCGCACCGATTGCCAACAAAGCTCGGCACTTCAACCAATGCGCGAAACCATTGAGAACGTGACCGGGAAGCCTCTGAACAGCATTGGTGCTGTAGCCGTCTGTAATGGTCGCCCCTGGGCTGACGTTGTGATTGTCGACTGATTTCAGACAGGTATTTCTGCTTCGATCTCCCAGCCTTGATTGGCAAGCTCTTCCGACGTCTTGGAGGCGTCTTCAGAAACCACATCGATGAGGAGAAACTTCTCTCCTTGGTTGCAATAAAACCTGGTTAATCCGATCACGGCGGGTCTCCCGGGTGTCGACCCCGTCATGGTCACCCGTGGGAACAGATAAATCAACTGCGACTGCGCTGGGAACAACTCTTGATTTCGTTCAGATGTTTGTGGTTGCCAAGTCGCTTCAAGACGCTCAAATCGACCCAGTTGGTCTTACGGGATGACAACCGAACTAACAAACCTTCCCTGTGGAACGGTTCAGCTCAAAGTCTGTGTGAATCACGTCTGTGAATTGGGTTGGGTGACCTCACACCATTTGGTCCCTCCTAAAGAGGCTCAACTGAAGGAATCAATTCGCGCCCACTCGGAAGGCACTAGCGTTCCTCTCTGAATGCTGCCTTGGCGGTGATTCGTGATGGAGCAGTGGGATGTCGTTGTCTCCACAAGGCTGACTTCGCGCAATGCCATGCGAGGACGTCAAATTCAACTCATCTTGAGGCGGCAAGATTCCAGTCTCTGACTGGAATGACAACGGCTGATCTAGCTTGCAGGCAGGTTGTCCAGGCTGAAGCGATAGCCCCGCTGGCGAACGGTGGTGATTCCACCGCCCTCACCCAGACCAGCCTGCTCCAACTTGCGACGCAGGGTCAGCACCTGAGTGTCCACGGAGCGGGGGCCACCGCTGAAGGGCGGCCATGCCATACGAAGAAGCTCCTGCCGGCTACGGACCAGCCCAGGGGGCATCAAAAGGGCACACAGCAGAGCAAATTCCCTGGGGCTGAGCTCCACAGGCTGCTCCCTGAGTGTGACCTGGCGCAGCAGCAGATGAACTTCGAGTGGTCCAACGGTGACCCGTTCCTGCAGCCCGCTATGTCCCCGCTTGAGCAGGGTACGACAACGGGCGGCCAATTCCTCAAGACCGAAAGGCTTGCGCAATACATCATCTGCGCCGTCATCCAGTAAGCCGACGACAGGCTCTGCACCGGTGCGTGCTGTCAGCACAATCACAGGGCAACGCAGTTGTTCGGCCAGACGGAGTGCAGAACTGCGCTCCAATAATTCAGCACTCACCAGCAGATCCGGAGACTGTTCCTGACAGACCTCTAACGCTTCAACGGCATTGGCTACAGCTGCCGTGAGATGTCCGTCCTGACGGAGCCGCTGAACCAGCACCGTGCGCAGGGTTGGATGCGGCTCCACCACCAAGACCCGAGAAGGCTCCTGACCGGTGTTTGAGGTTGGCATCACAACCGAATCGGAGCTGGCTGCAGACGTTTCAACCGAAAGGTCGTGGGGAGTGGAGGTCACTGGATCGGCCCGGGCGCGCCTACGCTAAGCCGAATTTCCTGGCAAGCTGGTAACAGGGGCTGCTGTTGCATCTCATGACATCACTCGACGACCCCGAAGCTATTCGTCATTTCCAGTCGCTGTGCGATGCCTGCCAGGAGCTGACAACGCGCTATCACACCCCTTCGGAGCTCCGGCTGTACTCCGACGGCTATTTGCATGCCTTGAGAAAATCAGGTTCTCTCGACCCTCGTTCTCAGCATCGACTTGAGCAATTGATCGATCGCTGGATCATGGATCCATCCAGCTTCATAGGCCCTGACGGGGATGTCAGCACTTTGTATATGCAGCACCCCCGGGGCTATTGAGTTAGCTCGCCAGAGCAATTTCCAATTTTTCCCTGAGTTCGCCTGAGTTGTACATCTCGATCAGGATGTCAGAGCCACCCATGAATTCCCCTTTGACGTAAACCTGTGGAATGGTTGGCCAGCTGGAAAAGTCCTTGATTCCCTGACGGATTTCCATATCGGAAAGAACATCGAATGTTTCGAATGCCACACCGAGGGAGTGCAGGATCTGGACCACGTTGTTTGAAAACCCGCACTGGGGCATCAACTTGGAGCCCTTCATGAACACGAAGATCGGGCTGGAGGCGACCAGAGTTTCAATTCGAGCTTTGGTGGAGGGGTCCATCGTTGATCCTGGGTTGAGCGTTAGGCGGACGCAGCGTCCGAAGGAGTTGAAGTGTTGAGCGCGAGGGCATGAATCGCCTCGCTGGCTAATTCTTGCTGCAGAGCGCCGTAAACCATCTGATGCTGACGGATGCGCGAAAGGCCCGCAAAAGCGGACGACACAACCGTCACTTGGAGGTGGTCACCGCCGCCGGTCAGATCCTCGACGGTGACGTTGGCGTCTGGAATGACCTGTTGGATCGCGGCTTCAACGGCATCCGGCTGCACCATGGCGGTGGTTGCGCAAGTGGGAACTGGCTCAGATGCTGACAGACCGGCTCATTGGCCGGCTGCAGATGCCCCTCGGAATTCCGTTTCCACGAAGCCCAGTTCCAGAAGGCTTTGGTAGGCCTGCTGACCCTGGGGCTTGGCAGGTGTCATCAGCTTGACCACCTCGACCAGCACTGGAACAGCCACTTCCGGCTGGTTCTGGCGACGGAACAGGGCTGCAAGCCTCAGGTTGGTTTCGGCAAGCAGCTCCAGGGCTTCACGGCCTTTGTTGTCCATCTCACGGGGAATTCGCGCGTCCAGTCCGCGGAAGGCACCACTGAGATCGCGGTAGAAGGCCAGCAGTTGCTTGGACGCTTGACGTGCCTTGTCGTAATCGGCCCGTGCCTCTGCAAGGTCTCCCCGGCTGGCGGCATCGTCGCCGCTGGCGAGCATGGATCGAACAGCCGCAGGGTTAAATCCACCCTGGGCTTGAGCAAGAACGCGGTTTCCTGCTGATGTTTGTGCGATGCCAGGAGCAGCGGTGACACCCAGGGTCGCCACCAGTGCAGCAGCTGTCAGCAATGCGCGACAACCCATGAGAACAGCAAGAAAAGTTGGGCGGACTTTAGAAGCTCTTTAGTGGTCGGCCAACGGCAGTACGGGCCGCTTGTTCAGCCGTATGCATCGCATCAGCCAATTGAATATTGAACTGGCGTGTTGCCTCACGTTCGCCTTTTGGTGGCACTGATAGGGCGGAACCGAAACAAATGGCAGCCCGGCTGAAGGGCCGTGGTGGGGCATGGCTGTATCCGAGCCCGACGGGAACGACAGGAACTGAAACGCCGCGGCTCTGGGCGAGCTGAGCCAGACGCACCAGACCCGGCCACAGCTGAATGGCCTGGTCGGTTCGATGGATCCTGCCTTCGGGAAACATCACCAGTTGCTGTCCGGCTTCCAAAAGATCGATGGCGAGGCGCAAGGTGGTCATCGAGGGTCGTCCCTGGTCCACCGGAAAGCAGCCCAGCCGTTGGAGAAACCATCCCTGTAGCCCACGCATTTCAGTGGTTGTCACCATGAAGCGACAGTCGCGGCCACTGACCCGTCTGCCTGCTGCCATCGGCAGCATGAGGGCATCCCATCGGGCGCGGTGCGTTGGCGCCAAGATCACCGGTCCTTGATGGGGCAGATGCTCCGGATGCAGCACCAGCCGCTCACGAAACTGAAGACGCAGCGCGAGGTCCTGGGTGGTGAACATCGCCAGGGGGGCCCAGAAACGGTCGATTCCGACACTTAGGGCGCTTTCTCGGGTCGCCAGGGCCGCTTGCAACGGGCTCTTCAAATTCGACGTTTGAGAACTTAAGGCCCCCAGGCAAAGCTGCATAGGATCCGGCCAACGACTGCCTCGTCATGGCCAGCCTCGGCGTCAATATTGATCACATCGCCAACATTCGCGAAGCGAGGCGAACCGTTGAGCCAGACCCAGTGTCGATGGCTCTTCTCGCCGAACTGGGCGGTGCTGATGGGATCACCGTGCACCTGAGGGAAGATCGCCGCCATATTCAGGATCGGGATGTGGAGTTGCTCAGGCAAACCTTGCGCTCCAGGCTCAACCTGGAAATGGCAGCCACCGAGGAGATGGTGGCCATAGCGCTGAAGATCAAGCCCGACATGGTCACCCTGGTGCCGGAACGGCGTGAGGAGGTCACCACCGAGGGAGGCCTTGATGTGGCAGGACAAGAGGCCTCCATGCGTGGTTTTGTGCAAACCCTTCAGGCCGCCAACATTCCGGTCAGCCTGTTTGTGGATCCGGAGCCCACTCAGCTTGAGGCCTGCAAAAGCACGGGTGCTTGCTGGGTGGAATTGCACACGGGACGTTATGCCGATGCTGACTGGAGCACCCAGCCGCAGGAGTTGGCGCGGTTGTACGAAGGCACGGCCATCGCTCGGCAGCTCGCTCTACGGGTCAACGCCGGCCATGGCCTCACGTATCAGAACGTCGAGCCCGTCGCGGCCATTCCTGGGATGGAGGAACTCAACATCGGTCACACCATCGTGGCGCGGTCTGTGGCCGTCGGACTGCAACAGGCTGTGCGAGATATGAAGGTCTTGGTTCAGAATCCCCGCCTTGATCCCCTTTTCGGACAGGCGCCCGGATGACCACCTATCACTTCATTGCAGCCAGCGAGCGCTTCCTCACGGTGGAGGAGCCGCTGGAGGAAGTGCTTCGGGAGCGTCAGCGCAACTACGCCGAGACGGGAAAGGAGATCGATTTCTGGTTGGTGAAGCAACCGGTGTTTCTTGAGGCCCCTGAGATGGTTGACGTCAAGGCGAAGGTCCCTCAACCAGCTGCTGCAGTGGTGTCTACCGACCCCACCTTCATCACCTTCCTCAAACTGCGTCTCGAATACGTCGTGGTGGGCACCTTCGAGGCACCGTCCGAGGTGATTCCCGATGCTCTTGCCAGTGCCGTCTGATGAATCCCAGTTCCCTCCCTGTTCACCAGCGCATCGCACTTCTGGTGAAAGCCCTCGATGGTGCTGAGAAAACCAACAAGGCGTTGGCGACCTGTGCCGATGGCGACGCAATGGTGGACATCCTTCTGGATGCTTCGGCCAAGCTGGGGTTGAGGCTGACCCGTCGCGATCTCACCGAGACGCCTCCGATTCGTGACTGGATTTGGTTTAAAAACAATGACCCTCTGGTCACCGTTGGTGATGCCAAGCCCCGTTATCGACGGGCAACCCCAGAAAAAGCCAAGCCGGAACAGGCGGAACAGCCGGAACGCAAGCGTTTTCTCGGTTTGTTCTGATCTGATTTTTGGTTGATGGCTTGAGACCGTCAGGTAGACAGAATTGGTAGATCTCCATGGTCTTGTCTTGAACCAGAGCAGACGCAAGCACTGGGTGATTGGAGATGTGCATGGCTGCTACCAGCCTTTGCTCAATCTGCTTGCGATTCTGCCGCCGAACGATCATCTGGTGTTCTGCGGGGATGTGATCAACCGTGGTGAGGCCATCCCCGCAACCATGGATCTGGTTTGGGATCTGATCCAGACGGGTCGTGCAACGTGGTTGCGCGGGAACCACGAGCAAGATCTCATCCAGGCCTTGAACAATCACGCTGTTGCGTCATCCCAGGATGGCTTGAGTCAGCACGCCACCTTCGGCCAGCTGGGCGAGAGCAGCGCGAGGCAGTGGCTACCGCGACTGCAACAGCTCCCCCTCATTTATCGCGGTGACGGCTGGTGCGCTACCCACGCCGGATTCAATGCAGATGGCCAGCCGGATCTCTCCATTCGCGACCCATTCTGGGAGACCTATGACGGACGTTTTGGTCTTGTTGTTGTGGGACACACGCCTCGTTCCCAGGTGGAGCGCCTGGAGCGCATCGTGCTAATCGATACAGGGGCGGTCTACGGCGGTTGTCTGTCGGCGTTCTGCCCGGAAACGGATGCTGTTGTGCAGGTTCAGGGGGCTGCAACGGACATAGCCCTTCCCCGGCCTTCGGATCTCCAGCAACGACCGTCTGTGCTGGCTGCAGATGCAGGCCCTTGCTGACGGTTTACCGAAGCAACAGGGCTGAATTTTTGGCTCGCTTGCTGTCTCGGCAGTTGATTGAGCAGCCGCTGGGGCCTTTGGAGACGGTTGAGGTGATGGTCAACACCTGGCCGACGAGCCGATGGCTGGGAGAGCAGCTGGCCATGGCCAATGGCATTAGTTCTCTGGTGCGTTTCCCATTTCCGGGCAGTCGCTTGCGGCAGCTGGTGCGCCAGGTTCTTCATCTCCCGGCGCAGGAAGATGATCCCTGGCGGGCGGGCCAGCTGGTCTGGGCTGTGCTCGAGCTGCTTCCCGAACTGTTGGAGCAACCGGTCGCCCAGCCTCTTCAAGCGTGGTTGGCCCAGCGAGAGGGAACTGCTTCGGGGTTGACGCGGGATCGCTGGCAGTTGGCGCGGTCCATCGCCGATGCCATGGACGATTACGCCCTCTACCGCCCCGACCAACTGGAGCAGTGGAAACGGCCACGACCTGATGACGACTGGCAGCCCGTGCTCTGGCGACTGCTGGCCCAAAGGCTGCCCCGAGCTCCCTTCGGCCTGCAGGTGCGTGAGGCCGTCGATCGTCTCCGGCGAGGAGACGTTGATCCGGTCCTGCTGCCGGAGCGGCTGCGGCTGTTCGGCATCAGTGCTCTGGCGCCGGTGCAGGTGGATCTGATTCAGGCCTTGTCCGGTCTTTTGGAGGTGGAGATCTACCTGCTGACCCCCTGTCCGGATCTGTGGCAGCGCTGCGGCAGTCGGCGTGCCTCGCTCGGGGATGGCTGGCTGCTACCGCCCGATGGGGGCTGGTTGGCGGAGGCGCCGCGTTTGGAGGCTGTCCTCGGGCGGATGGGCGCCGAATTCCAGCAATTGTTAGAGGGCTCCGGTGAAGCGCAGCTGGGGGAGCGACGCGAGGGTGATCTGTTTGCAGGCTCCCTGCAGATCGCCGCGGCGGAAGAGCGCCAGCCCACCCTGCTCGATCAGCTTCAGCAGCAGCTGGTGGATGCCGAGAGCATCTCTGAGCTGATTCGTTCCTCAGACGATCAGTCGCTGCTGTTTCAGGCGGCACCGGGTCCTTGGCGGGAGGTGCAATTGGTGCGTGATCGCATCCTGCAGTGGCTGGCGGCCGATCCCGATCTCGCGCCACGGGACGTGCTGGTGATGACGCCGCAGATTGAGCGCTATGCACCGTTGCTCAGCTCTGTGTTCAACGACACGGCGGCCATCGGTGTTGATTTGCCCTGGCGTCTAACCGACCGCAGTCAGCAGAGCAGTCCGGGGTTGTCGATGGCGATGTTCACGCTGCTGGAGCTGGCTGCTACACGCCTCACCGCCACGGGTCTGGAACGTCTCCTGGCGAACCCGGCTCTGCAGGGCCAGCAGGGACTTACGGCGGAGGAGGCGGTGCTGATCACCCAAACGCTGCAACGCAGCGGTTTTCGCTGGGGGTTGGACGCCCGTGAGCGGGGCGGGGACGAGCTCCACAGCCTGCGTTGGTGTCTGGACCGTTGGTTGCTGGGGCTGGTGCTGCCGGTGGAGCCGGGCCTGGCGCCGGCGGGGGCGGCACCGTTTCAGCAGGAGCTCGACCCCGACCGCCTGGTGCGTTGGTGGAGTCTTCTGGATCGTCTGGCGCGCATGCTGGATCTCTTGCGCCAGCCCCGGCCATGCCATGGCTGGGTGCAGCTGCTGCAGTCCCTGCTGGAGGAGCTGTTTGCTGATGGTGGGGCCTGGGCCGACGAGTGGCAGAGCTGGGCTGCGGCGCTGGAGGAGTGGCGGCTGCGGGCGGAAGAATGCTCCTTGGACCTCGACGCTGCAGTGGCGCTGGAGGTGCTGCAGGAGGCGTTGTCGGTGGACAGCGGCCGCTTCGGTCACCGCAGTGGTGCCCTCACCATCAGCGCCCTGGAACCGATGCGGGCGATTCCCCACAAGGTGATTGTGTTGATGGGTCTCGACAGCACTGACTTCCCCCGTCCGAGCCGGCGTCCTGGTTTCCATTTGCTGGAGCAGCAACGGCGTCTGGGGGACCCCCGTAGCAGCGACCAGGACCGCTACGTGCTGCTGGAGGCCTTGATGTCAGCTCGGCGTCATCTTTTGATCAGCTGGTGCGGTCGGCTGGAGCGTACGGGTGAGCCACAGCCGCCAGCGGCGCCCGTGGAACAGTGTCTTGCCGTCCTGCAGGAGCAGTTGCGTCGGGACAGCGCCTCCATCGAGGGGTTGGTGATCACGCCGGCGGCCAACCCCCTGTCCCCTGAAAACTTCAGACCCGAGGCGCCGCTTAGTTGTGATCGACGCCAGCTGGAGGCAAGGCGCTGGCTCGATCGCGCACCAGCATCGGCCCAGGACTCCCTGGGGCTGGCCTGGTCATCACTTTGGCGGAAACCGTTCGCCTTGCATGGGGATCTAAACGGGGACGATGACGTTCCGGCCTCGCCTCTGGACCCTGAAGGGTTGCTGGCTTGGATGCAGCAGCCTCAGAAGGTCTGGTTGCAGGCGCGGGGTTTGCGTCCTGGTGAAGGAATCGAGGCAGTGGAGGATCTTGAAGCCCTCGAGCTCGATGGTCTGCAGCGCTATCTGCTGCTGAACCACGAGCTTGAGGAGCAATTCATTTTTGGATCACCTCCGGATTGGACGGCGTTGCTGGCGGGCCAGGGCGTGCTTCCTGCGGGTGCTGGCGCTGCTCTGGAGCAGGAGGATCTGCAGACGCGTTGGCAGGCCCTGCAGCGTCAGCTGGAATCGCTCGGCCCCTGCCGGCGGGAGGTGCCTGCCCTCGCAGGCTTGCCAACGCCCCTGCTTTTCGCCGGGGACACCCAGGTGGTGGTGCAGCCCGGCATGCTTTCGGCCGCGGCCGTGATGCGTGGTTGGTTGCAGCATCTGCTGCTTTGTGCTGAGGGTTTGGCTCCTGCTGGTGGTTCAGCGGTGGTGGCCCGCAGCACACGGGTTGCCGGGGCCGAGGTGCATCTGCGCTGGACTGCGTTGCCTGAGGCTGAAGCCAAGGATCGGCTGCACGAGCTTCAGAATTTGGCGCAACAGGGCCTGGTGCAGTGCTGGCCGGTTCCCCCGAAGAGCGGCTGGCAGATGGTGGCCAAAGAGCAGCGCAAACCCGGGTCCGGGAAACTGGGATTTCGAACGACCTGGCAGGAGGAAGGCGCTACTCCGGTGATGCAGCTTTGCTTTGGTACAGAGATCTCCGCGGAGCAGCTGATGGATCAGGACGGATTCCAACAGGCTTGCCAGCTGCTCTACGGCCCTCTTCTGGTCCAACTGCGCTAAGCGAAAAGCTCGTCCAACATTTCGCCCATGCGTTCGTTCGAGATCACGACGGGATCACCCACCTGACGTCGGAAGAAGTAAGCCCGATGTTCCTGGCCGATGCTCTCGACAGCGGCGGCTTTGCGCACGAGCAGCTGAGCCAATTTCTGACGACGTTCAGGAGACACAACAGGCAGGTGGCTTCACACAACCTGTGGCGTCACTTGCACTGCATGGATGCAAGCCCCTGTTCTCTCAAGGGTTGGGTTGCATCGCTTCATGGAGCCCATAAAAAAGCGAGGGTTCTTCAGGCCCCCGCTCAGGTCGTCTTCTGTTCTGGGATGTGACAACACCCAGTCCAGTTCGCAGCTTTCGCCGGCTGCTTCATAGAAGTTAACACTGCTCTTGGGGCCTGTGCCGATCAGACTTCATCCATGGCTCAGCGCTTCGATGCCAACTCTTACCCCCTCAGTCCCGGGGTCCGCTTGCTCGAGGCAAGTGCTGGCACAGGTAAAACCTTTGCCCTGGCCCATCTCTGTCTCCGTCTGATCACGGAGGCCGATCATGCTCTCGACAGTCTGTTGGTGGTGACGTTCACCGATGCGGCGGCTGAAGAGCTGCGTTCCCGCATCGGCCAGCGCCTGCAGCAGGCGTTGCAGGGTCTTGAACAACTTGAGCAGGGTCGAGATGCTTCCGCTCCAGATCCTGTTCTGGAGGATTGGCTGGCGGGAACGGACCCAGGGGATGCGCGTCAGCTTTGGATTCGCCGCTTGCTGGTGGCTCTGGAGCAGCTGGACCGGGCTGATATCACCACCATTCATGGCTTTTGCCGACGCAGTCTTCGCCGTTTAGCCCTCAGCAACGGTGCTGCGATGGAGCCCCAGCTCGACACCGATGCCACCGCGCTTCAGGCCGAAGTGGTGCAGGACCTCTGGCAACAGGAGCTGTTGAGCCTGCCGCAGGCCCAGCTCAAGGGTTTACGTCAGCGTGGACTCTCTCCGCAGGCTCTCCGTAGGGGGTTAGCGCAACTCGATGGCGAACAGCAGCCGCGCTTCAGAGCCAGCGAAGCGGCAATCGATGTGGACCGCTCCCTCGCACCGCAGCTGGACCACTGGGTGGCGCAACTCTGGGAGGACTTTCTCCTGCTCTGGCATCGGGACCATGCCGCCCTTGATGCCGGGTTCCGCCAGGCCGCGGAACAATGGAAAGCCCAGGGATGTGGTTCCACCACCCCCTACTCCGCCAAGCCGAAGAGCGATCGCTGTGCGCAGATTAATCAGTGGCTCAGTATCCAGACGGCTGTTCCCTCGCTGCTGGAGATTGCGTCCCATGAGAAGCCACTGAAGGAGTACTTCCACCCCTCCAGTTGGTGCCGTATCGCGCGGAAGTGCGGTGAAACCGACCCCAGCCTTGTGGTGCCGGGATTGCAGGCCGCCGTCGCAGCGCTCTGGGATGGACCGTTGGAACGCACCTGGCAGTACTTGCTGGAGCGAGGCTTGCAGGAACTGGACCGCCGCCGCCGCCGTCGCGGTGTGATCACCTTTGCCGGATTGTTGGCGGCGATGGATCCCGGTGATGGCGACGTCGCTTGGCTTGCATCGCTGCAACAGCGCTATCGGGCCGTGATGGTGGATGAGTTCCAGGACACCGACCCTGTGCAGTGGCGCCTCTTGCAGCGGGCCTTCGGCGATGGTGAACGCCATCTGCTGCTGATGGTCGGGGATCCCAAGCAGGCGATCTACCGCTTTCGCGGCGGTGATCTCGCGACCTACATGGCGGCTCGGCAGCAAGTGGAGCGGATCGATCACCTGCTCGACAACTTCCGTACGACGGCACCGTTGATGGAGGGGTTGAACCGGTTAATGGCTCCTGGTCTCCCCCGCTCTGGGCTTCCAGTGCCCGCGGTGCAGCCCCGCAGCTCTGCCATGCCACCGCAGGACGCCGCGGCGTTGCAACTGCAGTTGTTCTCCACCGAGTCGCCATCCACTCGCAGTGCCTTGGAGGAAGAGATGCCCCAGCGCCTGGCTGCAATGGTGCTGGAGCAACTGCAGCAACAGGACAACCTCAACCCCGCCGACTTGTGTGTGTTGGTGAGCCGCCATCAGCAGGCTGAAGCGCTGCGGCGCGCCCTGGGTGCCTGTGGTCTCCCTACGCGCCTGGTGACGCAGGGGGATGTGCTCGACAGTGAAGCCGCCCTGCTCTTGCAGTGGTTCCTCGATGCGCTGGCAGAACCGGGCGATGACGTTCGCCTGCGCTTGCTGGCCTGCTCGGGATTGATGGGCATACCGCCAGATGGCTTGGACCAGGACCGGTTGGATCAGCTGGCTCTGCAATTGCGTGGACTGGCCGAGTTGATGCCCCGGCTGGGCCTGCTCGGAGCGCTGGCCGACCTGCTGAAGGGGGAACAGTTGGCGGGTCTATCGGAACGGGGGCGGATGTTGGGGGATCTTCAGCAGGCAGCTCGGCTGGTGCAGGAAGCGATGCACCGCCAGGGGCTGGACGTGGCCACTGCTGCGGATTGGTTGCGGCGGGAGCGGTTACACCCCAGTCAGCCCGTGCCGGAAGCGCGCCAGCCCCACAGCGATCAGGCCGACAGCGCCATCGCCGTGGTCACTGTTCACCGCAGCAAGGGTCTCGAATATCCGGTGGTGATTTGCCCGTATCTCTGGGAGTCAGCCCCAGCTGTTGCTGGCCCGCTCTGGCGTGATCCCCGTTCTGGGGAGTGCCTGGTTCGGGTGGATCTCCACTGGGGTGAGGGCTGGCAAGCGGCGCAACAGGCTCAGCAGGAGGCCATGGCCGAGGCCGAGCGGCTGGCTTATGTAGCGGTCACCCGAGCCAAATCCCAGCTCATCCTGATCTGGGCTCGAGCCTTTGGCCAGGAGGGCTCGCCCATGCCTGCCTGGCTTTTTGGTGCTGAGGCGGCTGGAGACGCGATCGAAAGCCTGACCGATCAACGGCTGAGTGATGCCCTGGGCGAGCGAGAGGTCCCTATCCGCATCTCTGCCTTGGCGGAGCGCCTGCCCAACGGGGGGCGTTGGCGGCCTCCGCTGCGGGTGGAGACGTTGGCCTTGGGTCCGATTCCAAAGCGCATCGATCGGAGTTGGGGACGGGCCAGTTACTCAGCCTGGATTGCCTCGTCCGATGAGATTCGGCTTCATGAGCATGGGCGCGATCGTGACCCAGGGGCCGAGGAAGTTGTCTCGGCAGTTGCGGAACCAGAGTGGTCTGAGACGGGGCCTTTGGCGGCCTTCCCCCGTGGAGCCGCGGCGGGGGATTGTCTGCATCGGATTCTCGAACAGTTCCCCTTCACCGCAGCAGAGGCGCCGGAGCCAAGCGAACGACTGGAGCTGATCGCCGCCGAGTTACGGCGGGCTGGCCTCGATCCAGGCCTGCAGAACGATGTGTTGACGGGCTTGGATCAGGTGCTTCAGACGCCCCTGGGTGGACCGTTGGGGTCGTTGTCGCTGGATCAGCTGGGCCCGGACCAGCGCCTGCCCGAACTCAGCTTTGATCTGCCGGTTCAGCACGTGCGGACGGCCGATCTGGTCGCTGCCTTTGCCGTTGATGCCCAAGCCCGTTTTGGTGCGTCCTACAGCCCTGCTTTGGCGTCGTTGTCGATCAACAGCCGTGGCTTTCTTACCGGGTCGATTGATCTGGTGTTCCACGACCCCCAGCACAAGCGCTGGTGGGTCCTCGACTGGAAGAGCAACTGGATCGGTGAGCGGCGCACCGGTGTTGAACCCGGGCTGTGCGGTCCGCATCACTATTCCCAGGACGCGATGGAGGATCAGATGCTGCATCACCACTACCCCCTTCAGGCGCACCTCTACCTGGTGGCCCTGCATCGACATCTGCGTTGGCGGTTGCCTGATTACGCCCCCGAGCGTCATCTGGGGGGCTATGTCTACTGCTTCCTGCGGGGGATGCCCGGATCGGTGAGTGCCTCTCCAGAGAGTCCTGTCGGCCCTGGCCGCATCGTCGAATCCGTGCCGCTTGATCGCATCGCAGCCCTTGATCGTGCCCTGGCTGAGGTGCCGACGTGACGGAGCTCCTGCCCCTGGGAAACAGTGGTTGGCCTGCCAGCTTTACGGCCGGCCTGCATGCCGCTTTGCGGCGTCGGATTCCGCCCCAAGTCGATAGCGCGGAGTTGGAGGAGCTCAGTCGCGACCTTGTCTTGGCGTTGGAGCAGGGGGAGTTGACGGTGGCTCTCACGCCGGAACGTTTGGCCGTTGCTGAAGCCAGTGGATGGCTGAAGGGGGAGACTTCCCCCCTGCTTCGTCAGGGCGACCGGCTGGGCTGGCGTCGCTGGTTGCAGGCCATGGAGCATGTGGTGGACGAGCTGGTGGAGCGGGCCCATGCTTCATTCCCGGAGCCCGTCAACGATGTCGACCCAGGGCTGTCGGCTCGTCTCAATCCTGAACAGTGCGCCGCCGTGCGCGCTCTGGACCAGGCGTCGGTCGTGCTGCTCAGCGGTGGCCCTGGCACGGGCAAAACCAGCACTGTGGTTGAGATTCTGGCCCGGGCGGAAGCACGCCATCCCGGCTTACGCATCGGCTTGGCGGCACCCACCGGTAAGGCAGCCCGGCGCCTGAGGGATGCGGTGCTGTCCCAGCGGGCTCCGTTGCCCTGCAGCACCCTCCACCGCTGGCTCGAGGCTGGCAGCCGTGGATTCGGCAGACACCGTCATCGCCCCTTGGAGTTGGACCTCCTGGTGATCGATGAAATGTCGATGTTGGATCTGGCCCTGACCCAGGCCTTGCTGGAGGCGTTGCCCAGCGCTTGTCGGCTGCTCTTGGTGGGGGATCCAGCCCAGCTGCCGCCGGTGGGAAGTGGAGCGGTCTGGCATCGGCTTCAGCAGCCCGAGGTGCGCGACCGTTTCGGCGCCGGTGCGGTGCATTTGGAACGCACCTATCGCAACCGAGGTGCCCTGGCCGTGATGGCGCAGCTGCTGCGCCGGGGGGATCTAGATGCATTTGCAGCGGATCTGACTGCCTTGCCCGAACAGGCCAATCTTCAGGTGCATCCCAGCCCCTTGCGTCGTTTTCCGGCGTTAGTGCGTGAGCGCTGGATGCAGCGCCTCAAACAATTGGAGGTGCTGGCACGTGACCTTGACCGCTGCAGCGACAAGGAGCTGATGGCAGTCTCCCGGTCGTTGTTTGAGGCGCTGGAGCAGGACCTGCTGCTGTGTCCACGCCGTCGGGGGCCATGGAGTCTTGAGGATGTACATCGCACGCTGCTGGGGGCCAGTGCCGCGGGCAAGGTCGACAGATGGCCAGTCGGGTTGCCGGTGATCTGCGGGAGCAACCAACCTGAACTCGGTTTGGCCAATGGCGACCTCGGTGTTGCCATTGGGGCCGGTTCCGAACGACGTTTGCTGTTTCAGGTCGTGGACCCTGAAGGGCAGCTGGAGGTGCGCCGCTTCCATCCAGCTCGTTTGCGCCGTTTGGAGCCTGCTGTCGCCCTCACCATTCATCGGGCCCAGGGCAGTGAGGCGGATCGGGTGATCGTTCTCTGGCCTGACCCCCTTGAGGATGGACCGGCTGCTGATCATCAACGCCGATTGCTGTACACAGCCATTACCCGTGCCCGTGTCAGCCTTGACCTGGTGACAGTGATCTGACTCGGGTGAACTGATGCGTGTTGAGCGTCCCTGGGGCTGGTACGAAACGTTGGTGCAGGGGGAGAACTATTTGGTCAAACGCCTGCTTGTACGTGCCGGGCAGCAGTTGTCTCTGCAGCGGCATCATCACCGCAGCGAAAGTTGGACCGTGGTGTCTGGTTCAGGTGCTCTGCTCTGCGGTGATCACTCTCAACCGGCGAGCACTGGTGTCATGCTCTCCATCCCTTGCGGTGCCGTGCATCGCGCCCGTGCAGACGACACTGATCTGCTGATTATCGAGGTTCAGCATGGTGAGGATCTGCGGGAAGACGACATCGAACGCCTGCAGGATGATTACGGCCGGGTGATAAATTGAACTTCAACCTTTGAAGCGTAGGCAACACAACCAGAGCGCAACTGTTTCGGTTGCAGGGAGGTTGTGAGCCTGATTTCAGAGATCAATCAGGCGAAGCCACCTTCTATGACTGAACAGCAGCAGCAGCGCGACGATTCCGCCTGCGCAGTCGATCTTTCTGCATCGGCTCTTCCGGAATCTGAACCGAATGCTGAGGTGTTCACCACCACCATCACGCCGTCTGAACCGGAGTCCGGTTTTGCTGGTTTTGGCTTTAGTGAAGCCATGATGCGCACCTTGGCGGACAAGGGATACAGCGAACCGTCTCCAATTCAGAAAGCGGCATTCCCCGAGCTGATGCTTGGCCGAGATCTGGTGGGACAGGCCCAGACCGGCACTGGCAAAACAGCAGCATTTGCGTTGCCGTTGCTCGAGCGTCTTGAGAGCGGCCAGAAAACACCCCAGGCCCTGGTGCTCGCCCCTACCCGGGAACTGGCGATGCAGGTGGCCGATTCTTTCAAGGCCTATTCCGCCGGTCATCCCCACCTGAAGGTGCTTGCGGTGTACGGCGGCACGGATTTCCGCTCTCAGATCAGTGCCCTTAGGCGCGGTGTTGATGTGGTGGTGGGCACCCCTGGTCGGGTGATGGACCACATGCGGCAGGGCACGCTCGACACCAGTGGGTTGCGCAGCCTTGTGCTTGATGAAGCGGACGAAATGCTCCGCATGGGCTTCATCGACGATGTGGAGTGGATCCTTGGCCAGTTGCCAGAGCAGCGGCAGGTTGTGCTGTTCTCGGCAACGATGCCGCCAGAGATCCGTCGTCTCTCAAAGCGTTATCTCAAGGACCCTGCTGAGGTCACGATCCGCACCAAGGATCAGGAGGGCAAGCGAATCCGGCAGCGTTCGATCACGGTGCCGATGCCGCACAAGCTCGAGGCCCTGCAACGGGTTCTGGATGCCTGTGGTGGAGAGGGTGTAATCATCTTCGCCAGAACCAAGGCGATCACCCTGACGGTGGCCGAAACCCTCGAAGCAGGCGGTCATCAGGTGGCGGTTCTCAACGGCGACGTTCCGCAGAACCAGCGGGAACGCACCGTGGAACGGCTTCGCAGTGGCTCGGTCGACATCCTTGTGGCTACTGACGTTGCGGCCCGCGGTCTCGATGTTGAGCGCATCGGCTTGGTGATCAACTACGACATGCCGTTCGACAGCGAGGCCTATGTGCACCGCATCGGCCGGACGGGCCGGGCCGGTCGGACCGGAGAAGCCGTTCTGTTTGTGACTCCCCGGGAACGACGCTTCATTCGCAACCTTGAGCGGGCTACCGGTCAGCCAATCGAAGCGATCGAAGTACCTGGCAATACGGCGATCAACCAGGGACGTCTGGACCGTCTGCGCAAGCGCTTGAGCGATGCGGCCCAGGCGGAACGCTCCGATGCCGATGAAGCGGCTTTGCTTCAGGAGTTGATGCAGCGGGTGGCAACCGAGCTGGAATTGAGCTCTGAGCAACTGGCCATGGCTGCTCTCAATCTGGCGATCGGTCCTGATCCGCTTCTGCGTAAAGGGGACGATGACTGGATTCAGAACACCCGTCGCAACGACCGCGACCGCCCCTCTGGAGAACGTCGTGAGCGGCGCGACCGACCGGCCCGGGCTCCCGAGGAGAACATGCAGCGTTACCGGGTTGAGGTGGGCCACCGCGATCGGGTGAAGCCGGGCAATCTTGTTGGCGCCATTGCCGGGGAGACCGGTCTGCAGGGTCGGATGATCGGTCGCATTCAGATCTTTGATAACCACAGCCTGGTGGACCTGCCCAAGGGCATGCCGGAGGACGTGTTCAACAACCTGCGTCGCCTGCGGGTGATGAACCGCGAACTGCAAATCACTCAGGCCACCTGATGCGGTTGCTTCTGGCTGTTGCCCTGGTCTTGGCCCCTGTTTCGGTAGCGGCATCGGACAACAGCCTGATCACCCGGTTCTGCAGAACGGCCGTCAAGGCCGAGCTGCAGAGTGCTGGGAAGGTTTCCCCCGAGGGCATGGTGGAAGACACCTGCCGCTGTTTCTTGGCGGAGGTGCAGAACGGGGCTGGAATTAAGGCGGCCCAGTCCTCCTGCAAGGCCAAGGCGGCTGAGACCTACGCCTTCTGATCCCCGGGGCTGGATTTGGGTTAGAGATTGCTCACCTGAACCGTGACTTCAGGCTGAAGCAGGGCCAGCTGCTCCACGACCTGAATCAGCTCGATCTGCTCAGTTGGTGTGGACTGCGGAATCAAGCTGTTGAGCAGCACGAGCTTGTCACCAGGATCCAGTTCCCCGTCAGTGGTCCAGCACAGGGCTTGGCAGTAAAGGCTGTCGAATGTCATCTCACTTCTTTGTCAGGGTCTTCTGACAATGGAGTGAATAGGCGTATCGCGGGCAGGTCTTCGGAATTGCTTCTTTTTTTTGTGTTGTTTCATGCGTCTGCCCTGTAACGTCATCGGGTTCACGTTTGAGCACTGGCACTTTCCGAGCTTTCGGAACCGGCTCAAGCGATCGATCAAGTCCAACGGTTCCACGGTCCATGACCATCTACATCGGCAATCTTTCGTTCCAGGCGGAGCAAGAGCATCTCGTTGATCTCTTCACTGAGTACGGCGAGGTCAAGAACTGCAGCCTTCCCTTGGATCGTGAGACAGGTCGCAAACGCGGTTTCGCCTTCGTCGAGATGGCCAACGATGCCGATGAACAGAAAGCCATCGACGACCTCCAGGACGTGGAGTGGATGGGCCGCATGATTCGCGTGAGTAAAGCCACCCCCCGGGAGCGTTCCGGCGGCCCCCGTGGTGGCGGTGGCGGCGGTGGTTACCGCGGCTGAGGCTTAAGCCTCGGCTTCCAACAGGTCCAACTCCATTTCACGTTGGCTCAGTTGATGCAGCAGTTCTGCGCTGCCGTCGACTGGGCCTGGTTGATTGTCATGGTGATTCTGGAACTGCGGCAACACAGCCCGCAGACCACGGCGTTTTTGCTGTGCCAGGTAACGGTGAAAGCGGTTGAACGACCTTGATCGGCTCATGGCACCTCCTTCGGTTGTAATTCCGTTGTAGTGCGTCTTCAGAGGGAGAAAACCCTGTTGGAACGAACCCTCAGCAAAGCTTCAGCAAGCCGCTCTCCGTTGATGCGGCTGCTGCGCCACCTTGCCCCGCAGCGTCGTTTGGTGCTCGCTGCGGTGAGCTGCTCTCTGCTCAACAAGCTGTTCGATTTAGCGCCACCAGCCTTGATCGGCCTTGCCCTGGATGTGGTGCTGCGTGGTGAGCAATCCCTGCTGGCGGGCTTTGGTCTGAGGACGGCGGGCCAGCAGCTGTGGGTGTTGGCCTTGCTCACCTTTGTGATCTGGGCGGCGGAGTCGCTGTTCGAGTACCTCTACGACGTGCTCTGGCGCAACCTGGCGCAGACCACACAACACAGCCTGCGGCTCGAGGCCTACGACCATCTGCAGAAGCTGGAGCTGGCCTTTTTCGAGCAAGACAGCACTGGTCGTCTGATGTCGGTGCTCAATGACGACATCAATCAGCTCGAACGGTTTCTGGATCGTGGTGCCAATCAGATTCTGCAGTTGATCACCACCGTTCTGGTGGTGGGCATTGGCATGGCAATGGTGGCGCCGGAGGTGGCCCTGTTCGCCTATCTGCCGATCCCGGTGATTCTCTGGGGATCACTTCATTTCCAGCGCCAGCTGGCGCCGCGGTACCGGGAGGTGCGGTCAAGGGCTGGTGATCTCGCTTCCCGGCTTGCCAACAACTTGGGGGGGATGCTCACGATCAAGAGCTTCACTGCGGAAGCTCTCGAACTGGAACGCCTGCGCGCTGAAAGCCTGGCCTACCGCCAGAGCAATGCCCGTGCGATCCGTCTCTCGGCAGCCTTCATCCCCTTGATTCGCTTCGCGATCCTGTTCGCCTTCCTGGCGATTCTGTTGATCGGTGGCTTCAAGGCCTTGGTCGGTGAACTGCCAGTCGCCACCTACAGCGTTCTGGTGTTCATCACTCAGCGGCTTTTGTGGCCGCTGACCGCCATTGGCCGAACCCTGGATGAGTACCAGCGCTCGATGGCATCCACGCAGCGGGTGCTTGATCTGATCGATACGCCGGTGATGATTCAGGGAGGGATGGTTCCTGTGGATCCACAGCGGCTGCGGGGTGAGATTCGCTTTGAAGCGGTTGATTTCGCCTATGCGGGGCGTGCCGCGCTGTTGCAAGACTTTGATCTGACAGTGCCAGCAGGCTCGACCCTGGGCATCGTCGGGGCCACGGGTTCTGGCAAGAGCACGGTGGTGAAACTGTTGTTGCGTCTGTATGAGCGCGATGGCGGACGCATCTGCCTGGATGGTGTCCCCATCGACACCCTGCAGCTTCAGGACCTGCGCCGCTGCATCGCCCTGGTCAGTCAAGACGTCTACCTCTTCCATGGCACCGTTGCCGAGAACATCGCCTATGGGGTTGCGGATCCTGACCCGGTGGCGATTGAGCAGGCCGCTCGCTTGGCGGAAGCCGCCGGATTCATCGATGCCTTGCCCCAGGGGTACGACACCCTGGTTGGCGAACGGGGTCAGCGTCTATCCGGCGGGCAGCGCCAGCGCATTGCTCTGGCCCGCGCCATCCTCAAGGACGCTCCGGTGCTGGTGCTCGATGAAGCCACCGCAGCGGTGGACAATGACACCGAAGCGGCTATTCAGCGGTCGTTGGCTCAGATCACCCAACACCGCACAACTGTGGTGATCGCCCACCGCTTGAGCACAGTCCGCCATGCCGACTGGATTGTGGTGATGGAACAAGGCCGGATTGTGGAGCAGGGTTGCCACGACAACTTGGTGGCCCACGGCGGGATCTACACCAATCTCTGGCAGGTGCAGGCCGGAGAAGGGGTTATCGCTTCCTGAAGCAAGCGTTGTTGGCGGCCGGCGCGGTGACCATGCTGGGTCCGCAAGCCGGCGGTGCAGCCATGGCCATGCAGGCCTCGATCAGCCATGTCATGCATCACCCCCTCGGTGTGTTTTCTCTGTTGGTGGCCATCAGTGCGGCGGTGCCGCCGTTGATCCGGCGGCTCGGTCTGCCTGATCTGGTGGGATTGCTGGCGGCCGGCGTGGTCGTGGGTCCCCACGCCTTGAACTGGGTCGACAGCACCAGCGAAACGGTTCGGCTGCTTTCGGATCTCGGGGCGGTGTATTTGCTGTTCACGATGGGTCTGGAAATTGACCTGGAGGAGTTCAACCGGGTCAAGCGCCGATCGTTCATCTATGGCTTGCTGATCCTGTTGATCGGTGTGGGAACGGGTGTGTCGATCGGCCTCTTGGCTGGTTTTGCCTCGGTGTCGTGCCTCTTGCTCGGCGCCTTGATGGCCACCCACACCCCGCTTGGTTATCCGATCGTGCGCAGTTACGGCGCCCAGAAGGATGAGTCGGTGGTGGTGAGTGTGGGCAGCACGATCTTCACCGACATCGTGGCCCTGCTGCTGCTGGCGGTGGGTCTTGGTCTGGGTCAGGGAAGCCTCAGCGGCATGGGCCTCAGCCTGTTGCTGCTCAAAATTGGCGTCTTTGCCCTCGTTGTGGTGCTGGGCATCCGCTGGCTGGGTCGCCGCCTGGTGCTGCGTGGCATCAGCGATGAAAACAGGATGGTGCTCGCCGTTTTAGTGGCCTTGTTTCTGGCTTCACTGGGGGCCGAGCTGGCTGGCGTTGAGAAGATTGTCGGCGCCTTCTTGGCCGGCCTGGCGGTGAATTCCGTTTTGCCCGAAGGCCGGGTGAAGGAACAGGTGATCTTCGTGGGTGGGGTGCTGTTCATCCCGATCTTCTTTATTGATCTGGGATTGCTGTTGGATCTGGGCAGCCTGGGGCAGAGCCTGAGCAACTTTCAGTTCACCGCACTGATGCTGGTGGGCGCGATTGGCGGCAAAGGGCTGGCGTCGTGGCTCAGCGGACGGCTGTTTGGCTACCGCCGAGCCCAGATTTTGATGATGTGGTCGCTCACGATGCCCAAGGTGGCGGCGACGCTGGCCACCGCCTTCATCGGCTATCAGGCGGGTCTGCTCAATCAGACCGTGCTTAACAGCGTGCTGGCGGTGATGGTCGTAACGGCCACCCTGGGGCCGATCCTGACCGAGCAGTCGGTGACCCGGCTCAAGGATCCCAGTCCCGATGTGGTGCCGGTCAGCTTCGGTGAGGAGGCTGCGGTTCTCGATGGCGTCAACGAGGTTGTCCAGCGCCCCCTGCGAATTGTTGTGCCAGTGGCCAATCCCAGCACCGAGAAGGGGCTGTTGAGCATGGCGGCTCGCCTGGTGCAGGGGTCGTCTGGGGCTGAAGGTCTGCTGCTTCCCCTGGCGATGGTGAATCCCAGCCTCGAGGAGATGCGCGGCGGCTTGAACCGGGCGGTTGCAGCGGCGCGCGGGCGGCTCAGCACGGCTGAGACCATCGGCGCTCAGTTGGCCGTTCCCACCCGCAGTCTGCTGCGGCTGGATGAGGACATCGCTGGTGGCATGAGCCGCACGGCGCTTGAACAGGCCGCTGACTTGTTGTTGATCGGTGCTGCTCGTACGGATCAGCTCCGGGCCTGGCTGATGGGCGACATTGTTGATGGGGTCTGCCGCACAGCGCACTGTCCGGTGGTGGTGGTGAACTTTGGCCGCGAGACCGACAGCGCCCTGGGCCGGATCCTTGTCCCGATCAAAGACCTTTCCGCTAGCGCTCGCGAGCAATTCGAACTGGCGCTGCGGGTGATCAATTCAGCCCCGGAGGAACAGCGCATCCGGATCACCCTGCTACATGTGCACGACCCACGCTTCAGCGGGCAGGACCGTCAGTGGATGGAGCAGCAGCTGATCCGCTGGCGACCGCCGGGGATTCCGGCGGAGCGGTTCCACATCGTGATTGTGCGGGGACCCGGAATCGATGGGGCCATTCATCGCCTCAGCCGCGAACACGACCTGGTGATCCTGCGCACCCAGCGCAGGCGGGTGGCCGGTCTGCCGATTCCCGGCAGTGATCGCACCAGCAAATTGATCCGCCAGCTTCCCTGCGCTTCGATGGTGATCAGTGATCCCCTGGTTTAAGGGCGAGGACTTCGCCCCTCTACCGGAGAAGGGATGAGCACGCCAAGATGCGGAATAGCGTGTATTCCATGGCACAAGATCCCTCTGCCAAGCCGTCTTCTGAGGCCACCAGGTGGCCGGTTGTTTGTGCTGTGGTGGTGGGTCTCAGCGGTGGCTTGATGCTGTCGGTGCCGCTGAGCCGATTGATCAATACAGAACCATCCAGCACGGCAGACCAACCCTTGGCGGCAGCTCAGCCCGCGCCGCTGGCCAACCCATTCGCCGGCTGGACTGGCTTCGGGGCCAGGGAGGTGGTGGTGCTGGGCCGTGATCGCTCCGGTAGCAACACCGATGTGATCTTTACGGTGCGGGTGAATGGCACCACCACAACGATCACCCAAATTCCACGCGACAGCTACATCGATGCCGAGGGCTTCGGGGGCATGAAGCTCAATGCCCTCATGGCCTACGGCGGTGTGGAGGCGGTGGAGCGGGAGTTGTCTCGACTGATGAATCGACCGATCCGTCATCACATCGTGGTGCGTCTGGATGCGATCGAAACCCTGGCCAATCTGGTGGGGGGGATCGAGGTTGATGTGCCCAAACGGCTGTATTACGTCGATCGCAGTCAGAACCTGGTGATCGACCTTCAGCCGGGGCCTCAGCTGTTGAAGGGGAAGGATCTTGAGGGTTTTCTGCGCTGGCGTAACGACGGCCGCGGCGATTTCGGCCGGCTGGAACGGCAGCAGTTGGCCCTCAAAGGCCTATTCGTGCAGATGAAACAACCGCAGAATTTGATTCGCCTGCCGGCCTTGATTTCCGCTGCAGGTCAGGCCTTGGAGACGGACCTCGGGCCGATGGAATTGGGTGGCTTAATCACCGCGATGGGCACCACTGATCTCAATGCCTCCAGATTGAATGCAGTGCCTTTTAATGCCGATGGCATCAGCTACCTGGATACGGAGTGGCCGGCCAAGGCGAGCAGTGGTGCGGATGCGAGTGAGGCCAGCAGCCAGCGCTTCCGCTTCTTGTTCTGACGGCTGGTGGTTCATTGCAACTAAAAAAAAGACTCCTGCTTATGCAGGAGTCTTTTGGTGGAGTCACCCCCATTCCGTTGATCGGGATGCTGTGAGTCAGATGAATTTCTTTACCTGCGTGACTCCTGGACCGAAGTTGTTTGACACAACTCAGATCAGCAGAGTTAGTGAGTGCACCACCCGGCCGCACAGGTCGCCAACTTTGCTCCAGCGGTCTTCGTTGACGCTGGTGGCCAGGGTGTAAAGGCGGCCGCGGTCTACTACCACAGTCGCCAGCTCGTGCCGGTCGCGATCTTCTAGGTGCACGGCATATTCAAGGTCGTAGAAGGTGTGGCCATTCACCTCGCGCTCCTGCGCTTCCACCAGCTCAGCGGTGCGGCCGCTGCCGGCGGTGGCGATCACCTCACGGCGCAGCCGCTCTCCCACTGCAACGGCGCTGCCCAGTTCATTCAGCTCGTTGTCTTCGCTCACCTTGTTGATCATCAGGCTCACGGTTTCATCGCTGTGGATCAAGTCGTGAAACACCACCCGCGGTCCGTTGCTCACCTGAACCTCGGTCCAACCGGTGGGATAGAGGAAGGCGAAACGGCCATCCGGGCTCTGGTACGACTGCAGCCCGGCTGTTGGTCCCGCGGCGCAAGCCCCCAGCACCAGTGCCAGGACGCTGCAAACGATCACGCGACTCAAAGACTGAAGGAGCTGCATCAACGGGGCAATTAATCCACGCTCCATTCTGCCGCTGCGGCCTGAGGGCCGTGACAGTTGTTCCGGCAGATGATCTCCGCAACTCCTACATTCCTCGCATTGGCGGTAGACCACTGAGCGGCTTCACCAGACCGTTGGCCCGACTGATTGATCAGTTCGAGCGTCTGCCAGGCATCGGTCCGCGCACGGCCCAGCGGCTTGCTCTGTATCTGCTGAATCAGCCTGAGGAGCAGATCCATCAGTTCGCGGATGCTCTGTTGGCGGCTCGCACTCAGGTGGGCCAGTGCCAGACCTGCTTTCACCTCTCCGCGGAGCCGGAGTGTGAGATCTGCCGCAACCCGGAGCGCCGCAATGGGGTGATCTGCGTGGTGGCGGATTCCCGGGATCTTCTGGCCCTGGAGCGCACCCGCGAATTTCAAGGGCGCTATCACGTGCTCGGTGGATTGATTTCGCCGATGGATGGCATTGGTCCGGAGCTTCTTCACGTAACTGCATTGGTGCAGCGGATCAGCAAAGAAGAGATCACCGAGGTGATCCTGGCCCTCACCCCCAGCGTTGAGGGGGATACCACCAGCTTGTACTTGGCACGGTTGTTGAAGCCCTTCTGTCCGGTGAGCCGGATCGCCTACGGCCTGCCGATGGGGAGTGAACTCGAATACGCCGACGAGGTCACCCTGAGCCGAGCTCTTGAGGGGCGCCGGCCGGTTGATTGATCACGGTGCCCTGATTCGCTGTTTCTTGAGCAGAATCAATACAGGCCATCCGCCGGTATGAGCAAGTTCAGCGCCATTCCCCCTGCGGAACGATTGCCCGAATGGCTGCATCGGCCGATTGGTAATGCCTCGGAATTGGAGCGGGTGCAGGGGCTGGTGAAGCAAAACCGCCTGCACACCATCTGTGAGGAAGGGCGCTGCCCCAACCGTGGCGAGTGCTACGCCGCAGGGACGGCAACCTTTTTGCTGGGCGGTTCGATCTGCACGCGTAGCTGTGCCTTCTGCCAGGTGGACAAGGGGCAGGCACCGATGCCGGTGGATGTTGCAGAAGCTGAACGGGTGGCTGATGCGGTGGAGGCGATGCAGCTCCGTTATGTGGTGCTCACGGCCGTGGCCCGCGACGATCTCGCCGATCACGGCGCCAGCCTGTTCACTAGCACCATGGCGGCGATCCGGGCTCGAAATCCGCTCATCGCTCTTGAGGTGCTCACCCCCGATTTCTGGGGGGGCGTGGCTGATCAGGCCCTGGCAGTGACGGCCCAGCGTGAGCGGCTGGCCACGGTGCTATCAGCTCAACCGGTGTGCTTCAACCACAACCTGGAAACGGTGCAGCGGTTGCAAGGGGAAGTGCGCCGGGGGGCTACTTATGTGCGGTCGCTTGGGCTCTTGGCGTCCGCCCGTGAACTGGCGCCTGAAATCCCAACGAAGAGCGGCTTGATGCTCGGTTTGGGAGAGACCCGTGATGAGGTGATCGCCACCCTCAACGATCTCCGCGCTGTGGATTGCCAGCGGCTCACCCTGGGGCAGTACCTGCGTCCTTCGCTGCAGCACATGCCGGTGGCCCGCTACTGGACGCCACAGGAGTTCGATGAGCTTGCGGCGGTGGCCCGTGAACTTGGCTTTGCCCAGGTGCGCAGCGGCCCCTTAGTGCGCAGCAGCTATCACGCTGCTGACTGACGCCATCCCCGCAAACTGCGTTCAAGAACGCTGGAGATCTCTCCGCTCATCAGGGCGCCTGCTCCGCCCCAGACCAGCCGGAGGGGAAGATCCCACAGCGCTGCTTCCACCTCGCGCATCGTGGCGAAACCGCGTTGGTGGAAATAGCGGACCAGCCGTCGGTGCTGACGCTCGTCGTCGCGGATGGCCAGTAACCGGGCTTTTGCACAAGGCGTGGCCTCCTGGGCCCAAGCCATGGTGGCGGCCCAGATCAGATCACCAACGCCCGGAGGCGCCTTCGGCATCACCCGCATCGTGTCGAGTTGCAGGCCGGTGGCGGCGGGGTAGGCCCACCCCTTCATTTCCCCCAACAGCAGCAGGCTGCCGCTGGCAGCTTGCTGAGCCACCACAAGCCGCAGGCTCCACAGCCCCAGGGGGCGGCCCACCTGTAATCGCAGCAGCAGGTCCCGCTCGCGGGCCTCGGCTTCCAGGTGTTCAAGCATCGATAGGGAGGTGGCCGTGCTCATGGTTCTGCGGTCATGTTGCCGCGGGCATGGTGACGACCGAGCGCACCGCTTCAAGCCGCAAAGGTCCGTAGAGGTGGGGGAACAGTTCGCCGCTGGGGATGGCATCGGCGCGCAGGGGGGCGGCGACGGCTGCGGGATCAAGCTCCAACAGCAACACGCCGCGAGCATCCGCATAAAAACGGTCAAAGGTGGCGTTCACCTGCTCCTGCCAGGAGCAGTGGATGAAGCCCACCTGCTCCAACGTCAGCCCTCGGGTGGAGATGCGGTAGCTGCCGCTGGCCTGCGCGGCCTGCCAGTCGCCCTTGAGGGCCAGGTGGAACAGGGGTTGATCGAGGGGCACCGCCACGGCATCGGCGGGGAAGTGGTGTTGTTGTCCACCGGGACTCCAGGGATCGGCCCGTTGCATCAGCCGCTCGAAGCGGGGATCCTCCAGGAAGCGATTGAGCCAGCTGCGCAAGGCCCCAAGCGAGTTGTCGTTGTCGAATCCCTCGGGATCGGCGATGCGCCACTGCCGCACAAAGGGCCAAATGGCCGCATCCGCCAGCGATAAGCGCTCGCCAAGCAGCCAGCCCTGGTCGGCGATCTTCTGGTTCCACCTGCTAAGGATCTTCAGTCCTGCGGCGCGCTGCTCGTCCCGGCTGGTGTTTGGATAGCGATCGGTGTATTTGAACCGGTCCAGGTGGTGCTTGAACGGTCCGTCGTTCTGCTCGATCAGCGCTGAGGCATCGCTGGAGCACCGCAGTCCCCGTGGATCCGCCTGATCCAGGGCCCAGTCCATCACCGCACGGCTTTCTTCGATCACCTCGCCGTCTGGCAATACCAGCACCGGAACGGTGCCCTTGGGGGAAGCCTCCAACATCTCAGCCGGTTTCGCCTTCAGCGCGATCTCGCGCCACTGCACCAGAAGACCGGCCTCCAGGAGCGCCCAGCGGGCGCGCATGGCGTAGGGGCAGCGGCGGAAGCTGTAGAGGATCGGCAGCACGGCATCGGGGTCGTCCTTGCAAGGATTGTCTGATGCGGTCTGAATCCCTCAAGTCCGCTGTTGATCGATCTGCCGTTGCCGCATCGCAAATCGTTCCCGGTCGGCATCAGTGAACCGCCCCACGCAGTGCACACATTGCACTCCTTTGATGTAGCTCGGCAGAGCGCGTTGTTCGGGTGACACCGGCAGGCCGCAGGCATGGCAAAGGCTGTGTTGTCCGGGTTCAAGGCGGTGGTTCAGAGCCACACGCTGATCGAACACGAAGCACTCCCCTTGCCAGCGGCTCTCGGCTTCCGGCACCTGCTCTAGGTACTTGAGGATGCCGCCGCGCAGATGGTGCACCTCTCCAAAACCCCGTTGTTGCAGATAACTGCTGGCCTTCTCGCAGCGGATGCCGCCAGTGCAGAACATGGCGATGCGCTGGCTGCCGTTTTGTTCCATCAGCGGCCGCAGCGTTTCTTCCGCCCATTGCGGAAATTCACGGAAGCTCTCGGTGCCGGGATCGATGGCGCCGTCAAACGTGCCGATCGATGTTTCGTAGCTGTTGCGGGTGTCGATCACCAGCGTGCCGGGATCATCCACCAGCGCATTCCAGTGTTCAGGTTCCACGTAGGTGCCCACGCTGGCGCGGGGGTCAACGCTGTTAACGCCGATGGTCACGATCTCTTTCTTGCGCCTGGCTTTGAAACGGCGAAACACCGGCTTGTCGGCCCAGCTGCGCTTTACCTCGAGCCGCGCGAAGTGGTCGCTGCCGAGTGCCAGGGAGGAGCGCAAGTGATCCAGCACTGCGTTAACGCCTACCTTTGGACCACTGATCGTGCCGTTGACTCCTTCTAGGGCGACCAACACTGAGCCGAGCACACCTCCTTCGCGAGCAAGCGTCGGCAAGCTGGCCAGCAACGTCTCCCGTCGCTCGTCATCCAGGGTTGTGAAGGCATAAAAAGCAGCCACCAGGAGTCTGCTGTCTTTCGCCAGCACAGGCTCTTGGCGGATCGGGTCCACGGTGCTCCAGGTTCAACGTCCCTCCAGCCTGCATCAGGACGGTGGGTTCTCCTTCAGTGCTTCCTGCTGATCCGCACAGAGGCAGGCCGCAGTGGACACGCCAGGGCATGAAAGGGCTTGTGCCCCTCTTCAAAAATGAGGCTTCCCATGGGTTGAGCGTTTGCGCTGTCGATTTTCATGGCTGAGCCTCTGACCTATCCGGTGTAGCTCAACATGGATGACACGAACAATGAGTCTTTCTTGCAGTGTTTTGGTCAGGCCAGGTAGCAAGTGGCTCACCCTGCCTGGTTCACCCGAAGGATCCTTTGGCCTGAACAGTGTTCTGGGTCAGAGACGGATCGTGGTTGCACTCCTGGCTTTGGTGACGGCGTATTTGATTTTGACGCTGGCTCGTCAGGTTCGTTCCTAGTTACTTCTGCCGATTCCACTGTGATGGTGCTTTTCGATACGGCCGCTTGAGTGACTTCAATGCCATCACGGAAAGGTGCTCCGCTTCTATCTATGGCACTCGCTTTAATCGCTGTTGTCTTCACAGCAACAGCCATCGGAACTGTGTTTCACGACAAGTACTGATTGGTTTTGGTGATGGAACTTGTCTTTGTAGCGCTGATCATCACAGCAACCCTGATCAAGGAGCTGTCCTCCAGATCAAATGCCCCTGGCTTCGTGAAGGGGAAGCAGCGTTAGCCCAACACTCAATAACGGCGATGGTGGTGACGCTCGCGGTCGTCTTTTACGGCCTCAAGAATGACGGAAAGAACAAAGAGGCCAAATAGTGATGGAAGGACGATGGGGTCAATCACGGCTCCTCGTTGAAGGTCTACCTCTGGTTTAACCCTGCTCCAGCTCAGGCTGTGTGCCAGTAGAGGGATTGTTACATGGGTTACTGGGGGGATGCGCTCTATCCCTCAGTCGGTGGAGGCAAGCGGACCCGGTAATCACTCAGTTGAGGGAGGTGGTTTCACTTCTCTGCCCTTAGAAAGCCTCTAGACGAGATCGATGCATGGTTTTTGTATTGGTAGCAATCTGCATTGGCATCTATGTCAATGCATTTCGGATCATTCATACCGACGACGCATGAATTTTCATCCTTCACTGCAACATAAAAATCAATTGGCTGAACTCTGGGAAAGGTCTTGGGGATCGATGCAGGGCCATGTCACCGCACCCCAGGAGATCCATCGCAAGGTGCTGCGGATGGTGTCACCGCTGACGGAGCAGGATGCCAAATTAATGCTGAAGCAGATTGGTCAACGCTCGTTGTGAATTGTGTTGATGGCTCACTTCATGGGGATCATGTTGGGGAGACCTTCAACGCTGGCAAAGGTCACCATCGCTTCTGCTGGTTCTGGGCCCTTGTTGGTCACGTAGTGAGGTTCATCCGGGTGGCCCTCCAGGAAGCCATTGCCAGGCCGGACCACGCTTACAACCTCTTTGCCGTCGACAAGGCGCACGTTGGTCATCGCGCCCTTCGTTACCACAACGACCACGGGTGAGGGATGGGTGTGGAGTGGAATGGTTGCTCCAACGGGAAGGCTGACCCGAACAACCCTCATTTCCGGCGTGCCCTGCGGATAGGCGACGATCCGTTCTCCTGGTGTTCGACTCGCCCTGAACAACTCCTGAATCTCTGGCTGAGGTGCCGCCTGCACGCTGCTGGCCAGAAGCAAGATGCCGGCGGTCAAGCCAAAACGTTTGAACTGCATTGTCTTTTGATGATGCACTTTCTTCACCTTCTTACCCGATTTGGTGGCTATCAGGCCAGATTTTCGTGGTTTGAAGATAGTGAATATTCAGTACCTATGGTCAACTACCAGGTATTTGTCCTGCGGTTTTTTCATCTTCAAAGTAGGTGACTATGAGAGGTTTTCCTTTTTGGTTTGGTGATGCGTTTGCCCACGCAATAGGTGCTTTGGGCTGGGACGACAAGAAAACTGTTTCTCCTCCAATCGGTCTAAAGCCCTATACAGGTTTTCGCGACAAGCGAGAGCATGGTTGTTGAGCCGTGTGGCTCATGTCTCTCTGGTCTTGATCATCCTGGATTGATGGAGCCGAGGCCAAAAGAGTCGCCTCATATGTGTGAGGTGATCCCTTCTCTTTCTATTCTCGGGTTAAGTACCTATTGATTTTGTCGCCTAGAGGAGTAGACCGAAATTAGAAGCAAGGAAAGCGATGATCACGATCTGCTCCGGTTTTTTCGATATCTGCATCCCTCTCGGTTTGGTCGATAAAACGCAATCCAAACAGGATTCAGAGCCTCGACAGGCAATCCACTCGCAACACGATCTGTACTGGGAAGAGCGTTGCGATGCGTCACCAACTTCACCCGGATGCAAAATTTATGATGCCTAAAAACAAGACGCATTCTGTGGACCATTCAACGGCCCTCTAAAGAACCTTCTTGTGGAAGAGTGATCTCGACCAATTCATCGCTGAGGCCTTTCAATGGAAAGGATGGACGATGCCATTGGTCAGGCTTTTCATCCATAAGGTTTTCAAAAATCTGTTTGGCTAACGAACACTCACTGGAGTTGGGCCTAACGATTGCGGAGGTTTGTTCTGCAAGGGGGGATCGAAGTGGGGTGCGTTCTGATTAGCGGGGAGCACAGTTGGCAGGAGCAGCCGCCTCTTCCTGCCAGTTGGCGGTTACTCCGGCATCGGCGAGCAGCTGGCGATCGGCCTCCACATCCGGGTTTCCAGTGGTGAGCAGAACATCGCCGTAGAAGATTGAGTCGGCACCTGCCTGGAGGCAGAGAATCTGGGCTTCCCGGCTCATCGATTCACGGCCGGCACTCAACCGCACCCGGGCGTAGGGCATCAGGATCCTGGCGGTCGCCACCATCCGCACCAGTTCTAAGGGTTCAAAAGGGGCTTGCTCTTCCAAAGGGGTGCCTTCAACGGCTACCAATCCGTTAACCGGCACGCTTTCAGGATGGGGGTTCATGCTGGCGAGCACCTGCAGCATCGAGGCTCGGTCCCGCAGGGTTTCGCCCATGCCGATGATGCCGCCACAGCAGAGGGTGACACCGGCGTTGCGGACGCGTTGCAGTGTTTCCAGACGCTCTTGATATGTGCGTGTGGAGATGATTTGGTCGTAGTGCTCTGGGCTGGTGTCGAGGTTGTGGTTGTAGGCCGTCAGCCCGGCTTCCGCCAATCGTTCCGCCTGTTGATCGGTGAGCATCCCTGCTGTCACGCAGGCCTCCATCCCCATGCCGCGCACCCCGCGCACCATCTCAATCATGGCGTCGAAGGGCGCACCGTCGCGAATTTCCCGCCAGGCCCAGCCCATGCAGAAGCGATCGGCACCGGCCTCCTTGGCGGCTCGGGCGCGCTGCAGCACCGGTTCCACCTGCATTTGGGCCTCAAAGGCCGACACATCACTGCTGTTGTGGATCGACTGGGAGCAGTAAGCGCAATCCTCTTCGCAGCCTCCTGTTTTCACACTCAGCAGCGAGGCCAGCTGCACCCGATAGCCAGGGTTGGCCTCACGATGAACGGTTTGAGCCTGCCAAAGCAGCTCCATCAAGGGGAGTTCCAGCAGGGTCTGGATCTCCGCGGTGGTCCAGTTGTGGCGGATGCTGAGCGTCATGGGCTGATCGGATCGAGTCCGCCGAAGCGGCGGTTGCGGCGTTGGAAATCGAGTAGGGCCTCTTTCAACGCATCGGCATTGAAGTCGGGCCAGAGCACGTCGGTGACGTGGATTTCGGCGTAGGCCAGCTGCCAGAGCAGAAAATTGCTGATGCGGTGTTCCCCGCTGGTGCGGATCAACAGATCGGGATCCTGCTCGCCAGCGGTGAACAATTCAGCGGCGATGCTGTTCTCATCGATGCTGTCCGGATCGAGCTCCCCCGCTGCAGCGCGTCGGGCGAGGCGCTGGGCTGCCAGCACCAGTTCCCGTCGCCCGCCGTAATTCGTGCACACGTTGAAATGAATGCCGTTGTTGGAGGCTGTACGGGTCGTGGCGTCAGCGATCAACTGCTGCAGTTTCTGGGGCAAGGCTTCCAGATCTCCGAGAAAGCGAATCCGCACCTGTTCGGCTTCCAGTGCCTGAAGTTCGGCCTGCAACACCCGTTCGAACAGGGTCATCAGGAAATTCACCTCCTCTCCCGGACGCGACCAGTTCTCCGTGGAGAAGGCGTAGGCCGTCAAGGCTGGGATGCCCCAGTCGCTGCAGAGCCGCAGGCTGGTTTTCAGTGCCTCCACGCCGGCACGGTGCCCCATCACCCTGGGTAACCCGCGCGATTTCGCCCAACGTCCGTTGCCATCCATGATCACGGCCACGTGCTGTGGGAGCCGGCCTGGGTCGAGGTCCGCAGGCAGAAGCGAACGATCGGCCGTGTCAGTGCTGGTGGCCGGAGGGCGGCTCAAGACAGCGATTCCGACGGAGAGCTTCCCACCGTACGTCGTGCCGGCGGCATCGATTCGGCGGTGCTGAACAGCTCCTGCAGCAGTTCCTGAAGGCGCGAGCTTGTGATCGGGCGTTCCAGCTTGCCCTGGTTGGCCAGGGACAGTGTTCCTGTTTCCTCGGACACCACGATGCAGATGCAGCGATCGAAGCGTTCAGTAATGCCAAGCGCCGCCAGATGCCGAGTGCCGAAACGACTCACGCTGTGCCTCGAGAGCGGAAGAATCACTCCGGCCGATTCGATCCGATTGCCACGTACCAGAACGGCACCATCGTGGAGCGGTGTGTCGGCAGCAAACAGATTCAGCATCAATTCGCGACTCAGCACTGCGCCGATAGCAACACCGGGATTGAGAAAATCCTCAGGCCTGAGGTCGCTCCCCAGGTCTACAACAATCAAGGCCCCACGGCGGAGCTGAGACAGCCGGCCCGCGGCGTCGGTGATTTGGCTCACGGTGCCAGCGGAGGCCCGGAACTCCTTCTGGGGATTCCCCAGCAACACGGCCAGCCGACCAGTTCCCAGCAGCTCCATCAAGCGCCGCAGCTCCCCCTGCCAAAGAATGGCTAGCGATAGCGAGCAGGCCATGACCAGCCCGTCCACCAGTTTTGTGGTGAGAGGCAGGTTGGCGAAGCGCTGGACAAACCAGGCCATGGCCACGAGGAACAACCAGCCACGGAGCAACCAGAGGGTGCGTTGCTCGTTAACGCGCGAGAACAGAAGAAAGCCGATGGAAGATGCAAAGAGAACGTCGAGCACCAGGCGCGGATCCACCACCGCCAACACGTTCACTCCGACCTACGCACCACTGACCTCAACGTAACGCGTTGAATCGTTCTGGCAAAACGTCGTAGCGCAGCAAGTCATCCGGCTGCTCTCGCTTCTGCACCAGCTCCGCGGATCCGTCGTGCACCAAGACGGCAGCAGGCCTGGGGATCCGGTTGTAGTTCGAGCTCATTGAGGCGTTGTAGGCACCGGTCGCGAACACGGCGACGATGTCTCCGCTTTGGGTGCTGGGCAGGGGAAGGTCCTTCAGCAGCACATCGCCGGATTCACAGTGCTTGCCCACCAGATTCACGCTTTCGTCAGCCTGGGCAAGAGGGCGGTCAGCCAGGTAACAGGTGTAAAGCGATTGGTAGGTGATCGGGCGGGGGTTGTCGCTCATTCCACCGTCGATGGCTACGTAGGTGCGGACGTTGGGGATCGTTTTGCGCGAGCCCACCGTGTACAACGTCACACCGGCTGTCGCCACCAGCGAACGGCCCGGTTCGCACATCAATCGTGGCAGCTCGAGGCCACGCTCACGGCATGCCGTTGTGACGGCTTCGGCTACAACCTGGATCCACTGCTCAATGCTCGGCGGATCATCAGATTCCACGTAGCGGATTCCAAGCCCGCCACCAACGTTGAGGTCGTTGACGGGATGGCCCAGGTCGCGGGCCAACTTCAGTTTGTCGGCCATCACTGCGGCCAGATCACGGTGGGGTTCGAGTTCAAAAATTTGAGATCCGATGTGGGCGTGCAGACCGGTGAGCTGGGCCCAGGGTTGTCCCACAAGACTGCGCAGTACAGGCTCCACCTGATCGGGATCGAAGCCGAACTTGCTGTCCAGGTGACCCGTGCGGATGTATTCGTGCGTATGGCACTCAATACCTGGGGTGAAGCGCAGCATCAGGCGCGCCGGTTTTGCTCCAGTAGGTACCAGTTCGGCCAAGCGGTCTAGATCGTGTTGGTTGTCCACAACGATCGTGACCTTGTTGGCATAAGCGAGCAGCAGCTCCTCATCGGATTTGTTGTTTCCGTGCAGCACCATGCGCTCCCCTGGCATCCCTCCGCGCAGCGCCGTTAGCAATTCACCGGCGGAAACGGCATCCAGGCCTAATCCCTCAGAGGCCGCAAGGCTGCTCATCACCAGGGAGCTGTTGGCTTTTGAGGCGTAGATCGGAAGGGATGGGCCTGTGTAGTGCTTGGCCAGAGCCTCGCGGTAGGCCCTGCAGGTGGCGCGAACGGTCGCCTCATCCAGCACATATAAAGGTGTGCCGTAGCGCCCCGCCAGATCGCTGAGACGGCAGCCCCCCACCACCAGTCGGTCTGCGGCGTCGAGTTCTGTGGTGATTGGTGCCAAGTTGCGATTGGGGCTCTCCGCATCCCTGTTCGCCTCGAAGGGCCGTTGACTGGTGATGGTTTGGGTCACGGAGTGGCGGCGTCGAACGGCAATCTAGGAATCGACCCTGCGGTGGGTGGATCGACCCCGCAGATCCTGCGTCTTGACCCCTCATGGCAGCACGCTTGTTTGGCTCTGGATCAGACCGCTCTCGACGGTCTTTGGACAGCTGACCAATGGCGGCGTGAACTGGACGATCCCAGGCGCCTCTGCATCGGTCTTGTCGAATCCGGAACACTGTTAGGCGTTGCCTGCGGCTGGTTGGTGGCCGATGAACTCCACATCACTGTAGTTGCAGTGGATCCGGCAAGGCGCCGCAGCGGCCATGGAGGTCTTTTATTGCGAGCACTGTTGCAACGGGCACGTCGGGTCGGTGCAGTGCACGCCACCCTCGAGGTGGCCAGCGACAACGTTGCCGCTCTGGCGCTCTATGCCCGGAATGGTTTTCGCACCGCAGGCACCCGTTCCGGGTACTACTCCGATGGACGCGATGCCCTCATTAAGTGGTGTCGCATCCCACCACCGACATCTCCAACGTCGGATTGATGTTGTTCGGTTTCCCGTCCCTGGGAAACAAAAATAACCAGTGAATCTTGTGGGATTCATTGTTATTTTTTGCGTGCTTCAGGCCAGTCTCAGACTGGAAAGTGACCGTACAGACCGAACACTCGCAGCGGTCCCTCAACCCTGATAGCTTGGTGACATCACTGCATTGGCCCAGCGATGTTCGAACGTTTTACCGAGAAGGCCATCAAAGTGATCATGCTGGCCCAAGAAGAGGCTCGCAGGCTTGGTCACAACTTTGTTGGAACCGAACAAATACTTCTCGGTCTCATTGGCGAAGGAACGGGCGTGGCTGCCAAGGTCCTCAAGTCCATGGGCGTCAACCTCAAGGATGCCCGGGTGGAAGTGGAGAAAATTATCGGGCGTGGGTCTGGTTTCGTTGCCGTTGAGATTCCGTTCACTCCCCGCGCCAAGCGTGTTCTTGAGCTGTCACTTGAAGAGGCTCGTCAGCTTGGCCACAACTACATCGGTACTGAGCACCTGCTGCTCGGTCTCATCCGAGAGGGTGAAGGTGTAGCGGCCAGGGTTCTGGAAAACCTCGGTGTCGACCTGGCCAAGGTGCGAACCCAAGTAATTCGCATGCTGGGTGAAACGGCCGAAGTATCTGCCGGTGGTGGCGGCGGCGGAAAGGGCTCCACCAAGACTCCCACCCTCGATGAGTTCGGTAACAACCTCACGCAGCTCGCGACAGAAGCGAAACTCGATCCAGTTGTGGGCCGTCACAACGAAATCGATCGCGTCATCCAAATCCTTGGGCGCCGCACCAAGAACAATCCAGTTCTGATCGGTGAGCCCGGCGTTGGTAAGACGGCCATCGCTGAAGGTCTGGCCCAGCGCATTCAGCAGGGAGATATTCCCGACATCCTCGAAGACAAGCGCGTCCTGACCCTTGATATCGGCTTGTTGGTTGCCGGTACCAAGTACCGGGGTGAGTTTGAGGAGCGTCTCAAAAAGATCATGGAGGAGATCAAGTCGGCCGGAAACGTCATCCTCGTGATCGACGAAGTTCACACCTTGATCGGTGCCGGTGCTGCTGAAGGTGCCATCGACGCTGCAAACATTCTCAAGCCGGCGCTTGCTCGTGGTGAGTTGCAGTGCATTGGCGCCACCACCCTCGACGAGTACCGCAAGCACATCGAACGGGATGCTGCGTTGGAACGGCGTTTTCAGCCGGTCAATGTCGGCGAGCCGTCCATTGATGACACCATCGAAATCCTTCGCGGTCTTCGAGAGCGTTACGAGCAGCACCACCGCCTCAAAATCACCGATGAAGCGCTTGTCGCTGCGGCAACCCTTGGCGATCGCTACATCTCTGATCGCTTCCTGCCCGACAAGGCCATCGACCTGATCGATGAAGCTGGCTCCAGGGTCCGCCTGCTCAATTCGAAGTTGCCTCCTGCTGCAAAGGAGGTTGATAAGGAACTGCGTTCCGTCCAGAAGGACAAAGAGGATGCTGTCCGCGATCAGGACTTCACCAAGGCGGGTGAGTTGCGTGAGAAAGAAGTAGAGCTGCGCGAGCAGATTCGTTCCCTGCTGCAAGCCAACAAGGACGAGGTCAAAGCCGACACTTCTTCAGAGACCGGTGAAACCAAGGCGACCGAGTCGGTTGCTCCAGACAGTTCCCCCATGGTGAATGAGGAGGACATCGCTCAGATCGTTGCCTCCTGGACCGGTGTCCCGGTGCAGAAGCTGACTGAGAGCGAGTCGGTCAAGCTGCTCAACATGGAGGAAACCCTCCACAAACGCCTAATCGGTCAGGACGAAGCGGTGAAAGCGGTGTCCAAGGCCATCCGCCGGGCCCGGGTTGGTTTGAAGAACCCCAACCGACCAATTGCAAGTTTCATCTTCTCCGGTCCCACGGGTGTCGGTAAAACCGAGCTCACCAAAGCTCTAGCTACCTATTTCTTCGGCAGCGAAGAGGCCATGATCCGCCTCGACATGTCGGAATTCATGGAGCGCCACACGGTCAGCAAACTGATCGGCTCGCCTCCTGGCTACGTGGGCTTCAACGAAGGCGGACAGCTCACCGAGGCGGTGCGTCGCCGGCCTTACACCGTGGTGCTCTTTGACGAAATCGAAAAAGCCCACCCCGATGTGTTCAACCTGCTGCTGCAACTCCTTGAAGATGGTCGCCTGACCGATTCCAAGGGACGCACGGTCGACTTCAAGAACACCCTGATCATCATGACCTCGAACATTGGTTCGAAGGTGATCGAGAAGGGTGGTGGCGGCCTTGGCTTCGAGTTCTCCGGTGAAAGCGCTGAAGATTCGCAGTACACCCGGATTCGCTCCTTGGTGAATGAGGAGCTCAAGCAGTACTTCCGTCCTGAATTTCTCAACCGTCTCGACGAGATCATCGTCTTCCGTCAGCTCAACCGCGAGGAGGTCAAGCAGATCGCCGAGATCATGCTCAAGGAAGTCTTTGGTCGCATGGGCGAGAAAGGCATCACCCTCACCGTGTCCGATGCGTTCAAGGAACGCCTTGTGGAGGAGGGATACAACCCTGCCTATGGCGCACGTCCGCTGCGTCGTGCCGTCATGCGTCTTCTCGAAGACTCCCTCGCAGAAGAGGTGCTGTCCGGTCGGATCAAGGACGGCGACCATGCCGAGGTTGATGTCGACGAGAACAAGAAGGTGGTTGTGCGTCACAAAGGTCAGGTGGAAGCGGCACCGCAACTGGCAGGTGCAAGCCTCTGATGGTTCGATCCATCTCGTCCCACTCCATTGCCCCCGCCAGCGTGTTGCGGGGGGATGGAGCATGGGATGAGGCCCTGCCTCAGATCAAAGCGCTGTGTTCGCGTCCGCTTGTGCTGGGACGCAGTGTCTCAACCGCGAGGCAGCGTCAGCGCTTCGTCGCCGATTTGCAGGCCCAGGGATTCAAGCCTCTTCAAGCTCAGCTTCAGTTCGACTGCTGTGAGCAGGACCTCCAGAGAGTGTCTTCTGAAGCCGACGGCTGTGACGCCGTTCTGGCAGCCGGGGGCGGAAAGGTTCTGGATGCCGGCAAGCTGCTGGCCCATCGTCTTTCTCTTCCCTGCATCACCGTTCCGCTGAGCGCCTCTACTTGCGCGGGCTGGACGGCTCTGGCCAACATCTATTCCCCTCAAGGTGCCTTCGAAGGGGATGTGGCGCTGGATCGCTGCCCTGATCTTCTTGTCTTTGATCACGGCTTGGTGCGCCAAGCTCCGCCTCGCACTCTGGCCAGTGGTGTCGCTGATGCCCTGGCCAAGTGGTACGAAGCCTCCGTGAGCAGCGGCGACAGCAGCGATGGACTGGTGCAGCAGGCCGTGCAGATGGCACGGGTTCTCCGCGATCAACTGCTGATAGACAGCCTCACGGCGCTGGAGGATCCAGACAGCGCGGCGTGGGTGCGCACCGCCGAAGCCTGTGCCCTGACCGCCGGGGTGATGGGAGGACTGGGCGGTGCCCGTTGCCGCACGGTCGCGGCCCATGCCGTTCACAACGGCCTCACCCAGCTGGAGGCCTGTCACCACGTTCTCCATGGGGAGAAGGTGGGATTCGGAATCCTGGTGCAGTTGCGACTTGAAGAACGTCTTGGTGGCAACCGGCTTGCCGGGCAGGCCCATCGACAACTTCTTCCGTTGCTGCGCCAGCTGGCTCTGCCTGTCAGCCTTGATGATCTGGGTCTGGCGCAGGCCAGCCTCAGTCAATTGCAGGAGGTGTGTCACTTCGCCTGTCGGGAGGGTTCCGATCTGCATCATTTGCCCTTCGCTGTGACGCCCGGTGCTTTGCTGGAGGCCCTTGTGGGTGCCGCTGAACTCAGCCCCATCAGCCTTTGAAGACGCTTCTGGATCAATTGCGGCCGGGTCTGCTTGACCCGCAGGCCGAGACCCTCGCCGCTGATGTGCAGTGGTGGAACTTGCCTGGCCTGGGTCTGGATGATCCCTTCCCTGTGGCGGTGCTCGGCCAAGGCTCTCCTTTGCTGCTGCTGCATGGGTTCGACAGCAGTTTTCTGGAATACAGGCGCCTGGCTCCCCTCCTGGCAGATCGCTTTCAGCTGTTCATCCCGGACCTGTTCGGTTTTGGCTTTTCGCCACGTCCCTTGGGCCTGACCTACGGGCCGGACGCTGTTTTGCGCCATCTCGATGCCCTGCTTGAGCGGCTTCCCGCTGAGGTTCCTGTTGGGGTGATCGGTGCCTCGATGGGTGGCTCCGTGGCCGTGGAGTTGGCCCGGCGTCACCCCGAGCGGGTGGGCCCTCTTGTGCTGCTCGCTCCAGCCGGTTTGACGGGGCGTCCCATGCCTTTGCCGCCCCTGCTGGATCGTTTTGGTGCCTGGTTTCTGGGTCGTCCCGGTGTGCGTCGGGGCTTGTGCCGTCAGGCTTTTGCGGATCCTGATACGGATGTTGGAGCGCCGGAAGAACAGATCGCTTCGTTGCACCTGCAGTGCCCCGGTTGGGCCGAAGCATTGGCGGCATTTGCCCGCAGTGGTGGTTTCGCCGGATGTGGAGAGCCCATGCCATCTCAGTCACTGCATGTGATCTGGGGTGCGGATGATCGCATTCTTCGCGCCCCGCAAAAACAGGCGCTTCAGGTATTACTGGATCAGCCGGTAGAGACGTTCGCCTGCTGCGGGCACCTCCCTCACATCGATCAGCCCCAGAGGGTGGCTGAGCGTTGTCATTCACTGTTGGCCTGTGGCTGATCCCCTTCTCAATGTGCTCGCCGGGGCTTTGCGCCTCTGGATTCGCAGCCGCTGCGACAGCCTCGGAAGCCTCGACCTGAAGCTGAACGGTTCCAGCTGGGCTCTGCTGCGTGGACGTCTGGATGGCGTGTCGCTCCATGCGCGGGACGTTTGCTTTCAGGGGCTACCGCTGCAGAGCGTGGAGTTGTGCAGTGGTCCGATTGCGGTGGACATGAAGCTGCTGAGTCGAGGTCAGATGCTGGCGTTGCAGCAGCCTTTTCAGGTGGAGGGAGAGGTCAGCTTCAACGGCCGTCAGCTCAATAGCGCCGTGCTTTCCGAACCCTGGCGCTGGCTCGGTGATTGGATGGCCGAGCAGCTGATGGGTCTCAGCCCCTTGGGCGGTTTGAGCATCGAAGCGGATCTGTTCGAGTTGCAGGCGGTAGTCGCTGCCCATCAAGACCCCGCCCGCCGTCGCTTCCGACTCAACGCGGAGCAAGGCACCTTGTGCTTCCGGCCGGAGACAGACGATGAACCCTGCATCCTGCTTCCAATGGATCCCGCGATCCGGATCGAGCATGCCCAGCTGGTGGGTGGCCAGTTGGTTCTTAAAGGCCATTCCACCGTCACGCCTTAGTGCTGGTCTGTTGTTGAACCGGTGCTATTTCGCTAGCAGCGGTTGGCACAGGGCGATCGCGTAATACACCACCGCCGGGGTGAACAGATAGCTGTCAATGCGGTCGAGGATCCCTCCATGGCCGGGTAAAACGTCACCGGAATCCTTGACGCCTGCATCGCGTTTCATCATTGACTCCGTCAGGTCTCCCACCAATGCGAACAGGGCGATCAGAGCTCCCAGCAGAAGGCCTGGCAGACCATGCAGGGCCCACCCCATCAGCTGACCGCAGATCAGGCCCATCAACATTGCCGAGAGGAAGCCGCCAATGGCCCCTTCGATGGTTTTTCCCGGAGAGATCGGAGAGAGTGGCCGTTGGCCGTAACGCCGACCGACGGCCCAGGAGCCGATGTCGGTGGCCACGATCATGAGACAAGCCGAAAGGGTGATCGCCAGCCCGTCCTCCAGACCACGCAGACTCAGCCAGTGGCTGGGCAGAAAGCCGAGGTAAAACAAACCGAAGATTGAGGCTGCGATATCGGCTATTGACCCCGTCACTGGTTGCAGGAGTAGCCAGCCGCAGATGGCTGCTCCCGCCAGGGGCAGCACCGCGGAGGCCACGGCTTCCGGCAGTCCTCCCTGCATCGACCATTGGGTGGTGAACAACAGCAGTTGACAGGCCACAAGGGTTGTTTTGGTGGCTGGGCGGATCCCCTTGAACTGGGCCATCCGGAAGAACTCCAGTAGGCCGAGGTGAACCATTCCCCCCAGCGCAGCGGTGAACCACCATCCCCCTAGGCTCACCACCAGCAGGCCAAAACCGCCGACACCAAGGCCACTGATTAGTCGCTTTCGCAGCACAGCACGCGCTGCTGGCGCTTGGCTCTGATCGAAGACAACCTCACGGATCACACTGATTGGAGGCTTCCTTGATTCAGGCTATCAATCGCTCACAGTTGGCTTCGTCTGGCTTGCCTAAAGCCGCTTCAGGGCAATGACTTGAGGATCTCGAGTTTCACAGGCACTTGACCCGCCTGCATCATCTTGAGTTGTGATGCAGCGCCATGGGCAAGATCGATCACCCGGTGGTATTTGAACGGCCCACGGTCATTGATTCGCACCACAACGCTGCGGCCATTGCTCAAATTGGTGACGCGCACCCGGGTTCCGAAGGGCAGTGTCCGATGGGCAGCCGTCAGTGTGCCCTTGCGAAAGCGCTCACCATTCGCTGTTGTTCGGCCGTAGAACCCTGGTCCGTACCAGCTCGCTGCTCCCTGAACCACCTGGATGAGCTTGCTCGGCACCGCAGTCTTTTCGGCCAGGGGCCTCGGGGGAGGGAGCGGCAAAGGGCCGACCGGGACGATCGCCTTGATCCCCTTGATCTCTTTGATGTCCTGACTCTTCTGGATGTCTTCCACAACGAATTCTTCGCCGTTGGGGCTGGCCCCAACGGAAGGACAGGTCAGCAGCGCCAGCGCCAGCCAGGTCAGAGGTTTCATCTACCAGCGCCGGATGCATGGATTGAAGCGGCTGTGAGCCTGGATTTCACCCCCTGCTGACTACAGAAAGATCGCCGGGAATCTGATCACCCCAGAACAGCTGCTGGCGTTCGATCCAGGCGTGCCTGGCTCGATCCAGGCGCTCGCCGGGAATCAGCAATGGGATGCCGGGGGGGTAAGGACACAGCAATTCAGCCGCCACGCATCCGCCCGCTTCTTTTAATGACACGCGTTGATGCTCTGCATGCCAGGCCTTGGAAGGGGAATGCGCAGTTGTGGTCACCAGTGGAAGCGGCGGCGCTTCGAACGGCGGCAGTGGATCGCGATCGGGAAAGGTTCGCAGGAGGTCCTGCCAGTGGTGTCTGATCCGGCGCCCAAGCCCCTGGTGTCGGGCCAGCCCCAGGCAGAGGGTCAGCGTTGCCGGTTCCGGCAGTTCACCCACGAGCCCTTTGGGCAGGAACCAGGCGTCGGCATCCAGGCCGGTGATCCCCGCCTGGCCCGTATGCAGGATCAGGCGGAGCGGGTCCTGGTTGTTGAGTAGAGGTACTCCGCTTTTGAGCAAGACATCGGCGAGCTCTTCAGCTTCCTGAAGACGCTGCAGCAGTTGTCGGCGCCCCTTGCGCCGCTGCCAGTGTTGAAGGGCCTCTTCGCAGGAGGCCAGCAGCAGTGCACTAGGGCTTGTCGTTTGCAGAAGGCCCAGACTGCGTTCCACGCGCGCGGGATCGAGACGATCCCCCTGCAGCCAGAGCACCGCCGTTTGCGCTAGGGCTGCAGCTGATTTCTGCAGGGAGTGCACCACAAGGTCAGCGCCGCAGTGCACGGCGCTGGGGGGCAGGGGATGGTTCACCCCTGCGGCGAAATGACAGCCGTGGGCTTCATCCACCAGCACGCAACAGCCCCGCTGCTGCAGACGTTTGATCACCTCCGTGGGGTCGTTGGCATAGCCCTGGTAGGTGGGATGCACCAGAACTGCGGCGCGGATGGGTGCTCCATCGGACGGCAGTGCCTCTAGTACCCGTTCGATCCAGTCGGAATCCACCGGTGCAGGCTGGCCCCGGTCGTTTTGAAAGGGAAGATCGAACAGCACCGGCTGTAGATCCCCAAGAATGCAGGCTTGAATCAGGCTGCGATGGACATTGCGAGGGAGAAGCACCCGCTCCCCTGGCCTGACCATCGCCAGAAGAGCGGCCTGAAGCAATCCCGTGGCCCCGTTCACCCCATACCAACAACGCGCCACACCCATCTGAGCCGCGGCGCAGCGTTGGCTTTCGGCGATGGCGCCATCCGGTTCCAGCGGACCGCCGAGGGCCGGTAGTTCCGGCAGGTCCCAGATACCAGCGCGCCGTCGCAGCAATTGACGCAGTCCGTCAGGCAGCGCAGCCCCCCGGCCATGGGCCGGCAGAAACAGAGGCTCATCGAGCCGACGGGTGAGCTGGGGCAGAAGCGCCATCGAATCCGCCTTATCTCCTTAAAGTCTCCCTCTGTACTCAGCTCCATGCGATGCGTTACGACCCCGGGCGGGATCTGGGATGGTTGCTATTGCGTCCATGGGTAGCCGTCCCACGCCTGGTGCAGGTGCTGTGGTCCCTAGCGGGCCTGGTCTTGGTGTTGCTGTTGCGCGGAGGCAGCAGCAACCCCGCCGTCCAACAGGGCCTGGCACGACGCATCCTCAACACCCTCACTGGGCTTGGGCCTTGTTTCATCAAATTGGGGCAAGCCCTCTCCACCCGACCGGATCTGGTGCGTCGGGACTGGCTGGAGGAATTGACCCGCCTGCAGGACGACCTGCCGGCTTTTTCCCATGCCACCGCCATGGAGTGCATTCGTGAGGAGCTCGGTGCCCCCGCCGAGGAGTTGTTTGCGGAGTTTCCCGACAAGCCGATCGCAGCCGCCAGTCTTGGGCAGGTCTACAAAGCCCGTCTGCAGGGCAAGCACTGGGTTGCGGTGAAGGTTCAGCGACCCAATCTCACCTTCATCCTGCGGCGGGATCTGGTGCTGATCCGGGCACTCGGTGTGATGACGGCTCCACTCCTGCCTCTCAATCTCGGCTTCGGTCTGGGCGGAATCATCGATGAGTTTGGCCGCAGCTTGTTTGAAGAGATCGATTACGGCCTGGAAGCGGCCAACGCCGAAAGGTTTTCAGCTCTTTTCGCTGAGAACGATGCGGTCTATGTCCCGAAGGTGGAGCGGATGCTCAGCTCCACCCGGGTGCTGACCACCACCTGGATCGATGGCGCCAAAATGCGCGACAGCGATGAGCTGCGTTCACAGCAACTCGATCCAACAGCGTTGATTCGCACGGGGGTGATCTGCGGCCTTCAGCAACTGCTGGAATTTGGCTACTTCCACGCTGACCCCCACCCCGGCAATCTCTTTGCAATGCCCGGTCGCACGGGTGACCTTGGCCATGTGGGCTACGTCGACTTCGGCATGATGGACTCCATCAGCGACAGCGACCGTCTCACGCTGACGGGTGCAGTGGTGCATCTGATCAACCGTGATTTCTCCGGTTTGGCTCAGGATTTCCAATCCCTTGGGTTTCTCAGCCCCACCGCTGATCTCACCCCGATCATTCCTGCTCTTGAGGAGGTGCTCGGTGGCAGCCTTGGCGATTCAGTTGGGTCGTTCAACTTCAAGGCGATCACCGATCGTTTCTCGGAGTTGATGTTTGATTACCCCTTCCGCGTTCCAGCTCGCTTCGCTCTGATCATCCGTGCGGTCGTCAGCCAGGAAGGGCTGGCTTTGCGACTTGATCCCGACTTCAAGATTATTGCCATCGCCTATCCCTATGTGGCCCGTCGACTGCTCGCGGGAGACACCAGCGAGATGCGCGAGAAGTTGCTTGAGGTGATTTTTGATGAGTCAGGCCGCTTGCGCTTGGATCGGTTGGAAAGCCTTCTGGCGGTGGTCGGCAAGGACGCACCCGCGCCTAGCAAGGAACTGATTCCTGTCGCCGGTGCCGGCCTGCGGTTGCTGTTCAGCCGAGATGGTGCCGACTTGCGCCGGCGTCTGTTGATGACGTTGATCCGTGACGACCGTCTGCACACCGACGATGTGCGTGCCCTAGTTGGTTTGCTTGGACGAACCTTCGGCCCCGGGCGGCTGGCCGGTGGGCTACTGCAACGTCTCAACCCCCTGGCGGCAGCGTGATCCAACAGCCGAAGATGCTGATCGAACTGAAGACCACAACGGTGAGCGGCCAGATTTCGTCCAGTTGCTCCAGCCGATGCTCTTTGCGAGTTTTGGCGTCGCCTTCCGGCATTGCCTCCAGCTCCCCGTAACGCCGTCCGATGAAGATCACCAGGATGAAGGCCAGCAAGGTGACCACATAGGCAATTACATACACCTGATCCAGAAAGGTGAGATAGGGCAGGTCGGGCAGTTCCTCCCGGTAGGTCTGTTGGAGGAAGACCAGGGTCAACAGCACGGTGACAGGAATTCCTGCGCGCGCGTCCTGTTCATCGGCTCGGACTTTGAAGACGAGCAGAACCATGGCCATCACCACCAGCAGCGGCAGCATCAACCGCCAGAACGCAGACCAGGATGAGGTGCCGAACGTGATATCGAAGATGACCAGGCTGTAGTCATCCGCGCTGCCCCCCAGCCCGAAATTTGTGGCGTAGTTGTGCCGGTATTCGGCAATGGACCAGCCTCGGTTCAGCCAGCCGATGATTCCTGCGAACAAGCCCATCCCACTGTTTTGGATGTCGGGCTCGAAGCGGAAATGGGGATAGTCGAGAGAACCATTCACATCCTCCATTTCAAGGACAAGGGGCAGGCTCACGGTCACAAAGGGAAAGTGCCTGAAGCTGGCTTTGTCGATGTAGAAGCGGCCGATATAGCTGAACAGTTGGTAGTACGTTCCGTCGTCGTTGTGCACTGGGGCTGAGGACATCGGCGTCAGCACTGGATCGGCATCGGATAGCAATCCGTTCACCAGGGTGATTCCCTGTTCAATGGTTTGATCCCGTTCACTCAGATAGCGCTGCAGCTCATCTCCCCAGCGCATCCAGACGTAACCGTTGGATGAGTAACTGGGGATGCTCAGATCCAGGTCGTAGGTGCTGGTGGCGTAGATCCCCACCTGAACCTGGTACGAGGCGTCCTCCAGCCCCTGTTGATCAAGGACCATCTCCTGGCCCGACAGCTTTTCGCCCCGCAGGGAGGTCCAGCCGTCCCCGGGTATCCGTTGACTGTCTGTTGTCAGGGATCGTGATGCCGATGACAAGCGCAGCGCATCACGGCTAGGGACACGACCGACATCAAGCCTGTTGATGCCGGTGAACGCCAGAAGACCGGCAAGCAGAATTGAAACAACGGCAAGTAAGTTCCAGTGCTTCTGTTTCTTGGAGGCCATTTGCGGCGCAGCTCTGGAGTCACTCTGACGTGCTGGGCCTTACTGAGCAGTGGACTGCTCACGCTGCTTCAACCTCGCCCTGTTGCTTCTCAGCCCCCTGGCAGGGGGCAAGATCCCAACGCTCTGGTGCTTGGCCAGTCCCTACCGCTCTCGGGCCCTTCGGCACAACTCGGTCTGGATTATCGACGCGGGGCCTTGGCCTGGTTTAAGTCTGTGAACCGTGAGGGCGGGATTCACGGGCGCAGAATCGAGTTGGTCAGTCTTGATGACAAATACGAGCCGTCGCAGACGCTGATCAACACGCGCCAATTGCTGAAACGCAATGATCTTCTGGCGTTGTTCGGTTATGTGGGCACGCCCACCACAAAAGTGGCGTTGCCGTTAATCGAGGCTGCGGAGGTGCCGCTGGTGGCGCCGATGACGGGGGCAAGTCTGCTTCGACGGCCGGAGCTGCGCATGGTGTTCAACATGCGAACCAGCTATCGCCGGGAGATTGCGGCGATGGTCGACGAGATGGTGCGCGATGCGCACCATCGCATTGCGATCGTTTATCAAGACGACGCCTTTGGTCAGGATGGCCTTGACGGCGCCATGGCTGCCCTCACCAGCCATGGGCTCAAACCTGTGGCGGTCACGACGGTGCAGCGCAATTCAGCTCAGGTGGGGGATGCATTGGACGACCTGATGGCCGTCAATCCCAACGGGGTCGTGCTCGTTTCTGCCTATGTGAGTTCGGCTGCCCTGGCCACCGCGCTGCGCGAACGGGGCAGCAGCGCTCAGATCATGAATGTGTCGTTTGTGGGCACCCAAGCTCTGCAGAGGGCGATGCCGGTGGGCGAAGCCAATGGCATTGGCGTGGCCCAGGTGGTGCCGTTTCCGTGGAATCGTTGGATCCCCGTTGTGGCTGACTATCAGCGCTGCCTGCGGCTGAGTGATGAGGCATCGGGCTTTGGCTTCACCAGTTTTGAGGGGTATCTCGCGGCGCGGATGATCACCGAAGCGCTGACGCGGGCTGGGAAGAACCCAACGCGTCAATCCCTTGTCCAGGCTCTTGAGTCAATCAATGATCTTGATCTCGGGGGCTTCCAAATTCAGATGGGGAGGGATGATCACAACGCCAGCGACTTTGTCGAACTCACCTTTCTCGGCTCCCAAAGCTGGGAACCTTGAGCTGAGATCGCTAAGGTCGCAGCTCTTTGAGATCGGCGTCGATGCCTGAGGAGATCAGCGCCCAGGAGCTTGAGCAGCTGCTTCGGATGATGACCCTGCCCCAACCGCCTTACCTGTTGGCGGGTATCGGCCTGTTGATGGCTGTGCTCTGCGGCTTGACTTTCGGTCGTCAGGTCCAGAACAAATTGGATGGCTGGAAGCAGGACCGGCTCCCCTTGTTGCCTCTTGGGACAGTGGAGATCAACCTCAGTTACGGCGGCACTCTGATCGGTGTGACCTTGTTCATCGGTTGCTGTCTTCAGATCTTCGGTTTCGCCGCAGGTGCTGCCCTTTTGGTGGCTCTTTTGCTGTCTCTTCTGACGGGTGGAGCCTTGTTCGCTCAGCTCGAGCGCCTGATGCTGCAGGTGGAAGAGGGCAATTTCAAAGCGGTTGATTTCGACAATTTCGATGAATTCTTCTGATCTCGTCTTCTGACCTCTTAAGCGAAGCCGCTGATCTCATCCTTCTGGGTGAGGCACCCGTCAGAATTAAATCGTTTCCAGCCTGTTGGATGTGACGACCTTGTCTGCGGCTGTTTCCACATGCCGTTTGCTCGTTGTGGAAGACGACGACAGCATCCGGGAGACAGTCGGTGAGGCCTTGAGGTTGGAGGGCTATGAAGTGCTCACCAGCTCAAATGGCTCAGAGGCTCTCGAACTGGTCGTGGGCACATCCTCTGATCCGGTTGATTTGATTGTTCTTGACCTGATGCTTCCGGGTCTGGGTGGGCTTGATTTCTGCCGCGAGCTTCGCCGCTTCAAGAACACCACTCCGATCCTTGTGATCAGTGCCCGCGACAGTGAAACCGATCGGGTGCTTGGGCTGGAGGTTGGCGCTGATGATTACCTGGTTAAACCCTTTGGGCTGCGTGAATTGGTGGCCCGCTGCAGGGCGTTGCTGCGGCGATCCCTTCAAACCGAGTCGACGCCGTCTGAATCACACAGCTACGCCAATCTTTGCCTGTTCTCCAATGAGTGCCGGGTCACCAGGGATGGCACGGATCTGACCCTCTCCCCGAAGGAATACAAAATCCTGGAGTTGTTCATTCAGAACCCCAAGCGCGTCTGGAGTCGCGATCAATTGCTGGAGAAAATCTGGGGTGTTGATTTTGTCGGCGACACCAAGACCGTGGATGTTCACATCCGTTGGTTACGGGAAAAGGTCGAGGATGAGCCCTCATCTCCCCAGTTGATTCGCACGGTCCGCGGCTTCGGTTACCGCTTCGGCTGATCTTGTTGTGTTGATCTCTGGGGTACTGGGCTTTGCGGCCGGCATCGGGATCACGCTTCTGTTGCAGCGTCGACGGAGATTCCTGGCGTCCTTGCGAGAGGAGGAGGAGCGGCCTTTTGCCTTGAACGCGCCTCAGCTTCTCGCCTGGATTGATGCGGCCACCCAGGGCTGGATGATCCTGGCTCCGGATCACTCCATCGCCTACATCAACGGTCGGGCCGAACGTTTGCTGCACATTTCCCGCAATCGTCTGGTTCGTGGCATGAACCTCAGGGATGCCCTGGATATTCCCGCACTTGAGGAGGTGATCTTCAGCAGCCGCTATCAGCAGCGCCCCCAGCGATGTGAATGGGATCAACAGGGGGATCCGCTGGAGGCCATCGTTCTGCCGGGCAGCGATGAATGCTTTTTGGTGTTGATCCAGAGCCGCCAGTCTCTCGAAGCCCAGCAACAGCAGCAGGAGCGCTGGGTCAGTGATGTGGCCCATGAGCTCAAGACCCCTTTGACTGCCCTGATGCTGGTGAGCGATCGGCTGGAGCTGGCCGTGAATTCAGAAGACACAGCTCTGGTGCAACGGCTGCAGAAGGAACTCCGGCGTCTTCAGCTGCTGGTGGAGGATCTGCTGGAGCTGTCACGGCTGGAGAACAGCCTGCCCCAGGAATACAGCGACTACGTCCCTATCACCCTGGAGGATCTGATCGACAGCGCTTGGGGAACCATTCGCCCGATCGCGGAGGAGCGGGGGGTCACGCTGCGGATGGACCGGTCTGAACCCGGGCCCTTGCTCGGGGATCAACGCCGTCTGCACCGCGCGGTGCTCAATCTTCTCGACAATGCTCTGCGTTACTCCCCAGAGGACAGCAGCATCGATGTGACGGTGCGCCCGAGCGGCGGCTGGTGGCTGCTCAGCATCCGTGATCACGGCCCTGGGTTGAGTGAGACCGATCTCAGCCGCATGTTTCAACGCTTCTACCGGGGGGATCCCTCGCGGGCACGCTCCAGCCGTAGTGGCAGCGGCCTTGGGCTGGCCATCGTGCAGCAGATCTCCGTGAATCATGCTGGTCGCATCGAAGCGCGCAATCACCCCGCTGGTGGGGCCTGCATGGACCTCCTTCTCCCCCGGGAGCCGGTTGGATGACGCGCCAGCGTCTCCAGAAACTGATTGCTGCTGCTGGTCTCTGTTCCAGGCGCCGGGCTGAGGAATGGATTCAGGCGGGCCGTATCACGGTGGATGGCCAGGTCGCCCGCGTTGGGGACCAGGCTGATCCGCACCAGCAGACGATTTGCGTGGATGGCAGGGCCTTGCCCAGCCGTGGCGAGGCGCGGGTGCTGTTGCTGAACAAGCCCGTGGGGGTGATCTGCAGCTGCGATGACCCTCAGGGCCGCCGAACGGTGCTCGACCTGCTGCCACCGGAGCATCGGGCAGGACTGCATCCCGTTGGTCGTCTGGATGCCGACAGTCGTGGGGCTCTACTGCTCACCGATCTGGGTGAGCTCACGTTGAAACTGACCCACCCGCGTTACAGCCATGCCAAGACCTACAGGGTTTGGGTGGAGGGTGTGCCGTCCGAAGCGGTTCTCGACCGCTGGTGTCGGGGTTTTTCATTGGATGGGCGACCGACCCGCCCCGCACAGGTGCGCCGACTGCAGACCAGGGACGCGCGCTCGTTATTGGAGATCGAGCTGCGGGAAGGTCGCAACCGACAGATTCGCCGGATGGCGGAGGCCCTTGGCCATCCGGTGCTCGACCTCCAGCGCACAGCGATTGCGGGGTTGCTGCTTGGTGATCTGGCTGAGGGGTGCTGGATGTGGTTGAGCGAGGGAGAATGGAAGCCAATGCTCGACCAGGCTGTCCCCTTGGATTTGCATCGCCCATGCGACTGAAGCGTCCAGGATTCTGGTGGCGCCGTCCCCGCAGTGGGGCCAGCGCTGATGCTGGTTCTGCTGAGACCCAGGATCAGCAAAGTCAGGATCTGGGACTGATGCTGCGGCGGAGGAGGGAAGAACTTGGGCTTTCGCTCCGGGACCTGGCCAATGAAACCCGGATCACAACACCCGTCATCGAAGCGCTGGAGCGTGGCTGGCGTGATCGATTGCCCGAGCGGGCTTATCTCGCCTCGATGCTGCCTCAGATCGAGATCCGCCTGGCTCTTCCCAGTGGATGCCTCGACCCCTTGCTTCCACAACCGGTGTTGCTCCACCGCGGACCTGCCAAGGCGGGGCTGCGTCGCTTCACCCTCGGCAATATCGATGTATTCACCACCTGGCAGGGCACGGTGGTGTACACGATCGTGATTGCGCTCAGTCTGCTTGCTATCAATCGACAACAGCAGGATTTGGCCCTGCGCAACAGCCTGACCCTCGAGCCCGTGCGTGCCGATGTGGAGGCGATCAACCGTCGCCCGAACCTGGCCGGCGCAGATCATCGCATCGCCGCCTTGCGGCCCCTGGAACAGGTTCAGCAACGCACACCTCAGGAGTGGCTTGAGCTGGGGGGGGGTGCTCTGACGCAGTCTCAGGGGGTTCTCGAGGTTGTTGTTGCTGAGCCCAGAGCGCTGCAGCTCTCGAGCGGTGGTGGAGACCGGTTTGAATTCACGGCCAGTGCCGGCACGTTGATGCTCCAGTTGCAGGCCCCGATTGAGGTCCGCCTGGATCCCCCCGCTGGTGCTGGCGATCAGGTGCTCTGGAACGGAGAACCCCTGGCTGTGGATCAAGCTCGGCCGGGGATCTACCGGGTCAACAAGCTGCCTGCTCCCGACAGCGACCGTCCCCAGACCGCTCCCCTCGTGCCGTAGCCGCCAAGGGCATTCTCCAGATCAGCATCAAAGCTGCGAAGCCTCCAGCTCCAGTTGCCTTCACTGGTGCCGGGTGTGTTGAATCTGGCCCGGTCATCCAGATGCATGAGGTCCTGCAGTGGGGCGACGACCAGTCCTGCGGTCGTGGCAAAGGCCATGTCAAGCAGATGCCAGGCCGGGGCCGAGATCTCACCATTCACCCGTGTGGCAATGCGGGTCCTGCTGTCGGCATCCAAATTGTTCCACCAGCCCAAGGTTGTGGGGTTGTCGTGGGTGCCGGTGTAGACGACCCAGCGATGCCCCTCGGTGTTTTCAGGCAAATAGGGGTTGTCGCGTTGACCATCGAAAGCGAATTGCAGCACCTTCATGCCCGGCAGCTGGAATGCATCACGGAGTGCCTCCACATCCGGTGTGATCACCCCAAGATCCTCGGCAATCAAGGGGAGTGCGCCACCAGCGTCCTTGCGGAGGTAGCGCAGTAGGGCGTGGCCTGGAGAGGTCTGCCACTGCCCATTTTCAGCAGTGCTGTCGGCACCGGGAACGGCCCAGAAGGCGGCAAGAGCTCGGAAGTGATCCAGGCGTAGGAGATCAACAAACTCCCGCTGGCGAGCAATTCTTTGCCGCCACCAGTGGAATCGCGTGATCCGATGTTGTCCCCAGCGGTAAACCGGTGAGCCCCACAGTTGCCCTGTTTCCGAGAAGTAATCGGGTGGCACACCGCTCTGGGTGGTGAGTTGGCCGTTCTCTTTGACTGTGAACAGCGAACGGTTGCTCCAGACATCAGCGCTGTCACTGCTGACGTAGAAGGGCAGATCTCCAAACAGCTGGATGCCTAGGTCTGCTACTTGTCGACGAATCGCCTGCCATTGCCGGTCGAGATGCCACTGGATCAGCCGTTCCCGTAGCAGGGCCTCTTGGTGTTGTTCCGCCCAGGCCCGCAGCGCTTTTTTGTCATGACGGGCGAGGGGGAGGGGCCAGTCCCACCAAGCTGTGCCGTGCTGATCATGCAGAACCTGGAAACGGGCATGGTCCTCTAACCAAGCGCGCTGCTGCTGCGCCCAGGTGCCGAAGTCGGCGTGTCGCTTTGGATCCTGGTCACTCCAGGCCTCGAGCAGTGCATCCCCCAGGGCATCGGCCCGTTGCTGGGCCAGGCTGAAATCAACATGTTCCCCTCCCTCCATCGGCGCATCAGCGCCCGGAGTTGCCCTGAGGGCGGCCTCATGGATCAACCCCTCGTTGGCCAGGTCCTGGCCATCCAGGAACCAGGGGTTCAAGGCATTGCACGAGGGGGAGCTGTAGGGCGAGCCCGTTGGATCTGGCGGGGCCAGGGGCAACATCTGCCAGACCCCGATGTCATGTTTAGCCAGCAGTTGGAGCCACCGGCGGCATGGCTCACCGAAGCTGCCGCAGACGGGGCTGCCAGGCAACGCTGTCGGGTGCAGCAGCACCCCGGTGCTGCGCCCCCGTCCAGCCTTCGCTGGTTCAACAACAGTGGATTGATCCATGGGAGCCCCTTGGTCTCCCAAGGATGGCGATTTCAGAACAGTGCGGCATCCCCGAGGTCCTGCCCGGCCATGCCGTCACGTGCCACGCGCTCGAAAAACTGTTCCAGGGTGTCGGTTCCGTAGGAGGGCGTGGCGTCGGCGTCGTAGCGCTGATTTTGCTCGTCCCAGACGAGCATCGATTCGCTGGCGTAATACCGACCGATGCGCCCGAATTCCGCCGAATCTTTAATGCCCGGGAACAGCCGAGCCAAACCGTCCAGAAGGGCAATCGGACCATCCATCAGGGCAATGGGGACGGAGAGCATCCGCTGGGGGCGGTTTAGGGCGCGGAAGAGCATTTCTCCCTGCTCCCGAGCGCTCAGCGCCGGGCCAGGACCGCCGATGGGAAGCACCTGGTTGCGTTTGGCCTCGTCATGGATGCAGTCCGCCATGAACCGGGCCAGGTCTGCTTCGCTGATCGGTTTGCAGCTGGCCAGGGTGCCGCCGCCGAACATCACATAGGGGCCACCTTTGCGGCAGCTTTCCACCTGTCCGCCCAGGCTCTTGAAGAAGGCGGTGGGGCGAACGATGGAATGGGTCATCTCCTCGTCTGCCTGAAGCACAGCCTCAAAGGCCAGCTTGGCTTTTTGAAACTCCAGCAGCGGCTTCTGCACGCAGATGGCCGACAGGAGCACGTAATGGGCTACTCCGGCAGCCCGTCCCTGCTCGTAGGTGTTGAGGGTCGCTGCATGGTCGATGGCCCAGGAATCCTTGCGGCCGCCGGTGCGGGAGGCCAGGCAGCTCACCACAACATCCGTCGGTTGATCGAAGGCCTCGGCTGTGATCGAGGCTGGATCGCTGACATCCCCGAAGCGCACCTCTGCTCCGGGAAAATCGGCGATGACCTCGTCTCTGCTCTGACGGCCGCCGACACCACTACGTTCTCGGGCAAAGGCAATCACCTGGTAGCCGCGTTCCACCAGCTCCTTCACCACAAAGCGGCCGATGTACCCCGTGGCTCCGAACACGACCACGCGCACCTGTTCGGGAGGTCGGTTGCGGTAGTCGTGGCGGAGGGACATCGAGGACGGCTGCACGGGGCCCAGGCTAAGAACTGGAGATCTGGGCGAAACTAAGCGCCATTGCGCTTGTTCCAGCGAAATGAACTGGTTGTCGCCACCCCGAGTTCGCGGCGTGCTGCGTGTCGGTTCAGCGTTGCTGGGTCTCGGTGTCACCGGGTGGTTGTTGGCGACGCTGTGGCCTGAACCCGATCGTGTTGCCCAGGGAGCTCCTCTCAGCGCAGATCAACCTGAAACCCTGGCTCCTCTCCCCGAGAGCCCTGTCATGGTGCTTGTGATTGGTCTTGATGCGAATCGTCTAGATGCGCCCACCAACCAGGCCGCGCCCAAGGGGCCTGCCAATGCCGATGCCCTTTTGATGCTTCGCATTGCATCGAGCGAGCCGCTTCAGGTGCTCCAGATCCCTACCGAGCTTGGCGTTCAGCTTCCTGGTCAGAAGGATCCAGGCAGCCTGGCCGAGTTGTGGCGACGGGGCGGCGTCAGCCTTGTCAGTGATGCCATCCACGACATCGTTGGCCTTGAGGAGGGCGACCCCAAGCGATATGTGGTGATGCCCCGTGCGGCTTTACGCCGTCTCGTGGATGGCCTGGGCGAAGTGGACGTGGTGCTTGGGGAGTCTTACCAGCGCAAAGACAAGACGCAGGGCTACAGCGTCAATCTCCAGGCTGGGCGCCAGAGCCTGAACGGAGTTCAGGCGGAACAGCTGGTGCGCCACCTGCCCGACCCCAAAGATGTCTCCCAGCGCCGCCAGCGCCAGGACATTCTTGTTGAGGCCTTGATCGAACAGGTCAAGGCCCCCAGTGGCATTGAGGTGATCCCTGCCCTGGTGGACCAACTGGATGCTGACGTGGAGACCAACCTGAGTCGTTCAGAACAGCTGAGCTTGGCCGCGGCGATCATCGCCAGCCCTGAACCTGCAGCAATCTCCCGCCTGCCGCTGGCCGACCGGTCTGGTGAGCAGACGTTGCGCCAAATCAAAGCCGGTGCGAGCCGTCCCCTCTGGCCCCAGCCTTAAGCCCGGCTGCGGAGCTGCAGTCTCCGGGCCAGAGCATCGATGCAATCGGCTTGATCGGGATGGTTCTCATCGGGAATCCACCCCAGCCAGCTGAGGCCATCCCTGCGTCGCGCTGGGCCGTTCCAGGGGCCCTGGAGCTGAACCAGGCCGAGAAGAGGGACGTTCAGTTCTCGGCAAAGGGCGGCATAGGCCGGGGCCGTGCCGGGGATCGTTCCATCACTGTCGGCTGTCGTCAGCAGAAGCACCGTCTGACGCCAGTCGGCCAGGGCATGCAACCAGCTGACATCACCCTGCGGCGTTGGCCGTGCTGCGTCACCGCTTAGCCGCACAAGCCCTCTTGCAGCTGGGTTGTTCTGCAGAACTGCTGCGGGTGATGCACCGCTGGGCACGGTGCTCAAAGGGCATTGGCAGGCCTGGGCTAAGCCTTCGCAGGCCTGGCGCATTTTGAGCTCTGGAATTGGGCCCGCACCCACGAGCAGTGGGAAACCTGTGGACATGGGGGTGCTGCTCACCTCTACCATCGGATTACAGCAGAATTCGTTGCGCGGGCGCCGTGACCAGTTTCCTGACAGCAGCCCGTACCGAACAGGAGCAGATGGCTCCAGATAGCCGGCGTCTGCGTCTGTTCAGCGGCACCTCAAATCCCGCTCTGGCGAGGGAGATCTCCGCTTATTTGGGTGTGCCAGATGGACCCCGCGTTTGCAAGCGGTTTGCGGACGGTGAGCTTTATGTGCAGATCCAGGAGTCGATCCGGGGCTGCGATGTGTTCCTGATCCAGCCCACCTGCGCGCCGGTGAACGACCACCTGATGGAACTGCTGATCATGGTGGACGCCTGCCGACGGGCATCAGCGCGGCAGATCACCGCTGTGGTCCCTTACTACGGCTACGCCAGGGCGGATCGTAAAACCGCCGGTCGTGAATCGATCACGGCCAAGCTCACGGCCAACCTTCTGGTGCAGTCCGGCGTTGATCGTGTGCTGGCCATGGATCTGCACTCCGCTCAGATTCAGGGGTATTTCGATATTCCCTGCGATCACATCTACGGATCACCCGTACTGGTGGACTATCTCTCCACTCAGGATCTGGGAGATGTCGTCGTGGTGTCTCCAGATGTGGGGGGTGTGGCGCGTGCCCGGGCGTTCGCCAAGCAGATGAACGATGCCCCGCTGGCCATCATCGACAAGCGCCGCACCGGTCACAACATGGCTGAGAGCCTCACGGTGATCGGTGATGTGGCCGGCCGAACGGCGATCTTGATTGACGACATGATCGACACCGGCGGCACGATCTGTGCAGGTGCACGTTTGTTGCGGGAGCAAGGAGCCGAACGGGTGTTGGCCTGCGCCACCCACGCTGTGTTCTCACCCCCCGCCAGTGAACGCCTTTCCGTCGAGGGCCTGTTTGAGCAGGTGGTGGTAACCAACAGCATTCCGATTCCGCAGGATCGGGTCTTCCCTCAGCTTCAGGTGCTCTCCGTGGCCAACATGCTGGGGGAAGCCATCTGGCGTATTCATGAAGAAAGCTCCGTGAGCTCGATGTTCCGCTGAATGCTGGGTTCGGTGGAATGGACTGTTAAAGGAGCGGGCTTGCTGCGGCTACGTGCCGTTTGATTCAGGCGACTCTTGAGGCGAGGTGCTTCGACAGCGGTGGATCAGCGGTGGAGGCCCCTGGCTGGTGTTGCGCTGGCCACTCTGATGGCAGCACTTCCTGCTCCCTTGATGGCCGAGTCCCGCCTGGATCGGCTGCTGCGGCCCCGCAGCACCATGGGGGTGTGGCTGACCAACAGCCCCAGCAAGCTCTATTACGACCGAAAGCGCATCAGCGCAGCGATGCAGCAGCTTCAGGAGGCTGGATTCAATCGTGTGGTCCCCAATGTTTGGAGCCGAGGCACGACCTTTCATCGCAGCCGTTTCGCTCCAGTAGAGCCACCGCTCCAGAAGGCGGGTCTCGATCTTGATCCCATCTGCACCCTGGCCGCTGAAGGTCGGCGCCGCGGCATCAAGGTGATGCCCTGGTTTGAGTACGGCTTGATGGAGCCGGCGAATGCAGCCGTTATCCGTGAGAATCCCAGCTGGGTGTTGGCCAAAGCGAATGGCCAACGCTGGATGACCATGCACGGAAACCATCGGATGGCTTGGCTCAACCCTGCCCATCCGGAGGTGCGTGCTCGCTTTATTGGTTTGGTGGTGGAGACCCTGAAGCGTTGTTCGTTGGATGGCCTGCAACTGGACGATCACTTCGCCTGGCCGGTTCAATTCGGCTACGACCCCACCACCGTCGCGCTCTACAAACAAGAGACGGGAATGGCACCACCGCGGGATCACAGCAATCGACAGTGGATGAAATGGCGTCGGAACCAACTCACGTCTCTCCTGCGTGAGTTGCGGCAGCGTCTCAAGAAGGAGCAACTCTCCACACGGATCAGCCTGTCCCCCGGCCCCTTTCGTCAGGCTTACAACCTCTGGCTTCAGGATTGGGAGCTCTGGGCTTTGGGGGGGCTGATTGAAGAGCTGGTGGTGCAGAACTACGCCTATTCCGTCCAAGGATTCGCTAAGGATCTTGATCAACCCGCCCTGCGCAAAGCCCGCAGCTGGGGAATTCCGTCTCAGATCGGCGTGTTGGCGGGATTCGGCAAACGCACCACATCCATGGCCGTTTTGGAGCAAAAAGTACGCCTAGCCCGCAATCGTGGTCACGGCGTGATTTTCTTCTATTGGGAGGGGTTATGGGGAAAACATGTGGCGGAGCAGCACAGAGAAGTTCGGCGCGAAGCCTTCACAAGAATGGGATCTGACTGATCAAGAGGATCTGTTCAATATCATCATGTGTTGGATAGAGGTTCTATGCAGTTATGAGTTGCTCTCGATAAAATGGTTTTTCAGATTCTTACAAGAACTGCTCCTATGCCCTGTTCAGCCGCATGAAACAGTTCACCGAAACCAGTTCGGACCCCTATGACCGACATCACTACCGTGTGTGGTTGAGTGATGGGTCGTTTAAGGATGTCGAGAGCTACGACGAAGCGCAAAGAGTTTGGTATTCGAGCACTACAAGACCCAAGACAATTGAGGTCATGCAGCCGAAGATACGAAAGGGGGCAACGGGCTTCTAGATGGTTGGACAGAGCTCGTTGTTGCTGCGACAAGAGTTGAGAATGGCCTCGGCGCTTTATTGATCTATTTGTTTCGCTATTTGCTTTTCGTTATTTAGGGTCTGCGTCAAAGCTTTTGTGATGTTTTGCATTTGTATGTGCTGCTCTTCCCGTTGGCGCTAATGGCTGATTCGGTTCCGTTGAGGCTAGCCCCATGGAAGCGGCAAGCTCGCTAGAATCCGATGCTGATTCAGCTGGTAAATGTGAAATCCTCTTGCGGCTCGCATCCTCTGAGGTTGATTGAACCAGGCACTTTTCGGCTGTTTGGTGTTAAAGACTTTGGATCTTTTTGATTGATGAATCAGTTTGAGGTCAATCAGATTCGTGCCAAGCTCCACAGGCTTGCTCTCGATGATGAGTTCGTTGATCGCTATATCGCCAAATTGATCAGAAACAATGAGCCCTATGTCACTGCTGCGAAAGCCATCGATCGATGGGAGAAGAACGATTCAGGGCAATTCGTTCTTCAGGCTCTTGCATGTGGGCTTATTGCGGCCTTGGCTGGCGCATGGTTTGCAGTTGTTCGTTGAGTAGATGAATTACGCGATGAATGAGGCAACAGCGATCTCGCTATTTAGTGTGGGTATGGCAAGTACTCTTACTGTTTTGTTTTTTGGGTTTCAGCGCACTTTTCGTTCGGAGCGAGAACGCACATTGATGAAAAGAATGAGGTTCCGCCTTAATCGGATGATCTCAAATGAAAGTTCTTTGAGAGAATGATCACATTAATTTTGATCTGCAATTTTGTAGGTGAACAAGAGCCCTAAGCACAGCGTGCCAATGAGTGGTCCTGGCGGCAGATCAATGGCAACAGCCAACATCATTCCGCCGCCACATAGCAGCAGTCCTGTACTCGCGCTTCTGAGCATTAATTCTTTGAGGCTTCGGCTCCGCTCGACGTGCATCAGAACAGGAGCACAGAGCAAACCAATCACAAGAATCACGCCAACGGCTGTGATCGCACTAATCACAACCAGGGCTGTGATCAGGCTGCAGATCAGCCGAATCAGGATCACAGGTCGTCTGGCAACTGCGGCACCTTCGGGATCGATGCCGATGAACACCAGGTCGCGGTAGCCCCACACCACCATTGCCAACAGTGCGCTGGCTGAGATTGCTGTTCGAACCAGATCGGCTGTGTTGGCTGCCAGTAGATCGCCGAACAAAATTGTCTCGAGATCAACGCGTGCTTCCAGTAGTGGCACCAGCAGAACGCCTAGTGCTGTGAAGCCAGCCAGAACAGTGTTCATCGCACCTTCTTCCCGGCCTTTGAAACGTCGGTTCAGGCGTTCCGCTAACAGGGCACCCAGCAGTCCACTGACCAGCCCGCCAATGCTTGGGTCGATGCCGATGGCGAGGGCGATGACCAGGCCGGGCAGAACGGAATGGGCCATCAAATTGGCCAGAAGGACCCGTCGTTGGGTGATCAGCAGAGCTCCAGTGGCTGGACAGATGGCTCCAATCAACAACGAGATCACCAAGGGCAGAAGCCACCAGATGTCCAGCTCAACCACAGCAATGGCTCCCCATCATGCAGGTCATGTCGCTCAGTTTTTCGCGAACTGTTTCGGGTGTTCCGTTGGCAAGGATCTGTCCATCCATCACAACAACCTGGTCGTAGTCGTTAAGGGCGCTGCCCCAGTCGTGGCTGCTGACCAGAAGCGTCTGGCCTGATTCGGCCTGTTCTCGCATCACTCTGAGCAAGTGTTCCCGTGTTGGCGGATCGATGGCGCTGCAGGGTTCATCCAGCAGCAGGATCTCGGTCTGTTGCATCAACGCTCTTGCCAGCAAAATTCTTTGTTGCTGGCCGCCGGATAGATGGCTGAGGCGCCGGGACCCCATGGCTCCCATGCCAACGCGTTCCAGAAGTTGATTGGGGTGGTTTGCTGATGTTGTGTTGCAGTTGCTGGGCGTGCCCAGCTGCACCATGTCCTGAGCGGTGATTGGAAACGACCAGTCAATGGCTGCTCTTTGGGGCATCAATCCGATTTGCTTGCTGCAATTGATTGATCCTTGGCTGGGCTTGAGCCGCCCCTCCAGAAGATGCAACAACGTTGACTTGCCTGCTCCATTTGGCCCCACAAGTGCGGTCAGTGTTCCCGCCTGAAGCTGCAGGTTGGCCCTGTCAACGGTCTTGCGGCCCCCGTAGCTGAAACTCAGTTCGGTTGTGCTCAGTACGCACGACGAATCGCTCATCAACTCTTCAGCGACCTGACTTGGGCCTCTTGTTGTTTTGCACACCTCATGGTGGCGCGGAACCATGTGTTCAGCAAAATGATAATCATTCTCAATTCCGTCGTCCATGCGTTCTGTCTTGGTTCGATCGGCTGGCGTCGGTGTGGCCCTGGCCTTTGGCGCTGCTGTTGTTCCTGCCCATGCGGCTCAACCTGTAGTGGTTGCAGTTGATGGCACGCTTTGCGACATCACCAAAACTTTGGCTGGTGCTGCCGCCTCGGTAACTTGCCTGATCCCTCCCGGCGGGGATCCCCACTCCTATCGATTGAAGCCCAGTGATCGCAGTCAGATTGCCAAGAGCGATCTTGTTCTTCACATCGGTTTTGGCCTGACGCCTTCCGCCAAAAAACTCAAGAACCCCGGCACGGTTGTCGCTGTTGGTGAAGTTGCCCTGCCGTCTTATCGAGGTAGCGACCCGCATGTTTGGCACGATCCTGCCAATTCCGCTGCGATGGTGCGGGTTGTATCCAGTTCTCTGTCACCTGTTCTGCCGGCCAGTGAGCGCTCTGCCTTGCAGCAGCGCACCGCACGCGCCGTGGCTGTTTTTGAGGCTCTTCAGGTCTGGGAAGCCAAGCAGTTCGGTTCTCTGCCATCTCAGAACCGTGTCCTTGTAACTGATCACAAGACTTACAGCCATCTTGCCGATCGCTTTGGACTTGTTGAGATTTCGATGTTGGACAGTCACACCACCGGTGGCGTTTTGAGGCCTTCCAGTCTTCGCAAGATCACGCAGGAAGTGAAATCTTCCGGTGCCAAAACGATCTTTTCACCTTCGGCTACTCCGAACAAAACCCTTAGGCGCATCAGCAAGAACACGGGGTTGCCGATCGCGACAACACCTCTTTATGGAGAAGGGATTGCTGCAGGTCGCAATGCCGTTTCGACAGCGACGCTCAACGTCTGCACGATCGTCAATGGTCAGGGTGGTTCCTGTGATCAGTCAGGAGCCAATTCGTTGAATTCCCAGTGGTCATCGATCCGGTGATGTAACTCCTACTTCCGTCTTCAACTCTCTTTCGTCTCATCTCATCTCATCTCATGTTCCGTTCACGTCTTCTGCTTCTGGCTCTTCTGTTGAGTCCCTTGGCGGGTATTTCACCCGCCCAGGCCCATGGATCCCATGGTGGTGGTGGGGAAGAATCTCTAGAAGCTGGTGAATTCAACTTCACGCCGATCGTCACCATCGAAGGTCATGGCGGATTTGACATCAACCTCGAGGGAGATCCCAAGCACTACGCCATTGATGGCATGTTTGGTGGTGTTTTTGAGTGGGGACTCGAAAATGGTGGCTCTATCGTCATTGAGGCTGCTGTAGGTCCCGCACTTGTGTGGGGAGAAGCTGAGCACTTTTATGGAAAAGTGCATGTCCATGATCACGACGATGATCATGACGACCACGACGATCATGATGACCACGATGACCATCATGATCACGACGATGATCATGACGACCACGACGATCATGATGACCACGATGACCATCATGATGACCACGATGATCACGACGACCATGATGATCACGACGACCACGATGATCATGACGATCACGATCATGATGGCCACGATGATCATGGTCATGACACCGACTTCAAGCGCACGGATATCAGAGGCTTTCTTCAGGCCCGTTATGCGCCGAATGACCGTTTAAGTGTTGCTCTCTCCTGGAACCCTTATTACGTCACTCAGGATCAAGGCGAAGATATTCAGGGCCTTAAGAATGAACTAGGGGCAAATCTGACCTGGGCTCTTGGTGATGGAGATGTCAACTTTGGCCTAGGCGATGGAATTGAAGATCTGGTGAACGGTGTTTACCTTTCTCTAGATCACCGTCAGGGTTGGGAGTCTGATGGGATGTACGTCGGTAATTACACCGATCCTCGTGTTGGTTTGGGATTCAAATTTGGCGGTGATGAAATCTCGTTGATGATTGAGGCTGGCCCTCGTTTTTATGTCCCTGGCAGCTATGCAGGCTTAGATCCGCGCACAGACTTTGCTGGTGAAATCGAACTCTCTGTTCCCGTCGGCGATGCAACCTTGTTCCTGCATTGGCAGCAAACCTACAGTTGGGAAGATGCTCCGGGCTGGGGTGAAGGGTGGCAGCACCATGTCGGTACTGGTGTGACCTTTGCCTTCTAGGTTTCGGCGATCGGCGGATTTTTAGTTGATCTGGAGGGCATAATTGCCCTCCTTTTTTTGTTCTTGGCTGTCACTCCTGACGTCTTATTTGGGCGTGCTCTTCACTGATTGCTTCCTTTTGATGTTGATCAGTTGAGGCTGCTGGTCAGCCTGCGTTGAGCCATTGCGCTTCGCTGATGCTGTCGTTGATGACCTTGATGATCTGCAAGCTGTCGGAGTTAATCAAGCCGGCATGAGCATTGGTTCGGTTGGGTTGCGTCAGGGTCATCAACAATTGGTTTGTCACTGGGTTCCATTGGATGGGGCTTCCTGCCTTAAGCGTCCAGGGGGCCAGGGCCCGGCGTTGTGACACCTTTCCCTCTTGATTGATCAGCACCAGTTCGTGATTCCCGCGTTGCTGTTCCCAGCGACCAAGAACTGCCCAGACCCTTTCGCCGCGGTTGTCGCAGGCCACCCCAAGTACGGCCTGATCGCCAAGGTGAAGCTGTTTCGGTGCTTTTCCAGGAATCACCAGCTCGATCGAGCGTCTGTAATCCGGCCAATGTCGGATCAGCACAGCCCGTCCGGAGGCGCCGCAGAAGGCACCTAGCTCCCTGCTCCCAGGCAGGATCTGAGGCTTTTGGTTCGTTGTTTCCAGCGCTCGAAGGGTCAGGCCGTCATAGGTGGGCATCACGACGCCACCCCCGGCGGGAAGCAACTGCATCGGCCCGGATGGTTTCAAGGCCAAATGCTTCCGTTTGCCATTGGCCTGCACCAGCAGGGCTTGATCGCTCCCAGGACGGAACCCTCCGCTTTGCACCAGCAGATCGCCATTGAGATTGCTGCTGAGATGAGCGAAGAGCACTTCCCCCTTTAAGAGTGGCTGCGTGCTGCTAACAGTCGGTGGCCCTAAGGCCGCCACGCTGATGGCGGTGCTGCGGGGAGTCAGTTGCTCCCACCACACCTGTTCGGTGCCGTTCTGATCACGCCCCACCAGGGCGATGCCTCGGCCGTTGCCTAAGGGCACGACGCTGGGGATGGCAGGCCAGACCCGACTGATGGGAATCCAGCCTCCTGATCGCGTTTGCAGTTGAACCTGCTCGCCGCCTGGCACTGGCCGCGTCGCGATCAGCCAGGGTCTCGGATCCCACCACCATTGCTGCCGATTCAGCAGCAGCTCGCGTTGGTCTTGGCCGGAGAGGGATAGTTCGATCGGGGCCTTAAGCACGACCTTTGAATCGATCACCATCCGCAGGGGTGTTGTCTCCCCCAGCCACTGATGGGCCACGTTCGGTTCCAGTCGGGTGGCGTCGCTGACGCTGGTCCGATTCATCGGTCGACTGAACTGCAAATCCAGTGCCGCGGTGCCGCTCTGCACCTGCTGGGGCTTGAGCTGCACCAGTCGCGGAGTTCGGCGCAGCAGCAGTTGTTGCTGCGCCAGGACTGCAGTGCAGGCCATCAGCATGAGCATCAACAACCGTTGCCTCATGGCTCCAGGGGCCGCTCGGGCCTCTCAATCGGTGTGATGGTTGATGGAACGACGACAGGGATGCGCAGATCCTTCCGGCTTTGCACTGTCATCGTCCCGCTTATGGCTAACCACTGGTTGGTTTTTGGTGTGAACCACTCAGGCCACTCCACTGCCAGGCCAGCGGGTGTGGCGTCGGCAAGGCAACAGCGAACGGTGAGCCTCGCGATCAGCGGTGGACCCTCCGGCTGCCTCCAGACAAATCCGCTGATTCGCACAGGGTTGTCAGCGACAAGATCGGGGTCTGGCTGGCTGCGCAGGTAACGCACCCATTCCGTGAGGCTGCGTTGTTCCGGCGGCAGCACAAACGCCAATTCCGGTGGATCTGGAAGGCCCTGGGGGCGGTTGCTGGCCAGGTCACTAAAGGAGGGGGTCGGCGGCACCATCAAAACCAGCACGCCCATCAAGCCGCTGAGCAGCCAGGGCCATCGCCACCTTTCCCGGCGGCCACCCTTTTCCAGCAAAAGGGCCACTCCCACCATCAGCAACAACAGGCCGGTGACCCCCACCAGGCTGTGAAAGACCCCCCGCAGCAGCAGGTCGAGGCGGCCACTGTGGAAACTCCACAGAAGTGTGAGGCCCCAGAGCACCATCAGGGATCCGCTCTTCAGCACGACCAGCCCCTCACAGCTGCCACAGGTTGATCCACTGACCGATCAGCAGCACCCCAAGACTCGCACTGATCGCAGTGATCACGATGGCCCGTGGGCGCATCAGCACCGTGAAAAGTCCCGCCAGTTTGAGATCAACGACGGGGCCCAGCAACAGAAACGCCAGAAGGGCTCCTGGCGTGATCTGAGCTGCAAATCCGAGGGCGAGAAAGGCATCCACGCTGGAGCAGACCGACACCACGACGGCCAGCAGCATCAAGGCCAGGATCGACGCCGTCGGTGCGCCCCCAACGGCCAAGAGCCAACTGCGCGGCAGCCAGGTCTGCACCAGAGCTGCGATCACACACCCCAGCACCAGCAGGGCCAGGAGATCGAGAAACTCTCGGCAGCTTTGATCCAACACCTGCCAGCCCTTGATCCGTTGGTTGGTGGCTGGGCGTTTTGTTGTGGATGAAGCTCCAATCAGGCCACTGCTGCGCTGCAGCAGCCCCACGTTGCTCAGGGGCTGGCTCATGCGGCGTTCCTCCAGAAGCGCTGTTGCCAGCAGCTGTGTCTCGGGCAATTGCACCAGCAACAGACTCAGCAGGATCGCCAATAGAAAAGCCCCCAATGGTCGGGCCACCAGAAGCCAGGGCTGATCGGGAAAGGCCGCCCAGGTGCTGGCCAGGACGATGGGATTGAGCACCGGCGCAGCAAACAGAAAGCCAAACGCGGTGCCCATTGGGGCACCGCTGGCCAGCAGACGGCGGGCGACCGGGACATTGCCGCATTCGCAGGCCGGCAGTGCAAACCCCATTAAGGCGCCGATGATCGGTGCCAGCACGGGGTTCTTCGGGAGCCTGTCGATCCATGCGCCCGGCGGCACCGCCCATCTGGCCAGCCCCGCGATGGCGACGCCCAGCATCAGGAACGGAATGGCTTCCAACAGCAACCCCTGAAAGATCGCCCAGGCGGTGGCGAGCTTGTCCAAGCGTTCGAGCGGCATGTGCCTTTCAACGTTCCCAGCTCAGGCCACCAATCGGGTGGCGCCGATACGGTTTGTTGATCGGCCTGCCCGGCAGGCTGGAACGATGTTGGCCAGGGCCTTGCGATGGGTTGGTGCTTCTGGGTTGATCGGGGGGGCACCTTCACCGATCTGATCGGTCGCGATCCAGAGGGGCGGCTGCATGTGCGCAAGGTGCTATCTGAGCAGGCGGTTTCTGGAGACCCTGCGGTGTCGGCCATGGTCGCGATGCTGGATTCGGCCTCGTCTGGTGTGGATCTGGGGGATGTCGATGAGGTGCGCCTCGGCACCACTGTCGCCACCAATGCGTTGTTGGAGGGCTGTGGTTCGCCATTGCTTTTGCTCACCAATGCAGGCCTGAGGGATCAGCTGTGGATCGGCGATCAACATCGCGACGATCTGTTCGCTCTTGAGCAGCCCAAGCGTCCCTTTTTGGCGGAAACGGTGCTGGAGGTGGCCGGTCGGCTCGATGCCCGGGGTGATGAGGTGGAGCCTTTGGTGCTGGATCAACCGCTGCGGCGGCGTTTGGAGGAGCTGCGCCGGTCCGGTCTCGACGTCGCCGTGGTGGCGTTCCTGCATGCCCAGCGCAATCCAGTCCATGAGCAGCGTTGTGCGGCAATGCTGCGCGAGGTTGGCTTTCGCACCGTGGTCTGCTCCCATCAGGTGAGCGTGATGCCCCGCCTGGTGCCGCGGGGGCAGACGGCGTTGGTGGAGGGGGCCGTGCATCCGGTGCTGGATGGCTACCTGCAGCAAGTGCGAGGGGCGCTGGGATCTGCCACGCCACTGCGGGTGATGACTTCCAGCGGAGCGTTGCAGGCTCCGGTCACCTTGCAGGCCAAAGACACCATCCTTTCGGGGCCGGCGGCCGGGATGGTGGGCGCGATCGCGGCGGCGCGGCTGGCCGGTTTTGAAGGGGTGCCGGTGCTGGGCTTCGACATGGGGGGGACGTCGACGGATGTGTTTTGCGTGGCTTCCGCTGATGCGCAGGCGCTGCGGCAGGTCAAGGAGCAGACCGAGATCGCCGGCTTGCAGTTGCTGGCCCCCCGCTTGCCGATTGAAACGGTGGCTGCCGGAGGCGGATCGGTGCTGGAGCTGCAGGGGGAGCGCCTGCGGGTGGGTCCCCGCTCCGCGGGGGCGCGACCGGGTCCCGCTTGCTACCGCGCTGGGGGACCGCTCACCATCACTGACGCGAACCTGCTGCTGGGGCGTCTGCAGGTGGCGTGCTTCCCGGCGGTGTTCGGCGCTTGCGCTGATTTGCCCCCGGATGTTGAGGTGGTGCGGCGTGCGTTCGCAGATCTTGCTGCAATGCTGGGGCAGACCTCGGAGCGGCTAGCGGCGGGCGCGTTGCAACTGGCTGTGGAAACCATGGCCGCAGCCATTCGCCGCGTTTCGCTGCATCGGGGTGAGGACATCCGTGGCGGGGTGTTGGTGGCCTACGGCGGTGCCGGTGGTCAGCATGCCTGTCGTCTGGCGGATGAACTCGGACTCAACACGGTGCTGTTGCACCCCATGGCCGGTGTTCTCTCTGCCTTTGGGATGGGGCAGGCCCGCCAGCGCTGCCGGCGACAAGTGCATCTCGGCGCTCCGCTGTCCTCCGCCCTGCTGGCTGAGATGCCTCATCAGGTCGAGATGCTGACCCATGAGGCGCAGGAGGAGTTACGTCGCCAGGGCGATGGTGCTGCCCCCGACGCTGAGGCGCCGGAGGTCTGGGTCAACCTTGCCTTGCGTTATCCCACTGCCGACCAGACGTTGGTGCTCACCTGGTCTCCGGATCAAGTTGTTGACGACCTGGTCTCGGCCTTTCAGACGAGCCATCAATTGCGCTTCGGCTACTGCATCGATGCCGATCAGGCTCTGATCGTCGAACAGCTCAATGTTGAGGTCACAGCGCCGCAACAGTTCGATGCGACAGCACCGAATGGGCCGAATGGGCCGAATGGGATTGCCGAACGAGCGTCAGAACTGGCGGGTTTCCAGCTGGTGCCGATGCACCTCGAGCAGAGCGGCTGGACCCAGGTTCCCCTGTACGAGCGCAGCGCCTTGGTGCTGGATCAAAGGATCTCAGGCCCAGCTCTGATCGCCGAATCCACCGGATGCACGGTTCTGGAGGAGGGCTGGCAGGCACGGGTGGCGCAGGGGGACACGTTGTTGTTGGAGCGCCGGCAGCCTCAGGCCGGTTCGCCATCGCTGGCGGAGGCTGATGCGGACGACCCGCTTCAGGCGGAACTGTTTCGCCACCGCTTCATGGCGATCGCTGAACAGATGGGGGAACAACTGCGGCAGAGCAGCCGATCCGTGAACATTCGCGAGCGCCTGGATTTCTCCTGTGCGTTGTTCGATGCCTCGGGTGCCCTGGTGGCCAATGCCCCCCACATCCCGGTGCATCTGGGATCGATGGGCGACAGCGTGCGTGACCTGCTGGCTCAGGTATTCGCTGGCGATGTTGCACCGCTGCAGCCGGGCGACACGCTGCTCAGCAACGACCCCTTCCACGGCGGCACCCACCTGCCCGATATCACCGCGATATCGCCGGTGTTCTGCAACGGGGATCAGCCCAGCTTCTTTGTGGCCAGTCGTGGCCATCACGCCGATGTGGGCGGAATTGCCCCCGGGTCGATGCCGTCCTTCAGCCGCACCATGGCTGATGAGGGCCTGCTGCTGCGCAACCTGTTGTTTGTTCGCGAGGGCCGGGTCCTCGCCGCTGATTTGAAAACGGCGTGGAGCGGAATGGCAACGCCGCCACGCAACCCATCAGAACTGCTGGCCGACCTGCAGGCGCAGGTGGCGGCCAATCAGGCCGGAATTGCGGCGCTGCAACATCTCGTGGAGCGGGAGGGGGAGGTCGTGGTGCAACGGCAGATGACTCTTCTGCAGAGGGATGCAGCAAGCAGTGTTCAGCACCTGTTGTCGCGCCTGACGGACGCCCGTCAACGGCTTGTGATGGATGACGGCTCATGCCTGGTGGTGGAGGTCAGCCTTGATCGGCAACGCCAACGGCTGCGGTTGGATTTCACCGGAACCTCGCCCCAACGGCCGGGCAACTTCAATGCCCCCTTGGCGGTGACGCGCGCGGCCGTGCTGTACGTGATCCGTTGCCTCCTCGACAACGACATCCCCTTGAACGAGGGCTGTTTCGCACCACTCGATCTGGTGGTGCCACCGGGCTGTCTGTTGAATCCGCGTTACCCAGCGGCTGTGGTGGCCGGCAATGTGGAGGTGTCTCAGGTCCTTTGCAATCTGTTGTTCGGTGCCTTTGGTGTCCAGGCGGCCGGCCAGGGAACGATGAACAATTTCAGCTTCGGCAATGGGCGCTGCCAGTACTACGAAACGGTGGCCGGTGGCGGTGGAGCTGGGGAGGGCTTTGCCGGCTCCGTGGGCCTGCAATCGCACATGACCAACTCAAGGCTGACGGATCCCGAAGTGCTGGAAAGCCGTTATCCCGTGCGGCTGGAATCCTTCGCTGTGCGCTGCGGCAGTGGTGGGAACGGCCGTTGGCCTGGGGGCGACGGCCTGGAGCGCACGATCCGTTTCCTTGAACCGATGTGTGTGTCGTTGATTAGTGGATCCCGGCAGGTGCCTCCGTTCGGGCTCATTGGTGGGTCAAGCGGAGCTTGTGGTGTGAATCTGCGCCTGGACTGTCACGGGGCGGAGCATCCCCTACCCGGTTCTGTTCAGCTGGAGCTCGAGGCTGGCGAGGCCATTCGCATGCTCACTCCAGGGGGAGGTGGCATGGGAGGTTGAAGAGGGATGCCTGGTGGGTTTGTGATGCCGATGCGATCACAGGGCTGGTTGTTGGCACTGCTGTTGGGCTGCAGCCTGATGGGGAGCGCCCAAGCTCAATCCAAGAGCCTGGATCAGCAGGTGTTCCAGCTGCAGCTGGTGATTGATCAGATCCGCCTCGCCCGTTCCGTGGGAGATCGCGTCGGCGTGTGCACTGAATCACGCCGCGCTAACAATCTGTTATTGGAGATTCTTCCTGCCCTGCAACTGCAACGCCCGAGCCTCAATCACGCCGCCTTGCAAGACACGATTCTGTTGGGACTTGATGTCTGCTGATCACACGTTCTTGCGGTGTTTTTATTTGCGATAATGGGAAATTTTAGGCTTGATTTGTCATCAATAAGCGACGAGAAGCTTCTTTTTTGCTCACAAGTTATCGCTGTTTATCCCATTGAAAGAACTAGATCCACGGAGCAAGATCCACGGAGCAAGATCCATGGGTTGTGGTTTTTTCTGCTTTCTACAACGTTCCCTGATTGCCCCAGGGTCTGGTTGGGGATTTGCCTGGTTAAGCGACTTCCCCGCCAGGCTGTTGCAGAAGCTTGAATGCTGAGGACAGCAGGGTGATGCCGAACAATGTTCCCAGGGCCCAGACACTGTCACTGGGCCACTCGAGCACTAACAACAGACCGATGCCTGCGGAGAGCAGGCCATCGAGGAGCACCAGTCCAGCCATCGGGCCTTTCGACGTTGCGCCCGCAGCGAGCTCCATGATTCCCTCAAACAGCACAACCACGCCCGCGAACAGGGTCAGGCTGATCTCTCCTTCGATCGGGTCGATCAAGATGAAGATCGCTCCACCGATATAGAGAAGAGCCGAGAGCACTCGGAAGAGCTTCCCCGGAGCATTGCCTTGCCCCAGTCGCAGGAGCTGACTCACCCCTGCCGAGAAGGCGATGCCCCCTAAAGCCAGTGTCAGCAGTGTCGCTGAAATGAAAGGGAGAAGGATTGCCGCTACGGCCCCAAGAATCAGCAGGGCTGCTGCGAGTTGCCTCTGGCGGTTGGAGGTCATTGCAGCGAGGCGTCTAATTGACCCTAGGTCTGCTAATGAAAATCAGCATGACAACCCATTGTCGAAGGGCAGCTGCGGATTCAAATTGAGTGCAGTCAGGTTTGTGGCATGGGTTTGCTTCAGACAATTCAAGGTCGCCTGCTCCAGTACGACTCGCCGTCACGTCAGCTTCAGCAGGCTCATTTCGATGCAGCTCGACGTCTGGCTCAGGCCCAATTTCAGTTCGCTGATGTTGAGTTAAGCCAGCGCCTCTGGCAGGACGTGGCTGATCGCGATCTGGATGTCGATCGGATCCTGAACCTGCTGTATGGCTGTTGGTTCCAGGAGGATGCGGCAGCGTTGCGCGCTGCCGATGCCGACTATCAGGCGCGTCGCCAGCAGGAGTTGATCCCCGGGGTGTTTGAACACTGCTGAAGTGCTAGTGCTTTGTGGATCTCATCGCTGATTTGCCGGATCTGTTGTTCAAGAGATAACGCCCGATGGAATGCTCCATCCCGTTGTGCGGCATCTTGTTGATCCCAAAGATCTAGTCTTTGGCTGAGAAGTTGTGTGAGATTGTTGTTGCTGAAGTTTGATGTTGGTTGTTGCATAACAGCATTGTTCTGCAGTTCCTGACTGATTCCCACTGTTGCCTTGGTGTAAACACCGTCAGCATCAGTTCGGTTGCCCCTCTGCTTGGCATGGCGTCCTAAACAGGAGCTGCCTGTGGCTCATATGACTTGCCTCAGATATGAACATTGTTGTCTTAGATCGTTCTGATTGGCGGGATGAACAGCATGTTCGTCTTGTTGATCGCCGGGCTGATCACATTCGTGCGGTGCTGCGGGCTGCGGTAGGCGACAGTGTTCGGGTTGGTGAGCTCAATGGTCATTTGGGTCACGGACGCATCTGCGCGATCGATGCGGATTCAGTGGTGTTACGCGTTGAATTGAGTCAGCCACCGCCGCCGCGACACCGGTTCGACGTTGTTCTGTCGTTGCCGAGGCCCAAGGTTCTGCGCCGTCTGTTCCGCACCGTGGCGGAGTACGGGGTGGCCAATCTTCATCTGATCCACAGCGCCCGAGTGGAAAAGAGCTATTGGCAGTCGCCTTTACTCGCACCGGACAAGGTTCATGACGCGTTGCTGGCCGGGATGGAACGCGCGAGCGACACCGTGGTTCCACAGGTGCATCAGCACAGGCGCTTTCGCCCTTTTGTGGAAGACCAGCTGAAGCACCTTTGTGCAGGGCGGCCTTGCTGGATCGCACAGATGGGGGCCTCCCTGGCTCTACGCGACAAGCCTGCTGGGGATGCCGTTGTGATGGTGGGTCCCGAGGGTGGTTTTGTTCCCTTCGAATTGGAGTTGGCTCAAGCCGTGATTGCGCAGCCGGTGCATTTGGGATCGCGCACATTGAGTGTGGACACGGCCCTCACCACCGCTTTGGCCCAGGGATGATGGTGGGCGTTGTGTTGGTTCAACGGCGGCTGCAATGAACGACCTGGCTGGATTGCGAGCTCTTGTTGAGGATGTCGGTTCTGGCAACGTGATCGATGCCGAGCTGCTCGACGGGTGTCCGGTGGAGGCCCATGAACTCGATGAGATGGATGCGTCCCAGGCCGCCCAGGTCGCAGCCCATTGCTTCGGCCTCCTCTTCGATCACAAGGTGGAGCAGCTGCAGGGGCTCGAGGCTGATCTTGATGCAGGCCTGTGGTCAGGAACTGTTGATGGGTTCGGGTTTCAGATCAGTCGCGATGACGTCGGCGATCTGGTGCTCGATTTTTCGAGCCAGCAATCGTGACGATTGATGAGCTGCGGTGCGACTTGACGGCCCGGCTTGGAGAGGCGGTGGAGGAGGTGTTCACTCGGGATGGTCATCCTGTCGATGACATCACCGAGTTGTATCAGCCTTCCCCGGCTGGCTTTGGTGGTCAGCTTCGCCTGAAACGTGGCCGCCGCTTGGCTTGGGAGTTATGGCTCGAGGACGGTGACTCCTGGAATTTTCATGCGGCAGAGGTGGCCCAGTAAGGAGTTCTTTAGAGCGTCTGCGGATGAAGGCGACTTGGGCGATAGGAGAGCAGGAATTTCTGCTCTTCATTGGCATTCCGTTTGACAGCTGTGATCAGGTCTTCCCCTGTGTTCCAGACCCAAATCTGATCGTTGTGGTTTGCTTCTTCAACACTCGTGCTGAGTGGTGACCCATGGCGTGCTCGCAATCCGGCCAGGACTTCCGTCATGTCATCGATCGAGAACTCATAGGCCAGCCACTGCAAGCCCTGGGACTGGCTCAACTCAAACGTGACGCGGGAGACAGGCAGCCGATCAAGCATCACATCTTGAACTTCAAATCTTTCCTGAGGACGATCTCCGATGGGTTTCGCCTGACCCAAATGAGCATCCACCTGCTCCAGAGGCATTCCCCAGGCCAAGCCCTCCACACAGGCTGAGGCCGGGTGCCCAGGAAGGATCACCACAAACACTGCCAATAGGCCAATTAGGAGTGCTCTCAATGGCTTAAGAGCCCCATGACACATTCGACATTCTGCAGAGTTCATCTGTGTATCTCTACGAACAAAACGTGAAGAACGGTGTTTGTCTGGTGCCCCGGTGAGGCTTCTACATCAAGGTGCTTGAGTCAAAATACTCATCCATGCGTCATTTTCTTTCTTTGGCCCTGGCCGCTTTGATCGCATTGATCGCTCCATCCGTGGTATCGGCTGCAGATGCTGCCCATGGTGAGCAAGTGTTCTCATCAAATTGCGCGGCCTGTCATATCGGCGGCGGCAACGTCGTCAATGGTCAGCGCACCCTCCAACAGGATGACCTCAAGGCTTATCTCGCCAACTACAACGATGGGCATGAAGACGCCATCGCTTATCAGGTGACCAATGGCAAAAACGGTATGCCTGCTTTTGGCCCAAATCTGAGCGCAGCTGAAATTGCTGATGTTGCTGCTTATGTCGAATCCCAGTCTGTAAAAGGCTGGTCCTGAAGGCCTTGACCCCCAGCTCGTTGCAGAGCTGAGAACGCTCGACTCAAATGTTTCCCCTGGCTGGGTCACCGGTCAGGGGATTTTTTTGTTCAGCACGAATCTCATCCTTATAGTGAAATGCTGGTATCAGCGGGGATCAGCCGCTGATGGAAACGGGGAAAGAGCGGTGAAAATCCGTCGCTGTCCCGCAGCTGTGAAACGCCGGCTCCGCCGACGTCAGTCAGAACGCCCGCCAGGACAACACCGACGAGGATCGACTTTGAATTTTTTGCCCTTGGCCTTTCGTAGGCCATTTCAGATTGCTGCCACGTCACTTATGGCAGTTGTCTTGATCGCCAGTCCGGCGTTGGCGCACCATCCCTTCGGTATGGGTGACAGCTCAGCACTGACTGCTTGGCAGGGCTTGATCAGTGGCATCGGGCACCCGCTGCTGGGTCCTGACCATCTGTTGTTCCTGTTGGCGATCGCCTTGATCGGGCTGAAACGCCCTCTGGCCTGGGTGGTACCGCTTCTGGCCCTTGGCCTCGGTGGCAGTGTGCTCTCGCAGTTCATTCCTCTGCCTGATGCGATTGCTCCTTGGGCAGAAGCTCTGGTGTCTCTCAGCCTGGCTGCGGAGGGATTGATTGCTCTCACCGTGCTCTCACCATTCTGGTTGTGCCCCTTGATCGCCCTCCATGGCTTTCTGCTGGGCAGCACGATCGTTGGTGCTGAAGCCACGCCTCTACTGACTTATTTCCTTGGCCTGCTGTTGGGGCAGGGAGTGTTGCTTCTGCTGGTTGCGGCATGGTCCAAAGGGCTGCTGGAACGTCTTGGCTCCCAAGGCCAGCGACTGGGTGCCGGGATCTGGATGGGGATCGGCATGGCCTTTGCCTGGGTGGCCCTGATCGACTGAAATCCCTTGTGCGTCTGCCATGACCTTCTTGTTCGATTGGCTTGACGCCTGGGTTGCCGTGTTGCGTCATGGGTTCATCGCTCCTGATCGATGACGCTCGTCCAGCGCTTGCTAGTAGCTCCTGCTGCCTTTGCCCTTCTGGCCCCGCTGGCTGTTGTCAACAGCTCTGTCGCTAGTCCCGCCGAGCTGAACATCAACGGCGTTTCTGATTACGCGGCTTCCGCTGATCAGGTGACCAGCGTCACCCAGTTCTCTGACGTCTATCCCACCGACTGGGCCTATCAGGCTCTGGCGAACCTGGTGGAGCAGTACGGCTGCGTGGCCGGCTACCCCAACGGCACCTTCCGTGGCAACCGGGCGATGACCCGCTACGAAGCGGCTGCCCTGTTGAACGCCTGCCTCGACCGGATCACTGAAGTGACCGACGAGCTGCGTCGCCTGCTCAAGGAATTCGAAACCGAGCTGGCCATCCTCAAGGGTCGCGTTGACGGCCTCGAGGCCCGTGTTGGTGAACTGGAAGCAACCCAGTTCTCCACCACCACCAAGCTGAAAGGTAAGGCCACCTGGGTGTTCGGAGCCAACCGCTTCAAGGGATCCGCCTCACGGCTTCGTTCCGACAGCAACGGGTTGTTCGGCGGCACGACGTTCAATTACGACCTTCAGCTCGGGTTAGAGACCTCCTTCACCGGCAAGGATTTGCTGACTACGGTGTTGCGTGCCGGCAATTTTGATGGCGTTGCCAACGTCTTTGGCAGCGGTGGTCCGTCAGGTCTTGCAGCGTTGGAAACAGGTTTCCAGGAAGGGGAGAGCCCCAATCTGTTGGCGGTGGACAAACTGTTTTATTCCTTCCCGTTGGGTGACGACATCACCATCACAACGGGACCGATTGTTGGCCAGGAGAACATGCTCGCGATCTGGCCGAGTGTGTATCCCAGTGATCCGATCCTCGATGTGCTCACAGTGAATGGAGCTTCGGGCGCTTACAACAAAAACAAAGGCGCGGGCGTGGGCATCAGTTGGGCACCGAAAAGCGGAGCCCGTGCATCGGCCAATTACGTTGCAGCCAATGGTGCATTGAGCGATACCCGTGCTGGCGGCTTTGCCACTGACAAGGCTGGGGGTACCGGCACGCTGCAGCTGGGTTGGGAGGGTGACAACTGGGGTATGGCTGGGCTTTATTCCAAGGTTCAGAACGGTCACGACCTAATCGGTTTTGCCACTCCTTTCGTCAAGGATCACTTCAGTGCACGGGGCGTGACCCATGCCTATGCCCTTGGTGGTTTCTGGCAGCCGCTGCAGAGCGGCTGGATTCCGTCGGTGTCTTTGGGTTGGGGCATCAATCAATCCGATACGCAGCGCAAAGGCCAGGTGAGCACGAGTCAGTCCTGGACGGTGGGGCTTGAGTGGAACGATGTCTTGATGGAGGGGAACAACGCCGGCATGGCTGTGGGCCAGCCTGTCTTCGCGACGGATCTTCGTGGAGGTGATGACCCTGCCGATGGTCAGTTCATCTGGGAGTGGTGGTATCAGTTCCAGGTGACCGACAGCATCAGGGTCACCCCTGCGTTGTTCTATCTCTCACGACCCATGGGTGAGCTCACACCCAATGGCTCAACGTTTCAACAACTGGGCGGCTTGATTAAAACCACCTTTGTGTTCTGAGCGGTGATGACAAGGAAATACAGAGGAATCGCTCAATAACGACGTCCCACCGTTGAAACCGATTCACCTCCTGTCAAAGATCGCGTTGTAGTTGGTGCACAGACCAGACCTCACGCCAATGCTTCGGATTCAGGGGGATGCGCAGCTGCTCCGCTCATTGCTGCTCCATGCGGATCGGGCCCGTGAGGAGCGTATTGAGAAAAGATCTCAATCCGAGGCCCTTATTGAGAATGACTTGCAATATCGACAAGGTCTCTGTACTCTTGCGAGTAATTCTCATTCGCGTTAGTTCGTGACGACCTCCGCTTACCGCTTCCTTCCGGACGATCCGGCGGCACCCTTGTCAATGCCAAGGCTGCAGACGGTCTTGTTGGATCCTGCTGGCCGAGATCAGGCCACTGTTCTTGAAGTCTTGGAAGGCGTCTGTCGGGTGTATTGCCCTTGCGAAGAGACCGAGGGAATGACTTTGGCGTTTTTGCAGTCTGGCGACAGGCTCCGCACTGACCGCATGTGCAGCGAAGGTGCCTGCGTCGAAGCCTTAACGGCATTGAAGTTTCGTCGTGATTCAGTCTCCACGGACGAAATGGGTATCGATGCCGTGAATGAATGGACCTTGCAGCTCCTGCGTGTCCGTCATCTCGGTCAAGCAGAGCAGCGCCTTCATGCTCTTTTGGCACTGTTGGTGAACCGACTTGGTCTCCGTTGCAGCGATACCTACCAGCTTCCCTTTCGTCTCACCCACGATCGCTTTGGTGAGCTGATTGGAGCAACACGCGTCACCACAACGCGCCTTCTTTCGAAGTGGCGCCAAGCTGATTTGGTTGCTATGGCACCTGGTGATGTCACGATGCGACTGTCTCCTGACCTCATCAACTCTTCACCCCTGCAATTTTGAACGCCGTGAATGTGAATACATTCGGAGTTCTAGGAGATCTCTGCAAAGAAGCTGAGTGGATATGGCAGCGCATCCAGTCAGCCAGTCGTTCCATTCAACGCTGTCAGCATCCGCGCCTCAAAGAGCGGCTTACGGCAGAGATATGTCTACATCGCAATCGATGTCTGGCAATACAGGATTCATTGGCAAAGATCAAACATTATCTTGATCCTCAATCAGCTCAAAAACATTTGCTGGAGGAGTTGCTCTTTCGATGTTTATCCCATAGGCTCTCAGCGAACCAAATCTATTGAATACAAACTCTTGTCTTGTTTGAGGTCTGCACAAAGTGTTGGCCTCGTTTTTGTGTGTGCATTTTTCAGTATTGCGATCATGGTAAATGGTGTGCCTCTTGAGCTACATTTGACACCACGACACGCATGCAATGTTCATAATTAGTTGTCGGGGATGGGCATAATAAAAGGGTCTTCCTTGGACGGGATCGACAGCCTCATTTAAATCCAATTTGTCGTTGGTGAATCGGCAACATTGGAGAGGTTTATTGGATATGCCTAGCCTTAAAGGCTGGGCTTTTCTTTGGATTTGGATCCGTTTGAGAGGATGTGTATCACATTTCGATCAACGATCAACGATCATTTGTTTGCTCACCATAAGAACGATTTTTTAAATTTGAACAACTAGGTTATTTCTATCATGCTTGTTGGATCTCAGATTTTGGAAGAATTCATTGATCACATGGAACGTGATGATTTCGTTCGTTTGCGTTGGCTCAAACGCATCCGAGAGTCAGGTTTTGATCAAGCACTTTCAGAGTATAGAGAAAGTTTGATTTGTTCAGAAACGCTTGAGACTAACATTTGCCAGATACATCAAGGTCAATGATTTGCTTTGTTGTATCTGATAGCACTTGGATCTGAAACAAGCTTCAAACTGGCTGGCAAAACTTCTGAGAAGATTGTGGGGTGATTCGAATTGCATGGCTTTCACAATCTTCTTTGCAACGTCAACTGGTAAAACTGAAGACGTCGCTGATCGACTGAAAGAGCTTCTCCCCGGAACGGAAGCGAAGGATGTCGACAACATTGACTCAATTGATGAGTTGGTCTCTGCTGAGTCGTTGATTTGCTGTGTTCCGACATGGAATACTGGTGCTGACGAGGCACGCTCTGGAACAGCTTGGGACGACTTGGTTCAAGAAATCCCAGACAAAGATTTTGCTGGGAAATCTGTAGCTATTGTCGGTTTGGGAGACTCTTCTGGCTATTCAGATTTCTTCTGTGATGCTATGGAAGAACTGTATACAGCATTCCTTCAATCTGGAGCTAAATTAATTGGTAAAGTACCTACAGAAGGCTATACCTATGATGATTCTAAAAGTGTGATTGATGGTAAGTTTTGCGGTCTCGCAATCGATGAAGACAATGAGTCTGAGTTAACAGACCAACGGCTTCAAGCATGGGTGCAGCAAATCAATGCAGAGTCGTAAGGTTCATATTTGAATTCAATCAAAAGCGCCTGTAAGGGCGCTTTTTTTTTAACGGTGTACCCAATCCACACGAACGTCCTTGCGCTGGTTGAGATACTTATCAATCGCCATCGCTGCAATGCAACCATCTGAACAAGCGACAACAGCCTGCTTGAAGGGAGTGTTGCGAATGTCACCGATTGCCCAAACACCTTCCACATCCGTCATCATGTCATTGTTGACACGAACTCCTCCATTGGCATTGATTGGTATTTGCTCTTGGAGGTAGTCGGTGATTGGTAACGAGCCAGTGGAGTAAACAAATGCACCTTGAACAAATATTTCTTGAGTATTGTCTTGTCCAAAGGATTGCACTTTGACGCTGGCTACTCCATTCTCGTCTCCTTCAATAGAGTTTAATCGTGTTCTTTTCCAATGCTTGACATTGCTGGAATCAAGTAATATCTGAACTTCAACTGAATTTAAGTTTGGCTTGTTGTTGGTTACCCAATGTACTGTTGATGCGAACTTTGTCAGAACAAGTGCTTCATCGATTGCTTCTTGGTTTGATCCATAGACCATAACTTCTTGATTTTTGTAGAATGCGCCATCACAGGTCGCGCAGTAACTTACACCTCTGCCAAGAAACTCATTTTCACCGGGTAGTGTCGATGCTCTACCCATCGCACCCGTCGCTAGCACTAAGGTCTTGCCGACGAATGTTCCCTCCGGTGTGTAAACGATCTTTTCAGTATCCGACATACTGATTCCATATACTTGGGCTTGTTTATATTCAGCCCCATAGCTGATTGCCTGATCTCTCATTGTTTTCAGGAGCTCTTCTCCTGATGCATCACCTGCCACGCCAGGGTAGTTGGCAATTTTGTGAGTGATCGCTAGTGCTCCAACAGCTGGATTCTTATCCAGGATGATTGTTGATAGATTCGATCTTGCTGTATACAAAGCACAGGAACACCCTGCAGGTCCTCCACCGATGATTACAACATCTGCATTATTGATATCTGTCATGAGAATCGTTTGATAATACTCAAGTCTTGAATATTTTCAGAAGCTAGCTCTGAACTTTTGTTGGGTATCATGTCGATAAAAGAATCAATCATTTTTGCGGTTTGATTCCATTCAGAGAATGGAAAAAAATGTCTACCACTACTGATTCTTTGATAACAGTCTCCTGGTTTTAAATGCTCCTGCCAACGTTTGTAGCTGCATTGATCAATGATAAAATCTTTGCCGCCATTAATCACAAGGATTGGAATATTGATTTGGTCCAGATTCTCTATCTGTGTATGTCCGACAATTGATCCATTAACGAAATCATTGTCTAGGCACTTTGCCAAGAGTCTTGCGATTATGATTTGTACATGATCGGCATGGGTGTCTATGAGGAGACGACTTAAGTGGTTTAATATATGAAATCGAGAGCATGGTAATTGACTTCTCATGGCTTGATAGTGGGATGTCCATTGATTGCTTGATTGGGAATCTACAGACAACAATGAAACTGAGGAAACATTCTGCGGATATTTTTTTGCGTATAGATAGGCTACTGAACCACTTATTCCATGTCCTACAAGGTGAACTGGTTCGGAAGAATCCTCTACCGTTTGCTTTAAAAGGGCATGAATGATATCAACATCACATGATTCATCAGGGTCATGTTCGAATGACCATCGCTTAACACCATACTGCTGGCTTAAAGCCTGAGCCGTACGTTTAAAAAGACAATACAACGATGGTTGAAGATCAACCCAAATTATTTTATTTTCTTTCATGCTTTTCTATTTTAGTTATCCTCTTACGCTTCGAGCCGCTTCTCTCCCCAGAATAAACAGATCACTGTATTCTTTATTACAAGTGGAGTTGTCACAGTGTTTTTCTAATCGGGACAAGAAAGCATAACTTTGCCCTGCTCTACTTGATCTCTTATCCTCTTAATCAATTTCTTTTCGATGGGATCGGCTTTAGCTTCGTAGTCAAGCATGTCTCTAAAGATACTATCGCTGATTTTGTTGAAGCATGCAATGTGCAGATATTGCTCCACAAGACTTGATTCGCTTTTGTGCGTTTCAGTCATTTGTCTACTCAATTAAATGAATATCTCTATCCTCACCAAAGCTCATCTTCGCAATCTGTCTTTACGACTAAATCTGATGTGGCATATGCTACGCAAAGCAGTGTATAACCATTTTCCATTTGGTCGTCGTCTAGAAAACTCTGATCTGATTGGTCAATTGTTCCTTGAATGATTTTTCCCACACAGGTGCTGCATGCTCCCGCTCTACAGGAATAACTCATGTCTATCCCAGCTTGCTCTGCTGCTTCAAGTACATATTCATCATCAGGGCATTCAAAATGTTTTGTTCCATCAGGGAGTCTCAATTCAATTTTGAACGACGCCATTTTTGAAAATAAAATCTACATTACCTTAAGTATCCAAATTACCTGATTAAATTTTACCATCTTAATGTTCCATTGGTTACATGTATAGCTTCTCTTGGGTGGTGTTGCTTTTGTTTGATTGAGTGATCCTTGCAATACTCTTATTGGTATGTTTATGGAATGATTCAGGAATGGGTATGGCGTATTTTTTATAGCAGTAAATTCTACAAATGGATACTCAATCTTCTTCCAAGGTCTCTCACTACTTAGGGCATGCAAGCGGTTGGCGTAAAAAACGCCTGAAGATTGCTATGGCCCTAAGGAATCAAGGGTGGACACATAAGCTAATTGCTGAGTATTTAGAGGTCTCACCTAAATCACTTATGCGCGACATAAAATGTTTTATTATTGATCCACAAGGATTACGGACATCCTCATGATAAAGATGTCCGTAATTGATCCTGTCTCAAGGAGTGATTTTCTCACTTATGCCTGAAGAGAGGCTGGTTTGTTATTCCCTTGATCCAGCTCGCTGTCGATGAGCAATAAGGCTGCCGCTTGATTATCGGCGAATTTGACGCGTCCCAGCATATGTCCGAATTCATATTCAGATTGTGTTTGCATCTCAACCATGGGGTCGAGGAATACTGTTGTTCGTGTATCACTCACTCTCTCTGCCATGGAGTAAAGCTGTTGCAATGAGGCCGTCACATCAACCTCCATTTGAAATGCAGATGCCATGACATCGGCTGGCGATTCCCAGTTCTGCAACGGAGCCTCAACGGTCTTCAGTTCAACGCTCTGACCGCGAGCGATGATGTATTCGGCGAATTGTGCAGCATGCTCATGCTCACTGCTTGATTCGTCTCGGAAGAATCGAGAAAACCCCTTCAGTGTTCGTTCAGCAAACCAGATTGCTGCGGCGAAATATGAGGCGTGTGCCTGCCTTTCCATGTTGAGGTGATCTTGGATGGCATTCAAAAGTTCAGGACTTATTGCTTCCGCAACTGCCCGACCTGAAGGGCCAGTTTCAATAGAAGTCGCAGCATTCGAGCGGGATGTTGAAAGCATTCCTCTTGAGCAATTGATCAAATGATACGTACTTGCGAATCGAATTGTAGAAAGCGTGTGTTATATGCACCAAGTTAAATGAGAGTCATTATCAAAAGATGATGACTGGATTGATGTTTTTGATATTTTTTGGTTTCCGAATCACCGCCAGCCAGCGTTGGCCATTACTTGTATTGCAGCTTTTTGTGTTGACCCAAGAGCGCTTATTGAGACATTGTCCGGAGTGAACCGACCAAACTTTTTCAATTCTTTTGACGTCCCAAACCCTTTTAGTGGGTACTCAAATGTTGGGCCTGCGATCGATCGAGTTCCTTGTGGAGATGAAAGGAACTCAATAAACTCGATCGCCTCTTTTTTGTTTTGAGCTGATTTTGCGACTCCAGCTGCACTGATATTCACATGGGCTGGATTTGGCATGATTAATTTTATTCCTGAGGTTAATTTCTGATCATTCTTTCCACTTGCTCCTGCTTGCATTCTCGCCAGGTAATAATGATTTACTAGCGCGACTCCACATTTTCCTTGCCCCACTGCGCGAATTAGTGAAACGTCACCGGAGAAGTATGGTTGGCTTACATTGCTGACCATTTGCTTGACCCATGAACTTGCTTTCGCTTGGCCCTTCAGAATAATTTGGTCTGCCACAAGCGACTGGTTATATACGTTCTTCCGTTTGCGTAGGCACAGTTTGCCTTTCAAGCTTGGATTTGATAAATCTGCATATGTTTCAATTGTATTTGGATTGACGATATTTGGATTAACAATAATTGCTCTTATGCGTCTTGTGAAACCAAACCATCGATTTGCAGGATCTCGATAACGTGCGGGGATGTTCGATAGCAGTTTATCCGTCTTTACGGGTTGCAGCAGCCCTGCCTCAGCAGCGTTGTTGATTCTCGCCGAGTCAACCAGAAGAATTACATCTGCTTTTGAATTGGCCCCTTCTCTCTTAAGCCTTTCAACAAGTGAAATCCCTGTTGCTTCGATCAGTCTTACTTTGATTCCGGTCTGCTCGCTAAATTGTTTGAAGGCTTTCCTGTCAGTATTGTAGTGTCGGCCTGAGTAAACTCTTACTTCTTTTGCCTCTGCTGAAGGTATGGCGACGAATGGGGCAACTAGCAGCAGCGTGGCAAAGAATCTGAGCATGTCTAGAATTACATACCTAACTATTCTACTTCTGGTCTGTGAATTGTCAGCTTTATATGAACGCAGCTTATGTAGCAAATGCTCAGAGCAGCTCAATGCCGTTTTCTCTTTGATCGATGGAATTTATTACCCATACGTTGTTGCCTTTTGATCAAATACAAAATATTCAACAACGACTTCTGGCTCCCAACCTCCCTTGGCGTGATGGTCGTCTAACCGCCGGCGATCAGGCGGCGTTAGTCAAACAGAACCATCAACTTGACCCCAACTCCGAGCTTACTCTTTCGATTACCAATCAAATCTCAACAGCACTTACTAATGATCCATTGATCAAGAGTTTTACACTTGTTCGCAAGGTTCACAGTCTGTTGATTTCTAGATCTCATTCTGGTGATCGTTATGGATGGCATGTTGATAATCCTTTCTCTCGTTATGGCCGACGTGACCTGTCTTTTACAGTGTTTTTGAGTGATGAAGACTCCTACCAGGGAGGCTCTTTATCAATTCAAAGTGGTGGAGATAAGACTACAGAATTTAGATTGGCCCCTGGCCAAGTTGTTGTTTATCCTTCCTCCCTGCTCCATTGTGTTCAACCTGTTGAAAGTGGAGCACGATTTGTTTGTGTTGGTTGGATTGAAAGTTATGTGAAGTCTATGGAAGATCGTTCCTTGCTTTTTAATCTTGATGCTGGTGCTCGCGGCTTGCTTGCCCGTCATGGCCGATCGGATGAACTTGATTTGATTTTTCAAAGCTATACGAATGCTGTTCGCCGTCTGTCGAGCTGATTTGTAGCTTTTGATATGTTCAATACTGGTATTTTATGGCTCCCTCTTTCCTACAATTGGACAGTTAGCTTTATTCAAATGCCAAAGCCCTCTGCTATCTCAGTTTTCGTCGCTGCGACTTCGCTTCTTGTTGCATCTGCACCAGCTTTGCGTGCTCAGGATGCGGGTGGCCTTAAGGAATGGACCACAGATCAAGCTGTTGATGAGGAAAGTGTGTTGGATTCTGATGCTGCTGCTCTTAAGAAAAAAGCCGAACAAGAAGATATCTGCGTTCCTATTGGAGAGGGTGAGAACTGCTGGTGACTCTTACCCGCCATTGATTTCAGGGGGCATTTGCCCCTCTTTTTTTATGTAAAAAAAAAGCGCCCCGTGGGGCGCCAGTGTTTTGATCAAATGTGGATCAGAATTTGAAGGTCGTCTTGACGAGACCGCCAAACTTGTTGGCACCATTCACTTGATCTTTGCCCTTTGCATCATCAACCCAGAACACAGCAGGTGTGATGGTGATGTTGTCGGTCACACGGAAGTCGTAATAACCTTCGATTGCAAAGTTCTGGTCGTCAGCCTTCTGCCCCTGAACTTCGGTTGCATAGCTGGAGTAGGAACCAAAGCCAAGTCCCAGCTTGTTGCCTTCCATGAAGGCGTCATTCCAGTTCAGGCCAACCATCCAGCCCTTAACGGCTTCGGAGTTGCCGCGGTATTCACTATCAGACCAGCCGAAGTCCACACCAGCGCTGATGGTGGGAATGAATCCGCTGTCTTCAGGTGACCAGTAGCCGCGAAGGCCAACGGCGTGGAGGGGGTGAGCCAGATCCTTTGCCGTGGGTGTGGAGTAACCCATAGCCGCCTTGGCTTCTGTCTTGATCGTGCAGGTTTTCACACCCAGCTCGTCAGTTACACAAACCTTGTCCTGTTGAGCATTTTTCAGAGCGTAGAGCGCTGAAACATGCCACTTGCGGTTGCCGTAGCCAACTTGGCTGAGCAGGTAGGCATCGGTGTCTTCACCGAACATTTGCTTTTTGGAACCGCTCTTCGCACCGTCACCACCGTCGGCAACGTAGTTCACAGCAATATTGAATGCTGCATCACCAGGATCGACATCCTGACGCCACTGCACACCAAAGCCTTGGCCAGTGCTGGCACCGAGAACAGCTCCGTAACCACCCAGTTTGAATGCCTTGAGGATCGGCTTGTAACGGGTTGGCGTTTCGATCATGTAATAGTTCTCGATCAACGCACCAACGGTGACCTTGAACTCGTTGCCGATCGGGAAGCTATACCAGAGCTTGTCCACCTTGATGGTGTTGTCGCCGCTCTTGGCATCAGCCAGATAAGAGTCTGATTCGGTCCAGACGTTCTTCATGTTGCCCGTGCGAAGACGGGTATACAAGCGATCCTTGCCAGTGAAGGAGGTGTCGAGGTTCAGCGTGTAGCGATAGGAGAAGTTGAATCCATCGCTCTCGCAGGAACCAGGCGATTTTTCGTTGCACTCGTCGCGATCGGCATACTTCACTGCGCCAGTGAAGAAGTCAGCCTGACCACGCAACTTGGTGGTGGTGGAGAACTGGGTTGCTTCCAGTTCGCCAACACGGGCCTCGAGGCCGTCAACGCGACCCTTGAGGATGGCCAGCTCAGTTTCGAATTCCTTGAGCAGGCGACGCAGCTCGTCGGTCACTTCAGTGATCCGGTCGAGGCAAGCGTTCAACAGGGCAGCCGCTTCGTAGCGGGTCATGGCCCGGTTGCCACGGAAGGTGCCGTTGGGGTAGCCGGCCACGCAGCCGTACTGCTCCACCAGGTTCGCCAGAGCCTGATAGGCCCAGTCGGTGGGGTAGACGTCGGAGAACTGGGTGACGCTGGTCACCTGATCAGCGGAAGAGGCGTAATCAGAGACGCCGTTGATGTTCAGCTCGGCGGCATTAGCGCCACTGGCCAGAAGGCCAAGGGCAGCAGGAGCCACCAGCAGTTGCTGGAAAAGCTTCATTGAATTCCTCACACAGGAAAGCCCAAAATGGGCATGCCCATATTGCCGTTGCGCTGTATTTGCTGTTACTCGTTTTCAGCACTCTCGGGTAGCTTTTTATACATCTGCTTGTTCTTTCTGCATTGTCAGCCTCATCGCAGCCCTTTTTTGGCGATGTCTGTGGTCTGATCGGGGCTTCGCTGTGTCTCGGCAAATATCAATAAGAAGGCTCACGGGCTTGTGTCATTTGTTACTCTTATCCGTGTTTTGGGCTTGTTGGAGCGATTAGAGTTAAGAAGTTGATTCCCATCGGATCTTGGCAAATTCATCCGACGACAATTTACGGCAGAGCAAGAAGAAGGGCTGTAAAAAGTCAAAGTGTTCTAAATGGAAGGGTGGAACATGTCGGTGTGGTCATTGATTTGATTTGCCGGCAATATCAGTTGATTCTTTAATTCGTCAATGTAGATTTTATCTGATTTTCTGAGTGAGCTTATACTTCTGGAAACAGTCGATCTTGTGGTTCCAATGATTTCAGCGATGCGTCCATGAGAGAGTGTGTGTTCTAGCAAATAACCCTCGGTTGTGCGTATCCCAAGCCTGGTCGTTAATAGTTGGAATAATTTCATGAGACGACTTTCTGTGTTTGTTTCGAGTCTGACAATGTGTAGCTGTAATACCCATTCCATGATGCTGTCGTTGGATCTTTGTTCTGGATCATGGCCATAGCTTGCTTGGCATCTTGTTTCTGTTATCGCCTCTATTCTTATCCCTAATTCTTCAGGGTAATTGAATCTGCATGGTTCAGATTTACATGCAAAAGCTAAAGTTAAGTCAATTATTTTGCCTTCTTGATAGGCGCTAATTCTTATGATTCCATTCTCTACTTTTATTTCTACGTCTTCTTTATCTCTAGGCCTCTCGAGAAGCACTGTTTCCGAAGCATTAAGCAGTATTGGCCTGCTTCTCCTGGAGTTGTGCCCGCCCTTCGTATTCATTGACGTTTTGACGTGTGCTTTTTGATACTTCCTGGTGTAGTTGAGTTACCGCTTATTTGATTACTGTTCTGTATAAACAAATCATCGTTGTTTCGTACTGAATGGATTTTATAGCACGTTGTGGATTGTTGGCTTTGTTCGTTGTTGTGATATTTGCTCTTTTTGAAGTTCGATATGACACATTACGCCGTCGTGATAAGGGTGCTCTGTCTGTTAATGCTTCAACCACAGCATTTTTTCCGGCCTGATCGTCTCAAGGGCTTCCATGTGCTCGTTGGTTAGTGCCTGAGCGGCCTGGTGTTGGCCTGCAAGGGAAAGGTGCGATGCTCGTCCAAAACACCAGTCTTTGATGTCATTGAGTGTTTTGGCTCGATGGCGATGCTTGTTGATACTTTCTGATGGCATTTTTCACTTGAGGATCCTTTTATTGTCTCGCATTATGTTTCATGTTTTCTTTTTTGTGAACGTTTGAGCGTAGTCAATTGTTGTCTCTCGTGTAGCTATTGGCTTCCTGCTCTTTTGGGCCTGCCTTTTGAAGCTTTTTATCTATAACCGCCTCTCTTGGTCTTTATCGGTTTTGTTGACGGCTCGTGCCTCTAAGTGCTCTGTAGCCTTTAGTCGCGTTTTTTGCTGATAATCATTCTCGCTATTTTCTTCGCTCTTTGTGTTGGTTTGTTCTTTTATTTGCCTCTGATGTTTCAAGCCTCTATAGATATCCGCAGATCATCCGTCCGTTATGTCTTCAGCGCTACTTCGTTGTGCTTGTGAGCGTTGCACCTGCGAGGTTCAGGAGACTAAAGCTGTGATTCTGCATGGCCTGAACTTCTGTTCAGAGGCCTGTGCCAGCGGACACCCCAACAACGAGCCATGCCATGGCAGCGGTTCCTGTGGATGCACCTGCGCGGAGTGAGCGAGTTGGGTTGAGCTCAACTCCCTTTCTTGTTGTTTGTTTTGCCTGCTGTTTTTTGACTGCCGCGTCGTTCAGCGGCATGGTTTCAGCAGCATCGTCAGCCCTGACACGGTGACAGCAATGGTCAGCCCTCCCAGCAGGATTGGATAAATCGGTTGGAGGTTCAGCCAGCCGAATTGTCCCGTGTGTAGCTTGAGCAGCCAGAAGGCATCGATGTTCCGCTCAAGGAGCAAGCTGTAGAGGGAGCCAGTGCCCGCTGTAATCAGCAGTGGTGCTGCGGCGATTGGCACCAGCCAGCGGTGGATGCGTCGTGCCTGACGGCTGGTTGTTCTGGAGGTTTTCATTGCTTGCGCAGCTGTTGATGGAGTTCCCGTTCATCAGCGCAAGGCATCCAGCGTCCGTTGTTCTCGTGAACGCTGGTGCAACCGATTTCGGCAGCTCGCTGCTGAGCTTCCGCCTCGGTGGCGTAGAGCCCTTTGCCGTGGGCCAATCCTGGCGTTTGGTTTACCAAGAGGGTCACGACACCGACGGCAAGAGCCGTTAAAGGCTGGATGGCGGGCATTGGTTCAGAAGCCTTCGCAGTGTTCGATGGCTTTCAGGTCATTCATCTTGCCGGGTTGTGTGTGTCCGTCGCTGTTGATCGCGACCCGCATGGCGATCTGGGCATCGACGCAGCGGTTGTAGCGATCGGTTTTGACCGCTTGCGGAATCAACAGAACAGCAATGCTGAGCAGGCTGAGGCTGCTAACTGCAGCCAGCAGCGGATAAGCGTGGGCTCTCACCATTTCACGCACCGTGAGCTGTTGTTGGTTGTGATCGTCCATGAACTGATTGCGATTGCCCCAGCGTATGAACGCCCTTTCGGTTTGTTTGGCCTGAATGAACGAGGCAGTCAGCCAAAGCCCAGCCCTGAGGCGTGGACGGGTTCTCCTGCAATCCGAAATTCGATGTGATCCGTTGCGGGGTCGTACAGGGTGTAGTTCCTCCCTCCGCCAATACCGATCACGCTGCGCTTGGGTACGGCTTGTTCGCTCTGCTCTTCTCCGGCATGGTCCTTCACATGCGATTGGATCGATCCACCGGAAAGTTCAAGCCTGAACTGACTCTGGCAGCGTGCTGTGAAGAGGCGATTGACATCCAGTCGCGTCAGGCGATCCAACAACACCAGGGCAGAAGTGTCTTGTGTCAGCTGGTCACCAACATCAGCTGAACTGCCATGGATAAGGGCGCAGTCGAGTTCGATGAAACCAAATTGCAGCGATGCCAGCCAGTTGAGATGGTCTGCATCCACGGCAGCAAGAAGTGCGTTGACGCCAGCCTCTCCTTGCTCTTGTCTGAGACCTTCAGCCTTGCGTTCCCCGCGGTAGCCAGACTCAGCAAGCAGCTGCTCTTCCCACCAGCCATAAATGCACTCGGGCTGAAGATCAGCGCGATGCGGCTGTCTCAGACGCTCGAGCAGTGCATTGCACTTGCGTTGTGATCCGATCAAATCACCGAGAACGAAGAGATTGGCAACACCCCGCTGTTGCTTTAACTCCTTCTGGATCTGCTCGTACAGATCCAGGTCTCCTTGGAGACCACTCACCAGGGCCCAGCGTTCCATCAGCGCTCACACACGTGGCTGGCGTCTTCAGCCCGCTCGGCGTATTCGAATCCGTGGCTGAGCCTCCAGGCAAACACCTCCGGTAATCCCGCATCAACGATGGCCTGACAGGTTTTGGCGACGTCGTAGTCGACCTCTCGAATGGTGACGTCTCCTGTGTTGTCGTCATGGATCACATAGGTCGCCTTCGTGCTCCCATGACGTGGTTCCCCCACGGAACCAGCGTTGACGATCCGCCGCATTGGCAGTTCCAGCTCATGTTCTGTTGTTGTGCCTTGATCGCGTTGTTGCACCTTCACCCGAATGGACCCCTGCCGTAGTTCGCGCACATAGGGCTGGTGGGTGTGGCCGCAGAACAAGGTTTCCGCTCCCGCTGTTTCCACCCGCTCAAGGGCTGCAAATGCGTTCATGTCAGGCAACAGATACTCGTGCTGACTGTTGGGACTGCCATGCACAAACAGCAGCTTGTCTCTGCGGAATGTCATGGGCAGTTCGGCCAGAAATGCTTTGTTCGCCTCCGTGAGCGTTGCGGCTGTCCAGTGGTGGGCACGATGGCCTCGACGTTCCGCCAGCTGGGAGGGATAGCTGCATTCACAGGCATTCAAGCCATCAATGATGTCCTCATCCCAGCACCCCTGGCACGTGGCAATTTGGCGCTGTCGCACCAACTCCACCACCTCATTGGGCTGAGGTCCGTAACCAACAAGGTCGCCCAGACAGGTGATGGTTTTGATCCCGTGGGAGTCAATGTCGTCGAGGACGGCCTCAACGGCTGCCAGGTTGGCGTGCAAACAGGAGATGACGGCATGCTTCATGTCAGTCAGCTTTCCAATGAGGGTTGTTGTTGTTGCTGGAGCTGTTGTTGTTGCGCGATGAGCACGTCATCTGCGAGCAGGCAATCGTTGATGGTTGCTTGCATTCCTTCAGGATTGAGTGCCTTGCCTTGAACGACCAGTTCTGAAGTTCGACTGGGGCGCCCTGTGGGGGGAGCCGTGGCGTCCAAGGGCAGAAACTGTGATCCCTGTTGGCTCACCATCCAATTGCAGAAAAATGAACGCCCGTCGGGGAGATTCATCAATCCTTTGGCGCGGTACACATCGCCGTAGGCACCATTGACGAGTTCAAACCAGAAGCTGCTGAGGCTGTCTGGGTCCCATACACAACCTGAAAGGGATGTATGCCAAGCCTCAAGCTTGCTGAACTCCAAGGTGTCATTCGAAGGCAACTCTGGGTCTCGCCCAAAGTGCATGACTTGGTCAGGTCGCAGCTGCAAGGCGTCCAGCTTTGAGCGGACGTTGATTCCGAAGCCATCGATGCCCTCCTGGGTGGGAGTACGAAACCTCTGAACTTCGATCAACGTGAGCGCATCGTCCTCCTCCTTCAGGTCTGCTGCATTGGATGGCGTCGCCTCCTCAAGCCTGGGGATCTGGTCCTTGAGCCAGTTCAGGTCGATACCGCTGTCGGCTCCCTGCTCAAGCCCCGCTTCTGGTTCTTCCTCCAGGCGCAGGTAGGCGCAGGGGCCGCCGTGATCTTGAAGTGTTTTGAGTGCCCAGGATGTTTTTCCGCACCCCGGAGGACCTGAAATCAGGCACACCTGACCCATCGCAGCCTCCACAAAGCTCGAGAATCATTCTCATTATGGTCGCTCGTCGCTGTCCTGTCGCGCTTCGGCTCCATTGCATTGAGGTTGGTATCGCTTGTTATGGGCTGTGCTTGCATCTCTCGCTAGGGTCACCAGAACTCGGTTTTGACCTATGCAGGCCTTGGAGTTCCTCGCCCTCGCGCTGGTGAACTTGGCTCTGATGGTTTATCTGTTTGAAAAAGGCTTCAAATTCTGGAAGGAGAACCGTCGTCTCGATCGCCTGGTTAATCAGCATCCCGAAATGAAGGGGGTGCATCCTGACGAGGATGGCCTTTTTGTTTTTGAAAGTGATGACTCCTTAAAGGTTTTGGTTCTGGAGAACGATGAGCCCGGTGTGGATGAGCCCTTCTATGTGAGAGAAGAAGATCTTGAAGAGGAGTGAATGCAAGGCCTGACCTGAAGTTCTGGGGGTAATTCGTGCAGGAATGGAATGATGAATTTGTTACCCAGGCTCAACATGAGCTCACCTCTATGGTGACTGACTGGAAATACGATTACGGCGTCAGTGATCGTGATTGTTCGGCCATGTTGCTCTGGATGCTGATCAAGCTCAATCCCGATTGCAATCTCGATGCCGGTGTTCTGGATCCCTGAGCAGGCGTTGTGTCTTGGGTCGCCAGTGGGGGCGGTGTCGATGGATGGGGGTGATGCGTTTGTCTGCCCCTAGGTGAAAGCACCGATGTTTATTGGTTCTTGGCGATACACAATGAAAGGGTGACCCCCAGCTCAGAACAGGGGGAATCTGCGTCGAACAAGGGGAGGGACTAGGGAACCCTCCCTTTTTTGTGGCTGGCCTGCAGTTCAGCTCACCTAGGCCTTTCTCTGGGGTCTAATCACAAAAAAGCCCGCCAAAGCAGCGGGCCAGGTGATGGGGGATCTCAACATAACGACCACTGCCAATGGATGCAGTGTTTCTTTCTTATTCATGCTGCGGATCCGGTTGCAACTTATGGCCCTGCTGTGAGTGGCATCGCTTTGCGCAAGATCTAGTTCAGTCGCCTGCGTGAGCCGCTGTTACGCCCAACTGCCGGAACGTTTCGGCTCAGATAGAGGGCATTGCTGAGTCCCATCACGACGGTGCATCCTGCCGGGCCGCACACCCGGTAGAAGTGATGTCCAATGGATTCGACTGTTCCGTTGCCTTGAACGGAGTACGGCAGATGCAGAGGCTCGGCCATAGGGCGACGCTTGAGGCAAAACCGTCCTACGGATTTCAAATTGGACTTGACTGCGACATCTGATACGGGTTTGCTTTTCTTTGCCTCCCTCAGTGTTTCTTAGGGATCCAGGCCTGTGCCTTCGTCGGCCTCAGGTTCCTGGGAAGTGACTGGCCTTGAGTCGAACAAGGTGATCCCGCACTTCCAGGTCTGGCATTCGCATCACGCGTTGCATCAGGTCTTGCCGATGGGCGTAAAGCCCCCTGCAACCCTTGATGGGTTCGGTGAGCAGCTCCAGCAGTTGTGCTTTGGCCGTTGTGCTTGTCATGGTCTTTTGCTGCGCCTGGTCTCGTCTTGTCCCCCAAAGCATCGCGAACATGTGATCGCAACACATCACCCATTCGAGTGGTTGTCTGCACTGATCCCAGGCGACTTCTCCCCCATTCGAGGGGTGGCTGCCAGGGTCAGCTTCTTTATCGTGACGTGTCTTTCGAGGTTCGGATGAGGGTTCTGCAATCCGTTCTGGCGTTGCTGTTGGTGTTGGTGCTGGGTTGCGCAACAGCTTTACCGGTGTTTGCTGCCATGAGCGAAGAGTCGGCGAGTAGTGATTTGATTGCGACGCTCGAACAAGCGCGGGATGTGCGGGAGCAGGCGGATCTAAAAATCCGGGAAAATCTCAAATTGATGGCGTCCAGTTGCCTCTATATGAGTGATTCGTTGAAGGAGTTGATGGCTTTGGAGAATCAGTTTGAAGACCGCCAGATCGCAGATTTCACTGTGGGCATGGCCGATGCGGTCGAGTTGGAATTGCTCGATGAGGAATCCCGGAAGATCAAGGCGCTGTACCGGCGATCCCACTGTGACGACCCGATCATCCTGCGGGAACAGTTGCGGCAGGCGGATCAAAAGCGGAAGGCCTGACTCAAGCAAGCTTCGCAACAGCAGACCCCCGACCCCTTTGACGGAGGGGGCCGGGGGTCTGGTTCTGAACGGTGTCGTTCAGGCTTGAAGTGGCCGTCCCGTTCCGATGAACGGGCGGCCTAGATCGCTCGCTTGTGCATGACGCACTCCATCAGGTTTTCGGCTGAAGGAAAGTCGAAGCGTCTGGCTCGTGGCACCTGGGGCCATGTTCCAAGGGGTCGGGTGAAGGGGGCTCCTTAGGGCACCTGACACGGTGCAGATGGAGTGCCGATCGGCCTGGCCTTTCGCACAAGGCCCGTCGAAGGGCGCACCCGACAAGAGGTGTGAAAACTGTTGGAGCAGGGGCCTGAAAGTCAGTTTGCTTCTGACGTCTGCTCGGTTGGACCGTCGTCACCCATGGACGCCTCCGATCTCGATGGACACATTCTTGGGGGTGGGTCGAGTCCCGGCAATCAGCACGAACACGCATTGCCTTTCAGGGCTGAATCGGCTGAAAGTGGGAAGGCCGTGGCCTTGATCTGATTAACCTGAGCCGCCGTCCGCGGTTGATGACCATTCCCTTTGGCGCGCCTGAGTTTTCGGATGGCCTGCTGAACAAGTCGGTCTCATCCACACGACTGCGTGCCTGGTTGAACACACGTCTTCGCCAGCTCGCCATGGGGCAACGCATCCAGGATGCGCGGGCGTTGCGTAGCGAATTCCTTGTGGAGTGATCAGTGCCGCTCAGGTCTGTTCAGGCAGATCAACCCAGCTCGAGGCAGGCCAGGCCATAAACGTTGCGATCGTGGCCTTTCGGCATCACGCCTTTGTACATGCGCACCGTTGATCCCATGGGCTTGAAACCCTTCGCCGTTGTAAGGGTTTTGGCGGAGTGGTTGTGCCCGGGGGTGTCGATCAAAACGACTCCCTTATGGCGGTCCATGGCGTTGTTTAGCAATAGCGATGCCATCCCAGCGTCTTCTGCAAGCCATGGCCCCACCCGCCAACCGTCGCCAATCGGGAGGAGGCAGGGTCGAATGCGCACATAGCCATGGCATTCACCCTTTGTATCCATGGCCACGAACACCTCCCCGGCCTTGTGGCGAAGCCACAGTTCAAGGAAATGGGGGCGCGGGCTGATTTCGTGGCGTTCGTCGTAACGCTGGATGGCCTCTAGTGAGATGTCGCGCAATGACACGACGTTGATGTCGCTGCGATGGAGAAGGGTTGTGTTCGGGTTGTTCGATTGATCGCTCAGGCACAACATCTGCCGGCGAGTGGTGACGCAATCCTTCTGAAAACCGGCTTTTTCATAGAAGCCAACCATCTGCACCGCTGCTTCTAGACCGATGCACTCCACGCTCTTTAGCGTCTGCAGGGCATGTCGCCAGAGGCGATGGCCGATGCCCTGGCCGCGATGGTCCTGCTTCACAACAAACAGGCCGATGAAGGCGTAGCAGGGGTTGTAGGTCACCGCGGCGATGCATCCCAACGGCTGGTTGTTTTGCCAAGCCAACCAGATCCCCTGGCGATCGGTGTTGGCATAGATCTCGATATCGCCCACACCAGGAGCGAAACCCTGTTCACGGGCCAGACCTGTCACAAAGTCAAGGTCGGATGTCGTGAATGGTTTGATCTCCAACATCGACAGTCAGGCGAGGGGGCAGCAACCTGAGTGTTCGAACAATTTTCAGGCGCCGTCAGGCGGCCCGGAGAATTGAATCCACACTGGTTGGATAACGGCGCACGTACGCATTGGTTTCCATGGCGACGATGCGCGCCTCTTGGCGATCAGCTGCCTGGAGTTGCAGCGTGTGTTGGCTACCGTCGTCTGTTTTGTAGCGAACGAGAAAACGTTGAGGATTGGCTGTCATCGGTCTGAGACCTTCCGTCCGATCCGCAGTGTTGCTGGCCGTAGCGCACAGGCAAGAGCGTGAAATGGTCTGTGGTTTCCCTCAACGATGAGATGTCCCATCGGTTGCGCGTGAGCCAGGTCAAGCTTCATGGCTTTGCCGTGAATGCACCCGTCTTACTGCGTCTGCAACCGGATCTCCATCCCCCTGTCAGGGGATACGTCGACCTGTAGGTCGCCGATCCTGTCGTGATGGGCTCTTGGCCGTCTGTTTCGGCTTGGGGAAGGGGAGATCCGAACCGTTGCGGGCGGTTCTCCTCTCCCTGTGTTGCAGCCTCCTGAGCGACGCTTGACCCGGACAGATGTTCATGAGAGGACCAACCCTTGAGGCTCGACCCTCAGGGGTTTTTTTATGGCTGTTCAGAATGAACAGTTGCTCCCTAGGGTGATTCTCATGACTCACGTGCCCCTGCGGGCTTTTGCTGACCATGACTGCTTCGAAGCTGTTCGACTTTCTCGGCCGGGTGCTGATGGCGGCCGTGTTTGTGAATGCATTGCCGGGGAAGTTCAGCAACTTCGCTGAAACGGCAGGCTTCATTGCCTCCAAGGGCATTCCTGAGCCGCTGGCATCGGTTCTGCTGGTGGCGGCAATTGTGGTGTTGATCGCCGGATCGATTCTGCTGGTGTTCGGTAGCAATACGGTGCTGGGGGCTTCCCTGCTGCTGTTGTTCCTGGTGCCCACCACGCTGATCTTTCACACCTTCCCGGTGGACAGTGGTTTCGCGATGAACCTGGCCTTGATCGGAGCGTTGATCCTGGCCATCACCCGAGCCTGGGGCAATGGAGTGCCCAGCTTCACGAACATCCGCTCCAAGGGTTGATCGCCCGTTGGCTGGGTCATGGCAGGGCCAGGGCAGTTCCCTCACGGCGCGGGTCTGCCACCCCTTGCCAAGCACCATCGATTTTCTGCACCAGGGCGGTGCCGCTGCCAATGGGCTGACGACGTAGTGGCCCTTTTGTTGTCAGCTGCTCCAGCGGGAACGGCCAGGCGAGCGGGGGATCGTTTTCCAGCACCAGCGTCTCGCCCCGCCTGGAGAGATGGGGCAGGGCCACCGCTCGCGTTGGCGGCTCGTTCCAGACCATTGATGCCACCAACACCCGGCTGAGTAGATGCGGAATGCTCCGACCGCCAGGGCTGCCGAGGGCCAGCACCGGTTGACCATGACGGAACACCAGGGTGGGCGCCATCGACGACATCGGCCGCCGTCCTGGCAGGCGACGGTTCGCTACCGGTTTGCCGCCAAGGCTGGGGCTGAAGGCGAAGTCGGTGAGCTGATTGTTCATCACCATGCCGGCCACCAGGTGCCGACTCCCAAAGATTGTCTCCACTGAGGAGGTGTAGGAGGCAATATTGCCTCCGGCATCCACGATCGTGATCTGGGTGGTCCCCTGCTCCTGCCCCTGACCAGGCCGACCGAAGGGGTAGCGATCCGTCCCCGGTGGCAGCCCTGGAGTGGGTTGCGTTGCCTCGGCGATCTGCATGGCCTTGGCTCGCTTTGCGATGTACCCCGGATCGAGCAAGCCAACGGTGGGAACCGCTCCATCGCGCGGGTCACGCACCCAATAAAGGCGGTCGGCATCGGCCCAGGCTTGGGCTCGGCCCAGCTGCCTCCAGATTTCAGGCTCTGCTGCGCTGGACCCTGGAAGATCGCTGCTCTGGCTCAGCAGAGCGAGGGTCTGCAGCAGCGCCAACCCACCACTGCTGGGGGGCGGCATCGTGCAGATCTGATGTTGAAGCTGTTGGCGGCAGAGGGGGGCGCGATCCAGCACGGCATAGCTGTTCAGATCGACTGGGCTCCAGCCACGGAAGTCTGGTTCGCTGGCCTGCAGGGCATTGATCCCGTCGAGGATTCGCTGCGCTAACGGCCCTTGATAGAAGGACGGCCCACCGTCACGGGCCAGCAGCCTCAGGGTCTGGGATAGGGCGGTGTTGCGGAACGGTTGATCCGCCGGCGGGGGCTGGCCACCGGGCAGGTACAGCGCCTGAAAACCGGGGCTGTGGGCCACACCGAAACGCTGGGCAAGACGAATGGAGCGCCGCAGCCGGGGGCTCGGTTGAAAGCCAACGCTGGCCAGGCGGATCGCCGGTTGGAAGGTGTGGGCCCAGGCCAGACGACCGTGGTTTTGGTGCGCCTCCCAAAGCAGGGCAATGGTGCCAGGAATGCCGATGGCGTTGGCTTTGGCGGTGGCCTCTCGCCAGGGGAGGGGACTACCCGAGGGGTTGAGCAGGTCGTCGAGCTGGCTGCGCTCGGGGGCCACTTCACGGCCATCCAACACTTCCAAGCTGCGTTGCTTTGCATCCCAGTGGAGGAGGAATCCGCCGCCTGCGAGGCCGGAGCTCTGTGGTTCCACCACGGCCAGTACCGCTTGCGCGGTGACCAGGGCATCGACGGCGGTGCCGCCCTCCCTGAGAATTCTCAGCGCAGCTTCACTGGCCAGGGGATTGGCGGTGACCACCACGGCTGATCCGCTGGCGCTGGAGATGCCCTTGCTGGCGGGGTCGGCCGATTCCGGATCATCGCGGCTGATCGGTGCCGCTGTTATCGGGGGGCAGATCAAGAGCGTCAGAGCCAGCAGCAAGGCTCTGATCCGAGGGAGCCCGCTCCTGCTTGTGGCAATGAAAACTTCACTGCAAAGGTTTTTGGAGGAAAAAGTGATCAGATTCCCTCACTCACCCCCCTTGGATTTCAATCCAAGGGCTAAACCTGTCTAGGAAGAGATGTATCCGCAGGCCCACCTACGGGATACATCGCAGTCCTGTGAGACAACTTACCGAAAAAAAGGTTCCCAAAGAGCCCACTCCTCAGGAACAACTCGTGCATGCGGGCAGAACTTAATGCTACTCAATCTCTCTTAACAATGGGTAAATTTGCTCAGCATGAGAGGGCTGGGTCTTTGCGCGGTATTGCTGATTGCTGTTTCCTCTGGCAGCTCGTTTCAACTGGGCAAAAAGAAACCCCCGTCCAAGCGGGGGCTGCATTCCTATGGCGTTGTCGGGCTGGGATTGATCAAAGACCAAGGAATTTTGCAGGAATGCCATCCAAGCTGCTGTTTCCCATCATTTGGAAGATGACGTTGATCAGCATCCCTCCAATGTGGATGGCTCCTACCAGTGCCAAGCCTCTCCAGAGCTTCTCAAATGCTGCTGGGGGCTGATTGTTAACCCACGTGCCGGATCCGTTGGTCATCAATTCATTGTGACTTTTGCAACCTTGGCGGAAGCTGTTGTTTTGGTCCAGTATTTGTCATTGACATTCATCAGCGCACGGGGGGAGAGCAGCGCTGCCAGCCTGTCTTGAGCATCGTGTTCCACGCTTCGATCGCGTTGTGGCGGAGCATCCGCCGGCGGGTCTGTGGCATCGGTGGCCGAGGCGGAACCCAGTAGTAGGTGTGCACCGCAACCCACTGGGAATGGACGGTGGCTGAGTCTGGTTTGAACTGCACCACCATTTGCTGCTCAGGGCTCACCAGCCAGCCTTCACCGCCTGGCTTTTCCGTTGGTTCGTGGGTGGCGCGGTATCGAGGCAAGGGGGTGGCGCGACGGCAACAGAAGACAGCTCTGTGAAGCGCGTGCTGCCGGAGCGGTGCCCCGACGTGATGATGGCAAGCCTGATCATGACTGGTGGGCCAAATCGAGCGCGAACAGTTGGGATTGCCAGGGAATGAACAGAGTGTCCTGGATGGCGATGGCAATCTCAGTTGAGGAACATCGATTCACACCTTTGTGATGCTCCAAAAAAAGAAGCTCTTCTCAGTCAAAAAGACGCATCAGAGAAGCCTCCGAAGGCCTGGATTGCGACCAATGTCCCACTCAGGCAAGAGAGTTTTGCACTGTCCTCTCCTTAGAGGGCAGGCAATAAAGATCTTTTTGGTTCTCAACGAAAAAACATAAAGTTTTGCTATCGACTTATAAGCAAGTGTGAGAAGCTTGAATTATTGGCCTGATAAATTAATGCTACTTCATGCCCTGATCGATTATATTTATGCAAATCCGTTTGGCAATAATGGAAAGCAGTCAGGTTGAAGATTTTTCCCAAAAAATAGCCTCGGACTTCGCGCAAGCCTGCAGGAATGATGAGAAAAGTGAGGATTGTTTTGGAACTGCGTACAGCTACGGTCGAGACAATGAGACTCGTTTGACCCATGAAATTATTCGCCTCCAGCGAGAAAGTGGCCTGTCGAGAAAAGAAATTATTGACTCGATTAGGGATCTTGCAAGTCGTATGAATGCACTTTCTTATGTTTTTCTAGTGGCGGCTGACGTTGCCGAAAAAGCCCTCGACGATGATTGATCCTGGCGGTTTGCATGATCCAAGCCAGCCAAGTGACGACCCTCCAGGCTTTGCCCCGCGAGGAGACTTTCTGATGGGCCTAGCGGAAGAAGCGATCAAGGAGAGCAGGAGACGAAAAGTTGAGAAGGAAATTGCCGTACTTGCATTGGCACTGAAGGATTACAAAGATAAAATTTCGATGCGACGCTATGAGCAACTCATGAATCGTCTTGCCGAGCTGAAGAGCCAGCTCAACAGCAATCCTTAAATCCAAAACATAGTTTCAGTCGACCTCAGAGGAATGGCTTGAGTGCTGGGTTAATCAGGCTTGCGACGATATCTCTGGTTTAGCGCTGATGACGACTGTACTTCGAGCCGTACTCATGTGGGGGAGTTTCGGCGAAGACTTCTAAAAACTCTCTGATCCATTCAGGAGCAACAATCCTGAAAAGGTATGCAGTTTTTCAGAACATCGACATGGCTTTGATCTTGCTCAATTTGAGTTGATTGAGTCCGTTTAGATCGTCGTATTTGATCAAATCTTGCTTGATCATGTCGGCCAGTGTGAACAGAATATTGCTGAAATCAAATTCCATTCTTCCTTCGTATTGAAAGCGCTCGGTGCTTAAAAAATCGTGCAGGCTCCAGATCGATTCTGGTGTGTCAAGTTTGGCGCTCTGGTCCTTGAGAGTTTCAATCAAGGTCACCACGGATCGTTGCTTGCCCAATGCGAAGGCATGCCGCGCCACCGCTTCTTCTTCAGAGGTCCAGTCGGTCGCAGACATGTGGTGGATGAGGAGGGATAACGTCGAGCGTCTGGATTGAGCCAGACCTCAGTGAATAAATTGACCCGTGCGCAGTTCTGGTAGCAGGAACCAGGGAGCGTTCGGGTTGTTGTGGTGCTCGCGATGATAGCCAAAATGGTAACAAGCGAGAAGAGATATAAAAGGATGAAGATTCAGGCTTTTAATTGAAACTTCATGGCTCTCTTTAGGGTGTTCTTTGCGATGGGGCAAGTAGGTGCCAACAAAGAAAAGCTGTCCGGTGCTGATGAGCAAGGGAAGCAGATATGTAATGGAAACTGTGATCCATGGATGGTTTTGATCGCTGGAGGTTGCCAACAAAAGAACCATCAAAACCAGGATTAGCCTGCTGAGTTGCGCCGGATTGAGGTAATTTCTCAGAAAGCGAGTCAGCCAGGCCACAACGGAGCGGTTGTTGGTCGGGCAGAAGTCTGGATCGGCTTCCGATTCCGGCATCAGGTGATGTCGGCGGTGATTCGATCTGCAGACGTCGTAATTCAGACCCGCGTACATCCACAAACACACCCGGCCAATTCTCTGATTGATCAGGGCATGACCAGGCGCCAAGCTGTTGTGCATGGCGTCGTGGGCAAGGATGAATAGTCCGGTGTGCAGGAAGCTGCGACACAGAATCCAGCTGGTGATCAGCAGGGGATGCAGCTGATTCAGCTCAATACGCAGACCAATGATCAGCGTGACCAGCCAGGAGACTGAGATCAGTGCTCCTAGTTGTAGGCCTCGCTGAACAGAGGGCTTCAGGCCGTCATTTGGCACCAAGTTTCAGCAGTTCAGCGGGTGAGGCGAGAAGGTCGATCGCGACGAAGTAAATCTTGTCGTTGTCGTCGAGCAGGAAGCGCCAGGCGACGTTCATGCCCACTTCGCGGCCAAACCAGGGGGTTTGCACCTTGCCGGTGACTTTGATCTGGTTGAAACCACCTTCAGTCGGTTCACCGAAGCCTCCTTGGGGCATCAGCTTCAGGTTCTGACAATCTCGCTTGAAGAATTTCAGGATCGCTTCACGGCCCACAATCGGACGCTGGAAGGGGGGCTGGAGAGCGCCGTCGTCGAGGAACAGATCAATCAGCTGATCGAAATCGTTGGCGTTCAACAGCTGCATGTAGCTGAGGATCGTCTGGTTGAGAACGCCAGGAATGAAGATCTCTTCGCGCTCATCCACCGGTGTGGGGGCGACGATCGGCTCCGTAACGATCTTTGTGTCGTCAATGTTGGGATCAAATCCCATGTCGACAACGAAGTTGCGTAGCAGGGTGATCTGCTGGCCTTGCTCGACCTTCTTCACCGCTTCCAGCACCGACTTGGCGTTGGCCGAAAGCTTGTAGCCCTGGGGAATGGGGGCGACTTTGCCCTGGCGCATGAATTCGCCCAGCTCGTACCAGAAGCAGAGCTTTACGTTCACCGACCAGTATGCATAGATATTGGAGATCGGGCTGTTGATCTTGCCCGCGAGGTCACACATGACCTTTGTCTGTTCGTCGAAACTCATGGCCAAGATCTGGTCAAGGGTCGGACGAGCCAACTGCATGCGTGCAGCGCCGGGGGCGGCGATGGTGATGGTCTGACCCATCTCGAGGTAGGCGAACCAGATCAGTGCCAGCTGGTCTTCTGCGGAAAGCAGTTGGAAGCGGGCTGTGATGGCCGGAACGGCATCAGCAGTAAGGGTGTCCGGGAAGATCTGACGAGCTTTATCGAGCGTGAACATCCAGGACGTAACAAGGTGTTTACAGACTGTAACACTATGTTTCTTTGTGTAAATATTCGCTCCGCTTGGCCTCCTGTTCGTTAATGAACAATTGGCCTGGAAGGGTTTTGCTCCGAATCAGGGTCGCTGATCAGGAGTCGAGTATTCGTCGTCCAGTCCGTGAGGGTGATCGCCTTTTGGTGGGGCGCTGAAACAAGAGCGGGCCTGCCGGTTCCGTTGGCTTCGGGGTGTTGATCGGCTCTTGTCTGATTGCGTTGAGGCGCAGGTTTATGAATGCTGGCGCAGTTTCTTGAGTTGATCGTCGATCTGAAAGCGCAACTGCCTCAGATTTTCAACATTGATCTCGTTTTCGCCCGCACTCCAGTGCTGCGGGTTGGCGACACGAATCTCGAGTTCACGTAGGCGGGAGCGATCGGTTTGCATGTCGAGCTCCGCGGGCGGGTTCAGTCTGTTGCCATTGCGCCGTGTTCAACATGAGTTTTTTTACCGCTTCGTAGAAAAGAAGTGACTGCAGTCCAGGCCGGTTCAACATCGACTGGATGAACAGCTTCAGCTGGGAAAGGCTTAATTGGAATCAGACTCGAACAGGTGATCCATTAAGGCTGCATAGAGTTTGGTCTTCATGTCCAACAGGAGGGCTTGTTCGTTTGCATCACCCCCAGGCCAGCTGACGTAGGCCTCAGCAATCGCCTTGTGCAAAAGGCGCAGAGCATCTCTTTCCACCGCGATCGTTGTGATCATTTGGTTGCCCTCCATTTGCTTTGAACGAAACAAGCTGTCTTCAGAGATCTCTCGGTTGGCGCATGATCCAGTCCGAGGCGGCTTGCTGTTGTTTCCAGGCCACCAAAAGGTCTTTCGCAATACTGCGGAGGGCCTGAAGATCCTTTGAGTTGTCGATCTCGCGTGAAAATTTCTCGATTTCAAATTTCTGGCCCAGAGTCAACGCAATCGGTTCCATTGGCTTGTGGCTTTGCGACCGGAAAGTAACCCAGAACTTTTGGTGCTGCAAATTGAAACCGTAGTGTTTGCAACCGATTAGAGAGAACTATGATCAGCTCAATACATTGCCACCGTTACAGAACATTTCTGAATGCGGCTAATCAATCGGATCGCAAAGGCTTATGGCCTTAGAAAGCATTTGCAGCTCTGGATCTGATGCATTTTTCCTGGGAAAAACATCTTGAATTATCCCGGAATGTAGCTGTTGCTTCAGACGAAAATCAGGGTATTGCTCTGGCACTTATGGGTGTTGCTCTGACGATGCTGGCCAAGGATCTTCTGGCCCATGAATTGAATGGCTCAGCGCTGCCGTCATCCAGGTCTTGAGCCCGAAGGCCAAGTCGTTGGCTCAAAGAAAGTCCATCTCATCTTCGTTGTTCTCGTCTTCCCGGGATTGGATCCACAGCGCCGATAGCGGAAAGATGAAGCAACTAGCAATCAGAAATTCCATTTGAACCTGGCTTCGCTGAACTAACGATCGAGCAAAACTGGATGGTGATCTGTATCAACTGATCTCGTTTTTTCTGATTTTGGTCGTCGATTGATCCGTTTTGTCTTGTTGAGTGATTGTGCTTATTCAGCCCAGGCTGATCAAGGCCACACCAGCAATCAACAGCAGAACGGACAGCACCAACAAGCTTCCATTCATCGGTTGCTTGTTCTTTTGATCGATTCCATCCCCAGGCGTGCTGCCTGGCGGCCCAGATCAATCGCAGCTTTGGCGCTACTTTTGATCACATCCCTGGCTGAGCTTCGTACCCGTCGCGGGCTGCGCTGCATGGCGTCGGGCCAGGATCCTTCTGGCCATCGCGGCACGCGACGGGTGACTCGGTCACCGAGTTGAAGCAGGGATCGACGCAGCCGGCTGGCCACAGCTTTGAAGCAACAGCATCAATCTGCTGGCTCTATTGCAAGGGTGTTGTGCCCAATGACACGAAGGCGGGTTGGCATCTGCATGGGAAAGCCCCACCACAGGGGCGGGGCTTTCTGGATATGGCGGCCGCTGGTGGGGCGGTGATGACGTCTTTTTCTTGTCCTTCACCGTGCTTTCGCGATGGCCCCGTTAAGGGTTTGGGCCTGTAATCCCACTCACCAGGAGTTGTGAGGTTGGTCATGGGGTGATCTTTGGTTGACCTGACTGCTGATTTGCAGAGGCCGGTAACTCCCCCTCGCGCACTCGCCGCAACACCTCGCGCGCTATGGCCAGGTTGATGGGGTCGGTCGCAACCCCCTTGGCTTCTGCTGCCAAGCGTTTGCGAATGGGAGGTGTGTTGTCAGCAGGCATGCCCCCACTGTCTTGAAGAGAGCTGGCTTTCACATCCCTCACTTGAGGGAGTTGGTGGGATGAATCCCTCCATCAGTTGAGGGATTCCTGTGGATTGAGGCCTCGCGCCATGGCCATGGCTACCTCCAAAGCAGGCGCGCGGGTTGAAGGGATGGCCAAGGGCTATGTGCTGCATGAAGGGCCGAGCCCCTTTGATGGCCAGCCGATCGTCTCGATTGCGACGTTGCATTCCAGCAACCGTAAAACCGGCGACATGGTGCAGACCTGGATCCTGCCGCGGGATCTGCATCCGCTCGATGCGGTGAAGACAGGCCAAGACAGCTGCATCTGCGGCAACTGCCCCCACCGCGGCTCCGGCACCAAGCGCACCTGCTACGTGAACGTGGGCCAGGCGCCAGCGAATATTTGGCGCACCTACAAAGCTGGTGGTTATGCGCCTATCAGCTCCTATGAGGAGGCGGTGCAAGGCCGGGTGGTGCGCTTTGGCGCCTATGGCGATCCAGCCTTCATGCCGATCACGGTGGTGGCGAACCTGCTGATGTTTGCCAAGGGCCACACGGGGTACACCCACCAGTGGTTCCAGGAGTTTGCTGCCGACTACAAGGGCATCTTCATGGCGTCGGTGGATTCGGCGATGGAAGAGGAGATGGCGCAAAGCCAAGGCTGGAAAACCTTTCGGGTGTTTGCTCCAGACGCCGTCATCGAAGGCTCGAAGACCTGCCCGGCGCAGCTCACCGATAACCGCGTGCAGTGTGAGCGCTGCCTGCTGTGCAATGGCAAGAAGGCCAATATCGGCATCCATGCCCATGGCAAAGCTGCGAAGCAGGTGGCTGGTTTGCAGCCAGCCCTGCCTCGCATCCGGGCCATTCAGCACTAAGAGGCCAAGAGCGTCTTCAACTGATCCGCGATCTCTGCAGCATTGTTCTGACCAACGACTTTGAGGATCCGCTTTGCAGCCTCCTTGGGGTCGTTGACCATGTAGATCGACTTGGATGCTGTCTTACTGGGTGGCAACAGACCAGCGATACGAAGCGCAGTTGTGGGTCGAACCAACCCATCGAGCAGTTGCTGGTAGGCGTCTTTAACCGCTGCCTGCGTCGTACCCCTTTGCTTGCAGAGCTTTGGGCTCAACGAATAGCGGTGCAGCCTGTCGAGAACAGCAGGGATGGAATTGGCGCGGGGTTTAGTGGGCTCAGGACCCACCACCTCTTGATTGAGTTGCAGAGGCGGGTTGTGAATCGATTGCTCGATCACTTGCTCCACTTCTTCCCAGTGCTCGCCGTAGGTGCAGGCATGGCCTGCCGTGATCTTGCTGAAGCTGTCTGAACAGGCTTCGAGCGTTGCGGGGTCAAGGATTTGCACCAATGCTTTGGCGGCATCAGCTGACTGCTCGAACTCAATCGAATTGGTGAGGATGCGGAAGAGTTCCCCAGGGGCCAGCTTCAGCCCACCATCCGAATAGTCCGCGCCACACCAATCCACAAAGGAAGAGAACGTCGCGACGGTTCGTTTGAGGCCATCGGGAGAGAAAACCCCAAGCTTCTGCCAGCCACGCACCTTGATGAAGCCGTAGAGCTTTGCTGCCAGACCTTCCAGGCGACCAAAGCGGAGTTGGTCCCGCAAGGCCCAGTAGTTGATCGTGTTGACGCGGCAGTCGTAATCAAGGGTTTGCAGCCATTCGGCCTTAGCGGCGGAAAGTTGTTCGTTGTTGTCTTTCATGGGTCAGCTCGCCATGGAGTCATCAACCGATTGATTCCCCGCCTGTCCCTTCGCTTGATCGGCTTGGTCTCTGGCTCTGTAGGCCGCATCCCAGAAATTGGTGTCTCCAGCTGCCTCCAATAGGGCAATGAGCTTCACGGGGTGAATGCCAAGAGAGTTCGCATAAGCCGTAAGGGCTTCCACCTCCTGAGCGGAATACTCTTTGCCGCCAAAGATGTGGACGTCCCCTTCTCCCTCGGCGCTAAGACCCTCGACGGTCGCGGGGTTGTTCTCGCCACGTTCTGAAGGGTCACGAGGTTGCTTCTCCTCCTTCAATTGGCGATGCGTCTGAATCGCCTCATGGATGCGCTTGGCGTATTCCCGCAATCGTTCATCGCCGTATTGATAGAACACCGCCGTTTGATCCAGCGGTGCCTCCGGTTCATGCCGAAGGATGCGACCCAAGACCTGGGTCCAGAACAGTGGGGCTGTTTTGTTCGTGGCATAAACCAAGACGCGAAGGTGCTTGATGTCGACGCCTTCGGTGACCATCTGAACCGTGATTAACCAGCGTTCACGACTTGGCGTGGTGTCTTGTTGGAAGCAGCGCAGTTTGTCTTTGGCTTCCTCCACATCCCCGTGCACAACCACAGGCTTCTCACCGGTGAGTTCCTCAACCAGACGGCCCATGGCATCGGCATGCTCACGCACCTGGCAAACAATGAGGCCGCCTGCCCACGGGTGCGTTTGGCGAATGCTTTGGAGCGTTCGATCCGCCGCAATGATTTGATCGCGGATGTATTGGGTGTCCGCTTCAACGGCAAAGCGATTCCGCTGGTTCATCAGCTTCTCGACGTCCGCCTCACTGAGGTCTGGATAGATCTCCTTCAGATCGTCATCAAAGGTGTGATCGAAGTCCGTGGACGTTCCATCGGGTGAACTGACGCGCCACTGGACTCGGCCACTCCAGGTGGGGAAGTCGACCTCTCGTACGACACCATCGGTCAGTGCATCGTCGTAGCCATAGGAGTAGGCATGGGATCCCTTGAGATCCAGCTCTTCAAGGCGTTCTGAAATACGGACGTAGCTGCACCAGGGGATGCGGGAGTGATCGCTCCTGAAGGGTGTCCCCGTCGTCAGCAGCCGAACCGTCGACTCTTCAAACGCCAGCTCGAAGTTTTCACCCCAGCTGTTCTTGTCTGACAGGTGGTGGATCTCATCAGCGGTGACAAACGTGCGGTGGGACTTGGTCCAAACAGCGATCTGACTGGTGCGGGTCTCGGATGAAAGCTGTTGATAGGTGAGGACAACGCCGTGGTGGACATTGAAATTGACGTTGAGAGCCGTGCCGCCGTAGAGGCGCAAGCCGAACATCTCAGCGACCTGGACGAAGTCGGAACGAAGCTTGTCGGATGGAACAACGACCGTGAACCAGTCGCACAGACCGGTGGAGATCAAATACTTGGCAACGGCCAACTGGGCAATCGTTTTTCCTGATCCTGGAAATGCATTCAGGATGAACGCCTTCCTGTCATTGGGGTCAAGAAAAGCCTGGGTGCCCGCAAAATCAAGAAACCGCTGGGCAAATTCCTGCTGCCACTTCCGCAATTCAATTTTTTGAGGCAAATACTGTTCAACTGGATGGGTGGTCATTTTGGATTGATGGCAAGGAATACAAAGGGCTTGTCCGTTGAGTTGTTCTGTAGGTCCACCTTTGGACCAGGGCTGGATGTGATCGGCTTCCCATTTGGCTGGGTTGAGTAAGCAGCCACACATGGCGCAGCGGCCATTGGATTTGATGTAGAGCTGCGTACGCTGCAGCCCAGCAAAGAGGCGATTCATGAATCAGACCTCCAAGGCAATTTGCGATTCACCCGAAAGAATCTTTTTGCGACGTTGCTGACGACTGACATCGAAGATCTTGGTTGCAGAAGCACCACCTTCAACGATCTGCTCAACTGTGATGACTTGAACCTTGGGGATCACATGGCGGCCATTGTTCTGGCGTACTTCTCCAAGTCGCTCAATTCGCTTGAGGGTGAATTCATCGGGCATGGTGAAGGCAACCAAGAACCCAAGGTCTGCCTTATGGTGCTTCATCAGATGCTCAAGACGGTCAACATCTGTGACCGATGGCGGCTCATCATTTGAAGTGACATAAATGGCAGTGCCATCAACAGTTCGACTTTCGCGCCAATCTTTAAATTCACGAATGCCAATCAGGCGACCACTCTTTTCCTCGTGGGGAGCGGCCTTTAGGTTGAGGATCGCCCAGGCGTCGTATTGAGTACGGTCTGCATCACGAAGATGACGGGCAGATTCAAGATCAAACGGCACTCCAATCACAGGAATATCATCTTCCTCAAGGTCAAGATTGGCTTCTAGCCGTGCCGCGGTGCATGCCACTGCATGGTGGGTGACGTCCATCCCAATCCAGTTGCGGCCGAGCTTTGCAGCTGCCTCGATGGTGGTACCAGAACCCATATAGGGATCGAGAACAATATCGCCTTCGTTAGAGCTGGCCTTAATGATCCGGTCAAGTAAAGCCAAGGGCTTTTGAGTGTCATAGCCAGTGGACTCTTTTGCCCAGGGCATAAGGCCATTCATATGAATAACATCATCTGGAATCTTTCCCTTGCTGTAATCACGCTCAGACCCATCTGCCCTCTTCTGTCCTTTGTCCCACTTGTAAGGCTCTCTAACAGCGTCACAGTTAAAGGTCCAAGATTTACTTTTTGAGTACCAAAAGATTACGTCGTGTTTTCGGGCGAATCTAGTCTTTGAGGCTCCACCTCCCCCGTAATGCCAAATCAACTCATTCTGATAATTTCCACCGCCAAAAATCTGATCCATCACTAGTTTCAAGTAGTGACTGGCGGTGGGATCAACATGCAAATAAATACTGCCAGTACTTTTCAGAACACGATGCATCTCAATCAGACGCACCGTCATCGCCACCAAATAGGCAGGCAATCCGTCATTCCGCTTGAAGGTTTTCATCAAGCAGTTCAGCAGACACCAAACATTCTTGTTTCGATCATTGATGTCATTGAGCCAGCGGACTTTCTCTTGTCCCCATGACCAGTTGTCGTCAAATGCCTTGGCCTGAGCCTTAGCGCCGAAGCTGCAGTTGTAAACACGCTTTGAGTTATAGGGAGGATCCAAATAAATCAGACCAACGCTTTCACTTGGCAACGTTCTTAGAGTGTCGAGGTTGTCGCCATAGCAGAGGCGATTAACGTGTTCGAATGTTGTTGCTTTTTTCGTTGCTGTAGCGGTTGTCATTTACAAGCTTCTGCTTGCATTCATCTTCAAAAAGTTGGCTTGTTTCTAAATCCCCTGATTGAGTGATCTTTTGGGGTCATCCAATCCCTCAACTGAGGGATGCCTTTGTTGTTGTTGCCACCGAAGCTCAGGTCACCTCCCCTGGATTGGGTATGCCACTGCATTTGATCCCGAACGAGCGGTTGGTGCTGGAACGCATTCCTGATCCAGAAGAAGACCTTGGGGGTTGGGAGCGCTTCGCGCACACCATCAACGGCTACGAGGTGATGGGTGGCTTTGAGCCATGCGCCGATTTGGCAAACCAAGGAACTCCCTCCACGCTCACCGAGCTGCGCTGCAGCTTGTTCTTTGAAGCGCGCCGTGTTCGCCACAGCGGCGGGATGTCCACCAATGAGGAGTGGATCCGCGATCTGTTGCGAGCGATTCGGAAGAAGCTCGAAGCCGGCGAGTTGGATTGAGCTCTCTGGGTTAAACCCTTGCTTAGGGCCTCACCAACACCAATGGGTTTCAGCTGAGGCTCAGGGGCGATGCCGCAGCGGGTAGGCCAGGGCCCAGGTTTTGGCTGTGGCTTCCTCAGGTACCAGCTTTTGATAAGTGCTGCTGTTGAGGATGTCGTTCACGGCTTCACCTAGGCGCTCCACCGAGCGGCTTTCGGGGAGGCGATCCACCAACGCCTGATGCATCCGCAGCAAATACCAGGCACTGCCATCGAGGCCGGCATTGAACTTGCTCCACATGGCGGGATCGCGGCGGGAATCCAGCACCATGTCGCCGGCGTTGTGGGCCTTGTCGGCAGCCGTCACCAGCAGGGAGCTCAACGGTTTGCCGGCCAGTGACGCGAGATAGCGGGTTTTGCGCAACAACCACGGCTCTTTCACGCCAGGCGCTGCGTCGGGAGAGGTGTCGGTGCAGTCACGCACGATGTCGGCCACCGCACCACCGAAGCGTTCGGCGATCGAACCATGGCTTTGGCCGGCGTCTTCGATGGCGTCGTGCAGCAACGCTGCGATCGCTTGATCTTCAGTGCCGCCGTCTTCCCACACCAAAGCGCTGACGCTGATCAAGTGGGAGATGTAGGGGATCGGTTTGCCTTTGCGGCGTTGGTTGCGATGCAGCGCGTCGGCCCACTGCAGGGCTTCGCCGTAGCGGGGGGTGATGGTCATCACTTCATCCCCAAAACGGTTTTCAACATGGCCACCAGTTGCTTCTTGCTGAAGCTCTCCAAGGGTGGCGGTGGTGATTGAACACCTCTGGCCTCCAGGGCTTGGCAAAGCTCCGCCTTCTTCAACTTGGAATAGCCAGTGATGCCATTGACTTTGCAGAGGCGCTTGAGATTCGCGACCGTTTGTTGGTGGAAGCTGCCTTCTCCGAGCAACGCTTTGGCATCCACCTGTCCTGGAAGCGACGGCGACGTTGGTTGCTCTGCATCAGAAACACGGCGCAACTCCTGATCGAGGTCGCGCAGCGCCCGAGCATCTGATTCGGCAACGGTCTTGAGGGTGGCCCGGAGGGCGTCAGTGATCCGTCCCATCGGCTCCTTCCGTGAGGGTTGCTTGCATGGCTTGCTGTTTATCGACCATCGCCGTCAGTTGCTGTTTGGTCGACGTCCAGCGGTTGATGAAGCGAATCACGGCCTTGATCAATCTGCCGATGAAGGCACCCCCTTGATAGCCGCGGCGGCCGAGTTGATAAGCGCCGAATTCATTCACCAGGGAATCGCCGGCATCCTCCAGTTCGCCCACCACATTGGTCACGATTTCGAGCATTTCATAGGCCTCTTGGCGGACGCTGGCTTCGCGTTCGGCAATTGCTCGCAGCTTGCTTTCCAGTTCCCGCATCGCCGCACGGTTCTGATCGGCTTTGCTTCGGAAGACGCCGCGGCTGATCATCACCGACTTGTAGCTGTTCCTTAGCTCGCAATAGGTCTGGTTCAGGTCGTCTCGATCCAGAGCAACCGGATCAACTGGGAAATGGCCTGTTGGCAAGAGTTCTGGCATCGATGCTTTGCAACACCACAACCTTCTTTCGATTGCTCTGGCATCACCTCCCGCATCTCAGGGATGGTTTGGTTGGGGTGTCTCCCTCAACTGAGGGATGGAAGAAGCATTGGCTTCGGTAAACCTGAAGAAGGCCTTCGCGGCTTTCGTTGCCCGGATTGAGGCCTTGCTGGATACCCCGAATCTGTTGGTCAGACCCCACATGGGCTGGAGTTCCCGCCGGGCCCGCAGCCGTTTGGTGCAGACCCTGGCGAGGCATCTGAAGGCCTACGTCTCCTACTGAGTGGCTTCAGCCTGACCCTCAGCTCGGCATAGCCAGAGGCGGATGAACAATCCCTGATAGAGCTGCAGAGGTGAACGCCAACCGGCTTGCTCCAGCACAGCCGCGACCCGGCTGGCATCAAGGGAGAACACCACCTTGTTGCGGCTGTCCCTGATTTTTTCAAGCCGGTCTTCAGGAACGCCCCGGTCGACAAGCCGTTGCCACGCCACATTGAACACTTCGCGTTGGCTCTCGCCCTCCTCCGCTTCGCTGTAGGCGCTCAGCAACAACACGCCACCATCAGCGGTGCACTGCGTCAGTTCGCGCAACATCGCGTTCTGCTCGTCGCTGGGCAGCAGGTGAAGCACGTTGTGGCACACCACCAGATCAAACCGGGCGCCGTTCAGTTCGCCCTCGAGCGCCGCGTTCAGGGTGCAGGGCATCAACCGGCAGCGGCTGCTGCCGGGTTGATCCGAAAGGGTTTTGCGGCATTGCTCCAGCATCAGCTCACTGGGCTCGAGCACCGTCAGCTCAGCATCAGCGCAGGCGTTGAGAAGGTTTGGAAGTTCATCACCGGGGCCTGGGCCCACCACCAGCACCTGCTTGGCATCGCTTGCTGTGGCCTTGATCGCTGCTCTGGCGATCTCGTGCAGAACGTCGTGGCCGGGAATGGAGTCTTGAATGCTCTTGCGATAGGTGCGGCCGTACTCGCCATCGAAATCAAGGGAGGGCATGGGCCATCGCGATGGAGCTTTCCCAATCTTGGTTGCTTTGTGCGATTCAGCCCTGGAGGTTGCCGATGCCTTTGTGCACCCCATCGGCTCCCAACCTGACAGCAGTCTTGGCAGCCAGCGCCCTCGTGTCAGCCAGCAACGGTGCCTGCTGGCGCTATCCCTCGTCTGAGGGATGGTCTCGCTGCGATTTCTCCCCCAACTGAGGGATGTGATTCTTCTACTGTTGGGGCTCAATAAGGAAGCTTGCCATTGCTTCCTATGCCCCCGGTTTACGACTTGATCCTTCAGCGCAAGGGCGAGCTGCAGACCGAAACGGTGCAGGTGGCCGATGCCGCCCAGGCCTGGCGATTGGGGCGTGAGCGCTATCCCCAATGCATTCGTGGCGTTGTCCGTCGGGATAGCTGCAGTGATGGCTCTGCAGCTGAGCCATCCAAACGCCGCTAAAAGGAGGGTATCTAAAGGTCTTGGAATGGAGCTGCGGCTCGAGTCGCGTGCGTTGCATGAAGCCATCGAAGCGACGGCGCAGTTCTTTCAGAACCAGCGGGTGGTGGTCTGCTGCGGTGACCGCCTCACCCTCACCTGTCTCTGCCTGGCGGAGCCGATTCGCCGTGCCGTGGTGGGCGCCGCCACCACCGAGGAGGAGGGCTTCGAGTTGGTGCTGCGCACCCGGCCGAGCCTGCTGATCTGCAGTGCGGATCTGGAGACCGGCTACGGCATGAACCTGCTGCGGCGCGTGAAGGCGGAGCTACCCACCTGTCAGCTCCTGATCGTGCTGGTGCGCGAAACCCAGGCTGTGGTGCAGGAGGCGATGGAGGCCTATGCCGACGCCGTGATCTTCAAATCAAGCCTCGGCACGGGCAAGGGTGATTTCGTTCAGGCCCTCCACACCCTCGCTGAAGGAGGCGTGTATTTCCCCGAGGAGATTCGTAGCCTTGGCGCGGCCCAGGCGCCGAACCCAAATCTGCCCGCGTTGATTGAAGACCTCACCGAGCGGGAGCTGGAGGTGGTGGCGGGGGTGGCCCGAGGTCTCACCAACCAGGGGGTTGGCAGCAGCCTTGGCATCTCCGTGGAAACGGTGAAGACCCATGTGATGAATGCCAAAGACAAACTTGGTGCTGCTGATCGCACCCAGCTCGCGGTGATGGCCCTGCTTTATGGCTTGATCGATCCCCTCGGCTGAACCACACGGCCGAATCCTTGTTCGGAGATCACGTCCGCGATGGCTCCCCAGACGCCATTGCCTGATCCATAGGCTCCCGACAACGAGCTTTGTTTCATGGCCGACGAATCCAGCAACCAGCAGTCCTGCGGCGGCAAGAAGCGGGCGATGCTCGCCTATGGCGTGATTCAGATTTCAGCGACGGTCGTTTCTGCCTTGTCGTTGGCCGCCATCGCCATCGGTTTGTGTGCCGTGAAGCAGGAGAGCAAGCTTTTCAATGGCTGCGTTGAAACCGTTGTGGCTGAGGGCAGGTCTCAGTCTGAAGCTGTTCGTTACTGCAACGGCGGTTGAGATTCAATTTCAACCATTGGCTGCGGTTGATCAAGAGCCCTTGGCGACGCTGCGTTTTGAGCGAGACCAGGCCTTCGTTGTGGGGTGAGTCAGCCAACGCCATTGGGGCGAGCAACCCAGCTTTTAACTATTACTAAGTTCATCTCCAACAATTAAGAGATCGCCATATCTTTGATCTGATTTCACTGTTTCCTCGGATGCCAGCCCTGAAGTACAAGCGGGATTTCACCCACGAACAGCGGGTGTCCTTCGCCTTTGCGAACTCCGTGGACGCAGCCAAAAGTGCCAGCTCCAACAAGGGCAAGGCGGCATCCACACCTGCTGAGTACAAGCAAAACCAATGCGCCGCTATGGGCATTGGCATGGGCCCTCGGATCCATGAGGAGTGCCCCTTCTCGGCGATTAACCACTCCTATGCCTCAACGGGCAGCCAGGCTCTGGAAGCTGCCATCACCGCGGGTTATAAGCAGGTGTTCGGCAACATCGGCATCTCCTCCAACCAGCGTCTCGTCTCACTGGAGGCCTTCCTTTGTGATGGCCGCATCAATGTGCAGGGCTTCATGGCCGGCCTGGTCAAATCTGAGCTCTACAAGCAGAAGTTTTTCCACGCCGTGTCTCCCATGCGCGGCATCGAGCTCACCACCAAGCACCTGCTGGGGCGTCCTCCCATCAATCAGAAGGAAGTGAGTGCTGGCATTCAGCTGATCGCTGAAGAGGGCTTCGACGCTTTCGTCGACAGCCTCGTCCGCTCTGAGGAGTATCTCGAAACCTTCGGAACTGACACGGTTCCCTACCTGCGTGGTTTTAAGTCGGAAGCACGGGCTTCCTGCTCCACCTTTGTTGGCATGGCCGAAATCACTCCGGCAAATGCCAGCTCTGAAAACGCCATGTACACCGGTCCTTCTTTGGTGAAGCGTTTCAGCATGGATCTCGGTTCCTTTGCTGCTGCTGCCGTCTACGCAGACGACAGCGATCGTGGTGGCTTCTCCTACACGAATGCAGTCAGCAACCCCCGCAACGCTGCTTACCGTCGGATGTATGGCGGCAAGTTCAACTACGGCCGCTTCTGATTCATTGCTGCTTGCAGCACTGAGCTGAGAAATAAGGGCAGGAGAGCTAACTCTCTTGCCCTTTTTTAATGGCGGCGCTGCTGAGCCGCTGGCGTGGCCTCAGGCCCATTGGGCCGCTCCTGGGTATGAATACTCATTGAAAATGATCCACGCTTCCGTAAGATCTCGTCGCTCTTGAATCGTTTGATGCATTACTTCGGGCTCTTGGTGCACGAGAGTGGCCAGGTGACTGCTCTCTTTGAAACACAATTGCTCGAAGTTGCGGTGACTAAATTTTTTCAACAATGCCTGCAGAATGGCTATGCGCCTGTTGATGTTCATCTGCGATTGATCAAGTATTCGTCGCCAAAATTTCCATTTGAGACCTGTCTTGATAAAAGTCTTTTGGTTTCTGGATATAACTTGCAAGTGGAAAATTATCAGTAGTGGATCTGTTCTCGCTCCGATGGCATGCGTTCGCCATCGGAGTTGGTGATGTTGGGCTGTTGCTTGATTCTTGAGTGGATTTCTTGCCCAGGCTTGCTTTCGGCAGTCGCTCCCTTTCTCTTTCCCGTCAGCGCCTGAAGCGGAGATGAGATCTTGGTTAATGCCCCTGCCTGATGCTCCTTGGCCAGCCCAGCCGACGCCGACGCCAATCTCAAGCGCGCTCTTGAGCAGCTCAGCGGCAATGAGGCTGCGGTCGCCGAAGCCATCAATGAAGTGCGGGCCGAGCACGCCCGAAGTGAACCGCCGCTCACTGGGCCTGCCCTGCTTGAGCGCATTGATCAGTTGGCAACCCAGCGGACTCTCGACAGTCAGGACGCCGCGATCCTCTGCCATTGGCCCGATGCCGCTTCCATTGGCCAGGCCTGGTTCGAGCTCAAGCACCCCGGCAGAAGTGTGCCCAGCCCGATGCTCGTGCTCGATGCTTATCTCGTCGGTGCTCCGCCGTTCCTCAGCAAGGCCCAGCGTGATCAGGTGGGTGACTGGTACCGCAGCAAGGTGAGTGCCAATCCTGAGTACACCGATGCCGTCACCGGGGCGGCCAAGGCTTTTGTGCTGATCGGCGATCTCAATGCCAGTGCCGCTGGCATGGCCTGGCAAACGATCATTCCCGATCTGCTCGAGCAGGGTCACGATCTTGAGTTCAGCGTCACCAAGGAACAGGTGACAGCTGCAGCGGCCCGCTGGATTGTTGCGGTAGCTGACACTTTCGCGGCACCATCGCTGGATTAACGCGAGGGATTGATGGGTCTTCAGCTGGTTTCCGCCGACTTCCTCCACGAGGACGGCATCACCTATCGGATCCGCCGCGACAGCCTCGAGCAGGACTTCACCATTGAGGAGAAGAGCGATGGTTCCTGGGTCGACTGCGGCCTCGATCAGGCGGTGAAGGATGTGAACTTCGCTGAGTTCAAGCGCCTCGGTCTCCTGATCAAGAAGGTGATGGATGCCGACCAGTGGCTGGCTTGAGCTGATCGGAGTCGCGACTCCTGGCCGGGCGCGCCAGGATGTAACGAATTCGTTACACGACTCTCATGACTGTCGGAGAAATTTTCCTCGAGAGCCTTTCCACCGGGGTGATCACCGAGCATGAGGTGAGCTGGCTGACCTCGCACCAGAGCAGTTTTGACCGTCCGGAGGAGGCCGCTGCCATTCGGCTGGGTCGCCTGATGGATCAAGGAGAGATCAACCTCGGTTGCCGTCTGCCGGAACCGATGCTGCGCCACCAGGAGGTGTTGGTGGATTGGATCGAGCCTCTGGGCCGCCGTCGTCACCGCGCTGCCGCCTGAACCAGCAGGCCGTCCTTCGGGCTGGGGCTGGGAATCAGCTGCAGCGCCAGGTCTTGATCTGGCTGCAGCTGCAGCTCCACCGCCTGGAGCAAGCCAACCGCCATTAGGCGGATCTCCAGTTCAGCGAGGGCCTTGCCAAGGCAGACCCGCTCGCCGCCGCCGAAGGGCAACAACGTTTGCCCAAAAGATCCATCCAGGTGCCGTTGCGGCCGGAATGCCGCAAGGTCGGCGTCGTCGTTGTCGGATGCCGGGCTCAGCACCACCTGAACCACGCTGCCCTGCGGAATGGCGACCCCCGCCAGGGCGATCGGCGCCAGGCTGCGCCGGAAGAACCCTCCCACCGGAGGCGTCAGCCGCATCACTTCCAGCACCGTGGCATCCAGCCGCGGCGACGTCACGCTTTCAGCTAGTCCCTCCCGCAACCAGGTTTCGATTTCCGGGTTCAGCAGCAGCGCTCGAAACAGGCAGCTCAGTGACGATGCGGTGGTTTCGTAGCCGGCGAACAGCAGCAGCAGCAGTTGCTCGGCCAGGTCGTCATCGTCCAGGGGGATGCCTGCTTCATCCAGTCCGCCACTCAGGAGATCAAGGCCCCCTGCCTTGCTGTCCCGTTGCAGCTCAGCCTTGATCCGCTGCAACAGACGCTGACGTGCGGCCACGGCTTTGGCGAAGGGTGTTCCCGGGATCGCCAGCGGAATCGAGAACAGGGCCCGAGTCCAGATCTCGAAGTCGGCGAACAGGGCATCGCGGCTAGCGCCATCCAGCCCCAGCACCGTGGTGGCAATCACCGCAAAGGCGAAGCGGCGCATCCGTGCCGCCAGCGGCAAAGGTTTCTCGGCGGTGACCAGCTCCTGGCACAGCTCTTCCACCAACTGCTGAATCGAAGGGGTGTAGCGCGCCAGAGCAGCGCTGGAGAACAGTTGCCCCACCACCCGCCGGCGCGCTTTGTGGCCTGTGCCATTGCGGTTCGCCAGCGACTTGCTGCCCAGCAGTTGCTGCACACTGTCGGGCCACCAACCCTCCAGGGCATCGCCCTGGCCCAGCAGGTCGGCGATGGCCCGTTCACCACGGATGAACACCATGCGCTGGGCCAGCAGCTTGGTTTCGAACACATCGCCGTAGGCCTGGAACCGCCGTTGGGCAAAGTCGGCTTGAGTGAAGAACGCCAGGGTTTCCCCCAGTCCGCTCATGGCGCCCGTGCTGGGGAGGGGAATGGTCGTCATCGCAGCAGTGGGGGAATGGCTGTTTTAGGGCTGACAGTGCTTCAGGTGCTGGCTACCTGAAGGTGTGTGCTGAGCCAACTACGTGGATCTCAAGTTCCTGGTCATGGTGCTGGTCTCCCATTTGATCAGCGCTGGTTTGTCCAAAACTGTTGCCGCCCAGAAGGCACGCAACAGCAACCGCTGGTTGTTGGCTGGCCTGTTGTTTGGTCCGTTGGGTCTGATTGCCGCCGTCGGGATGCCGGATCGTCATCAGATCGTCTATCTCCGTTATCTGGCCGAACAGCAGGGATACCAACCTCGCCATGTCTGTGGCGGGCAGAAAGGTGACACGGAGACTTGAAAGCTGTGATTTAGGGCGTCAGCGGCAGCGTTGAAAGCGAACAATGCTGCGGGTCAGCCCTTTTTCGGGCCAGTTGGGCATCACCCTCCAAGGGGTGCGCACTGTGAGCAGATCACCGTCTATTGAGAAAAAGCGGGTCTGTTCGGTGCCAACCCACTCGGGGTTCCAGGCCACATCCACCTGGGTGATCCAGCGATCACCCTCCAGGCGGTAAATGCCGGTGTAGGCAATCATGCTGCTCAGTAGAGACGAGCGCTCCTCGGCGCTGGAGCCTGGTTGCCGTCCTTCGGCCGAGAGCATGAAGGAGAGACGTCCTTCCGGTGTGAAGATCACATATCCGCTGGGGTGATCGCCCATTGGCGCAAAGGTGTTGCCATTGGATTGCTCTTCGACGCAGTAGCTCAACAGCTGCCAGGCGCCATGAACTGTGGGTGAAGTGATGGTTTGGGCGGGTTGAACCGAACTGACGCTCACAACTGAACCTGTTCCTGAGGAGCAACCTATCGATCGCCATCCAGCTTCTACAGACCGCATCACAGGATTCCTGTGAAATTGAAGCCATGGAATGCCAATCCAGTAACAACAACCACGAAAATGCTCGGGTTTTGATGGCGTCGTCCTTCGGTGCGCGTCGATGGCTGACTGGTGCAAGCGGACGTGGAGGTTCATGGTGATCCGTCCTGATCAACAGCCAGCAAGCATTTTCTGGGCTTGGATCTGGTCTGAAACTCATAACCTGATGTCGGTTCGTGTTGACCAACCAATCGAAGCCCACCTGATCAGGATCTGATTGGAACTGAGAGTCGGTGTCTGTCAGCTCGTTGAATCTTCGATGCCATCAGTTGGCATCTGATGGCTGTGTCAAACCATCCACCCACGGCGATCGAGGTTGTCGCTTGATTCTTGCTCGCAATCCGTTGCATCGATCGGGTTTATCGATCGGTTTTATCGATTGAGCCTGCGGTGTTGAAAGACTTCCGAGCAAAACAACTGAAATTAGCTTTTTTATCCCCTTGTGATCTTGCAAATATGGGGTCTAATACGTGGGTCTCGTTCTCACAGTCCCATGCTTACCGGAGCTGAATTGCTCAACCGCGTCAAGGAACTTGGCGATTGCGCCAAAACAGATCTGGCCAAAGGTTGTGGCTATGTCGTCACCAAGAAAGACGGCTCTGAACAGGTGAAATTCACGGCGTTCTACGAGGCTCTGCTGGAAGCCAAGGGCCTCTCCTTTTCCACCGGTGGATCCGGTGTTGGTAAGGGTGGTCGCAAGTTGTCTTACAAAGCTGTGGTTCAGGGCAATGGCAATCTGCTGATCGGTAAGGCCTACACCGCCATCCTTGAACTGCAGCCTGGTGATGAATACGAAATCAAGCTGGGACGTAAGCAGATCCGCCTGATTCCCGTCGGTGGTTCTGAAGAAGAGGATTGATTTCATTTCTGGTTCAGCAGAAACAACATTTCTCCCTGTGGCCTCTTAGGTTCCACGGGGAATTTTTTTGCTCCAATGCCCTACCAACCCACCAAGGAGCATTTGGACCATCACATTCCAGACACCTTCAAGAGCATCAACAACATGATGCGGCAGCTGAAGCAAGACATCGGCATGGATGACCGCTACATCGCTCTGATGCTTGATGCTTTGTCGCGGGAATATTCAGCCAAGCAGCCGATTGGTGATGGTTTCGGCTTCCGCTGAACGTTGAAGGGCTGTTCCAATCAATCTGTTCCAATCAACCTGTTGCTACCAACCGGTGGAATGGCGCCTCAGTTCACCGATGAAACGACTCCTGCTTGTCCACAACCTGGTGCATGGTCAGAGCGTTGTGCATGAACTGGAGGACAAAGATTTCGCCGTGGAGTTGGTGGAGGGCGATCCCGAGGTCGATGAGCAGGGGGAGATGGACGTGGAAAGTCGTTTTTTCATCCGGGTCGACACCGAATGATTCCGGTGAGCAGCTCAGCACAGAGGTGATTGGTTGCACTTGATCAGCGCTATCTCGAAGACATCAGTTGGTGGATCGTTATGTCGACGCGCTACGTGCTTCGGACGGGAGAAATCATTCTCTCCAATCGCAACCCTGAGGGGCTTGATGTCTACTGCTACCGAACGGGCTACAACCACCACACCTGTCTATTGCTCTCCGAGCAATCCGAGGCGGATTTCCTGCTCCGCTATGGATCGGAGGAGTTGAACGTGGCCTACCCAGGTTGACTGCTGCCTTGGCCCTTCCCCCAGGCCCTTGACGCTGCTCAGATCGTGGCCTGAATGGGTTGGCATCAAGGCAATTCCATGGATGACGTCAGGCTGCAACTGCTGCTTCAGGAAGCTGAGGACCATCTCCGTTCCCGCAGCTGTCGTCAGCGTTATGAGCGCGCCGTCGTTCGTCTGCCCGACAGCCGCCGGGGCATCTGGTTCGGTGATGACAAGCGTGCTGCCTGATCCTCGGTATCGGTGCTGAGCGGCTGCACATCCCGCTTGATCTTGGGGCGATCGCCCTCAGCTGACGGCTGACGGTATTCCGGCTGATGCGTTGCGGGCCGACTCCAGGGGGGCATGCAGCAAGTCGAAGACCGAATCGATGCGTTCAGCTTCCACTTGCGAAATGGAGAGCATCAAGGCCAACAGATCGAGATGGCGACGTTCTTCTGCGGAATAGGCACCATCGGAGCGCATCAGTTCCGAGGCCATGGCGTAGGCCGTGAGGGCCTGATCTGCGCTGAGCACCTTGGCCGCTTCAAGCATTAGAGCCTTATTTCCCCGCTCCATCCGCAGCGCGAGCACGGCATCCATCAAGAGCACCAGCTCGTTGTCACTCATCCGGCAGTAAGGCTCGCGGTAGTCGAGGGCGTGCCGGAATGCCCTTGCTCCGGCGCGGCTGAGGGTGTCGTCCCACGACACCGCAGTGAGGCCAACGGCCGCAAAGGCTGTGACGACATTCATCTGGGATGACGCAGGCGTTGCCCAACTGTCAACGCAATCCGCGGTTCGTGATTGTCTAAAGCGTCACAGAGCGACCCAGATGAGTTGTTTGGCCTATCTGGGGGATGGCCTCACTCCGGAAGACGCTCCACGGCCACATGCATGAACCGTTTCACCATGGCGATCGGCCAGCCTTCCCGCTGCAGCTCTTCAGCGATCTGATCAATCTGATAGACGATCTCCTCGGCGACGAGCTCTTCCAGCAGATGGTTGGAGTGTTGCGTGGTGGTCATGGCTCGATTGCACTGCTTCGGGGCTAACCCATCCAGGCTGTGTTGCGCCACTTCGATTTCGTGGCGATCGGTTGCAGGCTGGTGCCGCTGTTGCCAGCTTGAGGGCATGAAACAGCCCTCCCTGCTCCGACGCGTCGGCACCTACCTGCTCGGTCTGGTGGATGAGTATTGGGCGATGCGTCGCCCTTGGCAGTACGGCGCCAAGCAACCCCAATGCGGATTGCAATGCGATGGCGATCATTGCGAACGGATCGACTGAGTCACTCGCAAAAATGCGCCTTTACACGGGTTGCCGTTGCTCTGTGCCCTCACAACAGTGAGGTCAGCATCTGGAGATTGGATGGAGTTCAAAAGCCGCATTTTTGCCACCTCGCGAGGCTCCACCATTGATGCCATCGGTGAAGGGCGTTATCTGGTCTGCAATCCGGCTTACTGCTTCATGGTGCATGGCCTGCGTCAGGCCCATGAAGCCGTTCAACGCCAGGAGAAGTCTGCGCTTTGAGCCATGGCTGAGTACCGAATTCACTGCAAGCACTGTGGCTACGAGGGGAAGGACAACTCCCGCTGGATCCCTTTCGTGCAGGTGGAAAAGCGGGGGCAGGATTGTCCCCATTGCGGTCGCCCGACGCTGCTTGAGCCCTGGTGCACGCTGCGATCTGAGTCGTCCATGCCGGATTACTAAATTCGCTTCTGCGACGCAGCTTCCGGGTTAAAAGTTTTGCCAGGTGCTGGTCAGCCACTGGGGAGCCAAGCTCCACCAGATGGCGGTTGCCACGAAGATGGCGGCCAGGCCGATCAGGCTGGTGATCAGCTCCTCCTGCCTGCTGTCGGAGCGAAGTTTTTTGGCTTTTCCCATCGTTCCTTTGGATGCTTCCCTCGGTGTAAGGCCTCTGCTCAGAGTTGGCCATCGGTCAAAACACCCGGCCACACTCCTGGCGATGATGGAGTCAGATTCAAGGCCCGATGAGCACCGCCACGTTTGCTGAGTTCGCCGAGCGGGCCGACTATTCCCTGCTGGAAGCCCTGACTCCTGATCCGGAGGCGACAGCTGATGGGCAGGACCACCGCCCTCGCCAGGTCCTCTCCGGTCATTACGTGCCGGTGACACCCACCCCGTTGCCTGAACCCGAATACGTCGCGCATAGCCGAACGTTGTTCAAGGAGCTTGGCCTGAGTGACGACCTTGCCCAGGACGATCAGTTCCGCAGGATGTTCTCAGGCGATCTCCTTGTGGCCACCGGTCCAATGCGGCCTTGGGGCTGGGCAACGGGCTATGCCCTGTCGATCTACGGCACGGAATACACCCAGCAGTGCCCCTTTGGAAATGGCAATGGCTACGGCGATGGCCGAGCCATGTCGGTGTTTGAAGGGGTGTTTGAGGGGCGCCGCTGGGAGATGCAGCTCAAAGGGGGTGGTCCGACGCCCTATTGCCGTGGTGCCGATGGTCGAGCGGTGCTCCGCTCCAGTGTTCGTGAGTTTCTGTCGCAGGAGTTCATGCACGCCCTCGGTGTTCCCACCTCCCGTTCTCTGACCCTCTACGTCTCCCATGCTGAGACGGTGCGTCGCCCCTGGTATTCAGAGAACTCACGCTCCATGGACCCGGACGTGATGGTCGACAACCCTGCGGCCATCAGCACCCGGGTGGCGCCATCGTTTCTGCGGGTGGGTCAGCTGGAGTTGTTCGCCCGCCGTGCCCGCAGTGATACCCATCCCAAGGCGCACCAGGAGCTGTACCTGATCGTGGCGCACCTGATCGAACGCAATTACCGCCAGGAGATCGATCCCCGCCTGCCCTTCAGCGATCAGGTTGTGCTGTTGGCGCAGGTGTTCCGTGATCGCCTCACGGCCTTGGTCGCCAACTGGATCCGCGTTGGCTACTGCCAGGGCAACTTCAACAGCGACAACTGCGCCGCCGGTGGCTTCACTCTCGATTACGGCCCGTTCGGATTCTGTGAGCTGTTCGATCCGCGCTTTCAGCCCTGGACCGGTGGCGGCGCTCATTTCTGCTTTTTCAACCAGCCGGTTGCAGCTGAGGCCAACTACCGCATGTTCTGGAAATCCCTGCGCACGCTGATGGAGGGCCAGGCGGAGGCTCAGGCACAACTCGACCAGTTGCTGGAGGGTTTCCCTGTTGCCATGCAGGACGCCATGCAACGGATGTGGAGCAGCAAACTCGGCTTGTCCGGCACCGCTGAAACACTGGTGCAGGAGTTGCTGCAGCTCCTGGTGGAGTCGAGCGCCGATTATTCGATGTTCTTCCGCCGCTTGTCGGATCTGCCCGATCAGATTGATCCGCTGCGGGACTGTTTCTATCTGCCCCTCTCGGCGACCCTCGAATCCCAGTGGCAGGACTGGTTGCAACGCTGGCGTGCCCAGTGGCCCCATGGCGTCGATCCGTCCCTGATCTCCTCGGGTATGCGGCGGGTCAATCCGGCGATCACCTGGCGTGAGTGGTTGATCGCTCCGGCTTACCAGCAGGCAGCCGAAGGCAGTACCTCCCTGATGGCTGAACTTCAGCAGCTGTTCAGCGCGCCCTACGACACCCCTTCCCCCGAGCTGGCGGCCCGATACGACCGCTTGAAGCCCCGGGAGTTCTTCAGCGCTGGAGGGGTGTCCCACTACAGCTGTTCGTCTTGACCGCTGATGACGTTCTGCACTTCTGGTTTCAGCAGTGCCGTCCCTGGCAGTGGTTTCGCCGCCGCGACAGCTTCGATGCTTTGGTGCGCGATCGTTTTGGTGCTTTGGTTGAGCGTGCTCTTGCCGGTGATCTTCAGGAGTGGGCGGATCAGCCCTGCAGCGCTCTGGCTCTGGTGTTGTTGCTGGATCAATTCAGCCGTCAGATCTGGCGCGGGGAGGCCAGGGCCTTCTCAGGAGATCGACAGGCGTTGGCTGTTGCCCTGATGGGCCTCCAACAAGGATGGGTAGCGGCTGAACCGCAGCGACCGCGACGTCAGTTTTGGCTGATGCCTCTGCTGCACAGCGAAGAGGAAGGCGTGGTGGCGAAGGCCATTCCCTTGCTGGAGCAATGGGCGGATGCCGCCACAGCCGATGTGGCTCGCCGCAATTTGATGCAGCTGCAGCGCTTCAGTCGTTATCCCCAGCGCAATGCTGCCCTCGGACGCAGCAGTTCACGGGCAGAAGTCTTGTTTCTGGAAGGATGATCCCGTTGCGCGTGTGTCTCGCTCTATCTCCGCAATCGGTCCTCAGCACTCGTTGGTCTCAACGTAAAAAGTATCTCGTTAACGCTCTGTGTTTCAGGAATTCATTTCTGTTTCAAACGGTAGATCAACGAGTCAAATCTTGTTCCAGTCTCCCGATGGGCAAAATGACAAAGGCGTTGAGGTGAATGCACACCAACGCAATCATTTTTCCTCCTAACAGCATCTCTGCTTTGTTTTACAACTCTGCTTACTTCTGTTCCCCTTCATCAGCCATCAATCGAAGCGCCGCATTCATGACGGCAACTTTTACCTCCCGTCGCTCCAATCCTTGACGTTCGAAGTGACGGACGATGCGCGACAGGTCCCACCAGACAGCGACTTCGACTTCATCCATTTCATTGGCGACGTGGAGAGCCATGACTGCGCTTAGACCTATTTCAGCTGTAGCCCGCTGCCAGCTCTTCGCGAAGCTCCTCCTGAATGACTGCTGAATTCAGTTGCGATTTAGCGTTGATTGCGGCATTCCGTGGCTACGAATCAGTTGATTGCACCCTTCACCTTGCAGCACTATCTGATTGTTTGGACGTTCCCGACTGTGGAGGGGGCGTGGGAGTCATCTCCAGGCTTTGCTGAGTACATCAATGCTGGAGCCCCTGGAGATGTCTTTGATGGCTTCGCACTCAAATATCGCGTCTGCGAGCCGATCAGCGGTAGTGGTGTGGCAATTGCCGTTGCCAGTGATATCGGCAAGGTCTGGGCGCACCTCGGCCCTTGGATCAAGGATTTCGGTATTCAGTTTGATGTCACCGCTGTGGTTTCGGATGCCGAATTTGCTGCCATGTGGCCGATGGTGGAAGCTGCAGCATCCGTCGACTGAGACGGCTCTCCTTCACACCGATGTCTGGCCGTGACGCTCGCCCTGCTTGAGCCTGTGCTGCTTCTCGCTACGGCCACAGCAGCTTCAGCGGGATTGTTGATCCTTCAGTTGGGTCTGCGACGGGTGTTTGCTGTTGCACCGCGATTGAAGCCGGCCCAGGAGGTTTCCGCCCCAGACACCTCCCTGACGGTGGTCATCCCCGCCTTCAACGAAGCCCACAACATCGCTGACTGCCTGGGCAGCGTGCTGGCCAGTGCGCCCCCTTGCCGGGATTGGTCAGTGGTGGTGGTGGACGACGAGTCAACAGATGCGACCGTCGAGAACGCCATCCGGGCCGGTTCTACCGCTTCACGATTCCGCCTGATCAAGGCGGGCCCCCGACCTGCCGACGAGCGCTGGGTCGGCAAGAACTGGGCCTGCAGTAAGGCCGTCGAGCAGGTCTCCAGCGACTGGCTTTTGTTTATCGATGCAGACGTTCGACTGAAGCCGGATGCGCTTCAACGGGCCCTGGCGCAAGCTGTTGATGAGCACGCCGATCTGCTGAGCCTGGCACCGCGGCTGAGCTGCGGATGCCTGGCGGAGTGGATGGTTCAGCCGATCATGGCCAGCCTGCTGGGCCTTGGCTTCCCCATCCTTGAAACCAATAATCCGGAATCGCCGGTGGCGTTTGCGGCAGGTCCGTTCATGTTGTTTAAGGCATCCACCTACGAGTGCATTGGTGGTCACCGGGCTCTCGCGGGAGAGGTGGTGGAGGATCTCGCCCTCGCCCGGGCCATCAAGGCCGGCGGCTATCGACTTAGTTATTTGCTGGGCCTCGATGCGGTCGACCTTCGGATGTATGCCGACCTCGCTGCACTCTGGGAAGGGTGGACCAAGAATTGGTTCCTCGGGTTGGACAGGGATCCAGCCAAAGCCATCGGTGCCGCCTTGGTGGTGGTCCTGATGTTCACAGTTCCGTGGCTGTTGTTGCCGACATCGCTCGTTCTGCTCTGGCTTCAGCCCGTGCTGTCAGTCGCTTGGTTGTGGCTCATGGCTTCGGCGGGTCTAGCCATCGTTCAGCAGCTGCTGCTGCGGCTCTGGACGCGCAGCACCTTTGATGTGCCCATCAGGTACTGGTACCTGATGGGTGTGGGTGGTTTGCTGGTGGGTGCGATCGGTCCCGTTTCGATCTGGCGCACACGCACGGGTCGTGGCTGGACCTGGAAAGGACGCGCTCTCGGCTAAGGGGGTTTGGTCCTTTCAGACCATTACGAGTGGCGAGCCTGTTTATGTGCATCTTCAGCTCGACGCCGCAGCGCTGCATGCCGGAATGCCGTTTCCAGCTTGGTCAATCTGGGCTGTTTGTCTTTTAAAGCAGCCTCTCCGCGCGCTTTGGCTGCGTTGATGAAATCGTCTGATTTTGTGCCGCTGAGTCCAGTCATCTCAAGGTCCTAACTGCTTCAAGCCTGCTTTCGTTAAGGCTGAACTCGCCTCGAATAAAAGGCCTTCTATGGAATTCACGCTTGAACGATGCGTTCTGTTCTCTCTGGACCACGCCATTGCGCTGACCCATTCAGAGCCTCTTCTTGGGCCCCGCTGAGCCGATGCTGTTCCATGCGAAAAAGGAACGTTGATCGGCTTCGGTGCGCTGTGTGCGAAGGTAATCAGTGTTGAGCCAGTCTTTTTTTTGACGATCTTTATTGGAAATCTCTCCTGGGACGCTGAGCGGGAGGATTTGGTACACCTGTTCGGACAGTACGGCGAAGTGAGCAAGTGCTCCTTGCCGCTGGACCGGGAGACAGGCCGCAAGCGTGGTTTCGCTTTTGTGGATCTCAGCAATGAAGCCGATGAGCAATCGGCGATTGATGATCTTCAGAACGTCGAGTGGATGGGGCGTGCCATCTCGGTTCGTAAGGCCGAACCTCGCCGCTGATCCTCGGGATCAATCAACGGGTGATGGGGCGGTGATTGATCACCGCCCCATCACCCTTTTGTTCGCCAAGGCGTTCTGTTAATGGGATTGCTTGCCTCAACTTCCGAAGCCTCGCTCGGTAGATGAGGGTGATCCCTCCGTTTGTGCTGCGCCTGTGTTGATCTGTTGGTTTTGAGAGGCCTTGCTGAACCGGCTATCGATCAAACGCGAGACCACATAAATCCCAATGAACATGGGGATATAGATCTGGTAGGCACTCTGCTGCTCAAGCTGCAGCTGATTGACGACGGTGACGGCTGCTGTGCTGAGCACGAGGTAAATCCCGACGCGGCGAAATAGGGGGGACTTGAACAACGATTTGGAAGGCCGGGGTCTTCATCATGCTCACCCCGTTGAAATCCCTCAGCTGGGGGATGTGCCAAACGAGCTCTGGCACCTGAATGGAGAGGCCATGCAACGAATCCGATGCCTATCAACGCAGGCTTAAGATTCTTGTAAGAGTTGGGCCAGTGCTGTGATCGGTTTGATCGCCTCAGGTTTGTTCCTCATGTTTCCATCGATGCCCGGGGCAGATCTCTCTCTGTTCCGCCAGCTGAACAGCGAGCTCGGAGCCCTCTGTCAGGAACCTCCCGTTCAGGCGCTCAGGGTTTGTCGCCTGCATTCGCGGTTGGTGAACCGTTAATCGGGCGGGCCTGGCACTCTGATCCTTCAGCGATCGTCCTGCACCACGCCACAGGCAACCCGTGCCCCACCTCCGCCCAGGGGTGGTTCGTCTCGGTAGGTGTCGCCACCAGCGTGAACAATCAGTGCCTTGCCCCGGAGATCGGCTGTGCTGAGCCGCGGTGCAACAACGCTGGTGTTTGTGTTGCCGTCGTCATCCACGATCAGCTTGCTCAGGTCGCCTCGGTGGCCGTTGCCGAAGGGGCCGAGGTGCTGACCTGATCCGTCCGGGTCCCAGTGCCCACCCGCGGCAAGGCCGGCAACTGCGGTGCCATCCTCGATTTCGCCTGCATCACAGCTGCCAACGCTGTGGAGGTGAAAGCCATGCTCCCCTGGTGTCAGCCCCGACAGATCGGGATAGATCACCATGCCTTGATCGGTGTCCTGCGCTGTGATGCTGCCGATCGACTCGCCAGTGCCGTTTCCATCGATGCGTTGCAGTGTCACCTCCAAGGCTCCGCACCAGCCGGGTGTGATGGTGATCAGGCTGATGAGCAGAAGGAGCTGAGCGAGCAGGCGACGCATCACAGAACAGCATGTTCTTGAATTGTGCCCCCCTGTCGGTGCCTTCTGCGGCGAAGATGGAGCATCGTTCGGTTGATTCTTGGTGATGCGGTGGGAATACACCCAGTTGCGCTTCGTACCCCGTGGCAAGTCATGGACCGGCGAAATAGAGGAGCTCTGGCTGGATGATCGCCAGCTGATTTCCAGAAACCATCCGCAGCGTGAAGTCAGCCTGGTGGGATTGATGAATGAGTTGGGTGAGCAGGGTTGGGAGCTGGTGACCTATGCCCAACCCTTCACCGGATACCACGGTGGTTGCTACACCTTTAAGCGTCAGAAGTAACCAGATCGTTCAGAGCACGCTGGCATTGATGTGCTGAGCCATCCCCATGAAACCAATGACGAGAAGGGCGACAGCAATTGTTGAAACAAGAGATGCTACGCCAATTTGTCTTTGATGATTCAAGGTTTTCATGCCTCGTCCTCACTTTTTAGATGTACAAGAATGCATTGTTCGTAGCATCTGCCATCGTCAAGATTGCAGAGTGTTAGGCATTCGAAATAGGCATTAACTTGAGATTCAGTTACACAGGCTTGGGCTGCATTTGGTGATTCAAGAGTTCTGCTCAGCATGTCTTTCATCGGTTCGCTTGGTGACACTATGCTTGTTTTTCTTTTAAGGCAATTATTTTATTTCGGCGGGTAAATACCTAGATAAGATTACCTATGACGATGTGAATGGATTTGTTTGCACGTCTTGAATCCAAAGCCGATGTGATTGCCAGTCCAGCCTGTTTAAGGTGATTGGATGAACAACCGGAATCCCACTGAGCGGCTTGAGGACGAGCTTGATCGTGCCAAGGCTTTTGGGCGCTGGCTCAGTGAAGAGGAGCAGGCTGAGCTTGATCGTGCCGCTGACGCCGTGGCCACGCGAGTGGAAACAAGGAAACGGCGTGATCGAAAGCTGGTGATTTTGACGGGTGTCTGTCTGTTGATTCCGCCGCTCTGGCCCTTGGCTTTGGGGCTGACCTTGTTTCTTCTTTATCCAGACACCATGGCCAGGATCGGACTGGCTGCTGGTATCGCTTTCCTGGTCGGCGGACTATTGCTGGCTGGCGTGCTGGGTTTAGCCATGGTCTGGCTGGTTCAACTGTTGTTCTGATCAGTCCAAGCCCTTGGATTTCACAACTGTCATGCCGACGGGGGCCAGGGCAATCAACGCCAGTTTGATGTGTTGAATGCCGAAGGGAATGCCGATGATCGTGACAAAGCAGGCCAATGCACTGCTGAGGTGACCCAGGGCCAACCACCACCCAGCCACAAGGACCCAAATCACGTTTCCGATCAGGCCGAGGGTCCCCGTTCCCAGGTCATCTCTTCCCCTGAGATAACGGCGGTTGACCGCTTCTGAACCGAAGGGCCACAGAGAGAAAAGCCCCATCACCCAGCATGACCGTGCCCATGGCAGTCCCACGATGGTGATGGCGCAGATCAATGCGGCAACCCACCAGGCCAGAGCCATGGGTAGGCCGCCGAGAACAACCCATAGAAGGTTGAGGGCCATAGAGATCATGTCTCCATTGTCACGGCAAAGCCGATGTCCGTTCGTTAAATTCTGTAAAAGGTGTTTGACCAGGCATGCCCGGCAGTTTCGGAATTATCGGTTGTGGATACGTCGGATCTGCTGTCGCCGTCCATCTAAGACATCAGGGTCATGAGGTTGTTGGAACCACGACCAACCCCGAACGGTTGGTTGAACTTTGCGATGTGGTCGACCATCCCCGCATCTACAACGCTTGCGACTCCATGGCCGATGCCAGCTTTCTGGATCGTCTTGATGGTGTTCTGATCGCTATGGCCCCGACCACCTCCACTTTTGAGGAGGATCAATACGAAAAGGTCTATGGCCAGGCTGTTCCAGCCCTTGTTGAAGCCCTGCGTCAGCGTCAAGGCCACAGGCCGCTGCATGTCTCGTATCTGAGCAGTGCAGGGGTTTACGGGGATCAGTCCGGTGCCGTTTGCAATGAGCTGACTCCCTTGGATTCTTCCAACAGTGCCAACGCTCTTCTTGCCAGTGCCGAGACAGCTGTTCTCGCCTTAAACGATGCTTCAACCCAGGCCTGTGTTCTTCGGCTCGGTGGTATTTATGGCCCTGGGAAGGACATCCCGTCCTATATCCGCAGTGCTGCGGGTCAGTCGGTTCGTAAAAACGGCAATCACATCAATGCCTGGGTCCATCTGCAGGACATCATCAGGGGCATTGACTTCGCTTTCGGGAAACGGCTTCAAGGGATTTACAACCTTGTGGATGATCTCCAGTTCACCCGTCGTCAGCTGTCCAATGCACTGTGTGACGACCAAGGCCTCCCCCCCGTGATCTGGGACAACCACGACCGCCCCGGGGCGCGCATCTTCAATGCCCGTGTCAGTAACGCACGTCTGCGTGAAATCGGTTTCCAGCCCAGCATTTCGTCCATGCTTGAGCCTGTGGCGGCCTGAAACTCATCGCGAAATAGCGATTCCGTTCGGCCGACGCTACTGAATTGATCTTTCGAGACGCTGTGATCTTTGGTAAGAGACTGGGCGTGTTTGTGTAAAGCGAGATTGCGAGATCCACGGTCGGATCGTTGCATTGTTTAGACATTGCTCAATCGAGTTGATGTGTGGTGAAAGAAGACTCATTTTGTATCCAGTTCGCTTCGTCTCTGGCACTCATGCTGCTGGAGCTCAATGCAGAATTGCTTGATCTTGCAGAACAAGAGTCCTGCATCATTGCCGAGTCTTCTGTTGTTGAACTTGAGAACGCCTGCTGATGTTGAGCCGCATTCGTGCCGTCTTTGCTGAGGCACAAGTGGAAGGTCTGGATCAGCTTTATGACGTGATCAATGCGGCGCGCGACCTTGCGCCCGATTCAGATTTCCAAGCCTGTTATGACCTTGTGATGGCCTCCGGTGGGCCGGAAGTGGATGCATGGATCAACTTCACAGTGATCACGGCCACGCAGTTCGACATCGATGATCAACCGGATCCTGAACAGTTTCTTTCTGTTCTCCAAGAATGTTGTGATGCTCGGCGTCTAAAAGAGCTGTCTCAGCCTTCGGAGTAGCGCAGTGCTTTGAGACCCATCACCAAATGGGTTCGGAAGCTTCCAAGAGCCATCACTTGCTTTGGAGTCCTTGTATCGCTGACGGCATCACCCTGGCCTTCAATCCAACGCAGCAATTCCTGAGTTTGATCGGCCCACGCTGTGAGGGCTGCCCGAAGCAGATCGTCATCGCTGAGCTGTCCCTCAGGGAGGACGGATGTGTCCATCGCCGCTCTCAGCAAGGCGCTGAGTTGCTGATGGCTTAACGCGTCTGGAACAAAGGGATCAGAGTCGATGCTTAAGAAAACCTTTAGCCGATCCTTTGACGGTAGTTCAGCGTTGTCGATAGCGATACCCGTTGTTTGACCCATTCATTCAGTGATGGGGCTCCTGATCCGGGTCAACGCTCAGCCCGCCTGTCGCCAGAGCGATGCGCCTGGCGGCCAAAAGGGCCGGGTAGGCCAGTGCTGAGCGTTGACCATCGCAGAACAGCGATGACAGCAACCTCAGCAAAGGATCACTGGGCTCCATGCGACGGCTGAGTTCCGCAATGGCTTCACTCCCATGCCAACGATGCTCACCTTCGATCAGAACCGCGCCGTTCCTGAGAGGCAGCCCGAGGGCGTTGAGCTCATGGCGGATGCTGTGATCAGCGCGCCCGTCAACAATCCGCAGGTTGGGAATGCCAGCCTTGAGTTCACTGCGTAAGGCGAATGCCCGACAGAATGGGCATCCTCCGTCGTAGATGAGGGTTAACAGCATTGCTGAATTCTGTCGCGAAGGGCCTTGGCCTGGCGATGCTTCTGGTCTGTTGGTTGTTGGTTTCCCCCCAGCCGTTGTGGGCCGATTGGATGTGTGAAGGGGATCGGCTCAGCGTCGAAATCACCCGGGGAGCTGTTGATGTCACCGGTTTGGCGGATGGCATTCCCAATTCCGCTGCGGGAACCCTTCCCGGGGACGGTGTTCTGGTGCACTGGGGGGATCTTGTCTTGCAGCTTCCGCGCACCAACAATGCTGGAGCACCCAGTTACACCGATGGCCGTTGGTGGTGGCGTGTGGTTGACGCTTCTGAACCGGAATTTTTTGAACGTCGCGGCACAGTGATTCACCATCATTGCGAGCCGGTCTGAGTGTGAACGCAGTTACGCCCGTCGGCGTTTGCGCCGGTTCGACTTGCGTGTTCCTCCGTAGCGGTAACCAGCCTGATTTCGAAATTGCGGCCAGCAGGTTTCGCACACCAGGATCCAGCTCGTCTGCAGAGAGGTGGTGACGCGGAAATGCACATTTCCTGGCCGTCTGCAGTAGTCACAACAAAAGTGTTGGTTTTTCCACAATTTGACAGGTGATTTTTGAGTCTGATCACCGTCTCGTTGGATCTGCTGAGGAATCTGCTCTTGGGTCACAGCACAGAGCGCTTGGCTTCGAATTGATGGGGTTCCAGGATTCCTGACGCTGCAAATCGGGCAAATGGATTGCCAGCACAGCATTCTCAAGACCTGATCAGAGAATTCTGTCTGTGCTCGTAAGGCTCTGCGAGCTGTTTTCCACGCCGATTCCCGAAACCATTGGCCTGGTCGGGATTGTTTGCAGAGCCCTTGTGGAAAAGCTGTGTATAACCCTACGAATCGCTCGGCGCTTGGGCGTTGATGGAGGCTTTCAGGGCTGCCGTTTCATGGGCGCTGAGGTGAGCCTCGACGGCCTCTGGGTTGTTGTTCAGATAGTGGATCCATGCGTCGTAACACTGCTTCTGTCGTTGATCGGTGATGGAATCAGCGTCTGCAAGAAAGGTGGCGATGGTCTCCCGTTCTTTTTCTGTCCTCTTGTTGAACAGGACCTCCTCGATTTTGGAAAGCCGCGCTTCGATGCGGCTCAGACGATTGTCGAGGGAGGCATCCTGTTGCGACATTTTTTCGAGGAACGGATGGTGTCGTGATTGTTGCGGAGAGCCCCCAGGGTTGACGCAATAGTACATGCGCACTAAAACAGATGTACTGCTCTGTTGCTCATGTCTGCGAGTTCTCCCTACGCCACATTTCGCGCTGATGAGTGGATGCGTCACTCCTTGATCCGTCCGCGCAAGGCGTTCCCGTCAGCGGCGTCAGGGATGTCGCAACCTCGTGCAAGGTCTTCCACTTCTGTTCGCTGCTGCGATGCCGTCCAGGGAGAGCTGTTTCTCTTCCCCGTTGTGATGTGTTGAACGAAGGTCTCTGCGACAAACGTTTGCAGGAGTAGCTCTTTGTCTCCTGTTCTGCCAGTGTGCTCTTTGGTTTTTGTTGCCAGACCATGCTGTTGTTCGCCTCCCAGACGGCTCAAGGCGGTCCCACTGTCATCCTTCCGGCCTTGCTGATCACCGGTCTCCTCGTCGCAGCATCACAAGCTTTCGTTCCCAAAGGCGGCGATCAGGACTGAGCATTGGCGTTTCCACTCAGCGAAGGGCTGAGAGAACGTCAGCTCCAAAGTCATTGGCATCAAACCCTGGCTTTTTAGGCGTTTGTCCTAAGCGCACGATGACAGCTTGCTGAGATGGGGCTATCAGGAGCAGTTGTCCCTGATAGCCCTCCGCTGAAAAGCTGTCATTAGGAAGATCATGTCGAGATTTGCGCCGACTAAGCCACCAGTGCGCTCCGTACCCCTTCTTGGATCCTCGTGTTGCTGTTCGGGCGTGCCTGACCCAGTTCTGGGGTAAGAGCTGCTGACCGTTCCAGTTCCCGTCATCCAAGTAAAGCTGACCAAACCGCGCCCAATCTCGTGCGCTAGCCCAGACCAGTGACGAGCCAACCAAGGTTCCACTGTTGTCGGTTTCGAGAACCGCCGTCGTCATGCCTAGGGGGCGGAACAACTGTTGTGAGGGAAAGTTCCAGTAACGCTGATCGTCGTCGATGGCGTGTCTCAGGATCCGGCTGAGAATGTTTGTTGTCCCGGATGAATACCTCCACTTTCTGCCGGGTGTCTTCGCCAGGGGTTTGCTGGCGGCGAACTGTGCCATGTCTGCTTCCTGGGTCAGCATCCGCACCAGATCCGAGTTCAGCGATCCCGTCGATTCGTCAAAGGCCAGCCCGCTGTTCATTCTCAGGAGCTGATCCAGGGTGATGTCTTGTCGAGGGTCATGCGGGTCGCTCCACTCGGGCACAGTCGGTGGGCGTTTCAGATCCAGATGTCCCTCTCGGATGGCTAGTCCGATCAGGGCATGGGTGATGCTTTTGCTCATCGACCAGCCGATCAGGGGCATTTCGGGAGGGATCCCGCTGGCGTAGCGCTCAGCGATCACCCATCCGTTCTGCACCACCACCACAGCTCGGGTTCGTTTTGGAGTGAGTGGATCGTCTTCGCGAAATGCGCGATTAAGAGCCTTGCTTAGCGCCTTGCTGTCGATCGCCGGTGGCTCTGGACTGGCTGTGGCAACGAGAGGCCATGGCTCACCAGTTGCTTTCGGATCCTTTGAGACAGGGGCTGCTTGGCTTGGTGGCTGGGGGATGGGCCTGCCGTTGATCCGTTGACTGCAGCCATGTCCATCGTTTTGAACCGCTTCAGCGCGAACCAATCCGAACAGGGCACTGGCTTCAACGCGTCCACCGGCCTGGTCGATCTTGGTATGAATTAGCCCCTTGCTGGCAGCAAGGTCTTCGCTGAGCATCCGATCTGGATCAATCCCAGCCATCAACACGCCACTACACAGCTGTTTCGCGCTGAAGCTTGTTCCTGCTTTCGCAAAGATGATCAGGTGCCGCAGGGGTGGTTCCAGGCCAGCCGCTGTGCTGAAGGCCACTGCCGCAGCGGAGACCAGCACATAGCGCCAATGGTTTTTCGTCACCCAGAACGGCCATGAAAAAAGCGGGGGATCTCCCCCGCTTCAATCATGGATGGAAAGTTGGCATCAGTACACGTCGTAGCTGACGCCGCGGTAGCGCAGTTCGCGCCCACCGCTTGGGTGTTGCTGTTGGTCGATCTGTTGGTAGGTCACGCCGCGATAGCGAAGGACCTTGGCTTTGACTCCCACTGGCGTGTGCACCCGGTCGATATGGCCCTGATGGCGAAAGGCTTTCGCCATCTGTGTTCTGGCCGTCTCGATGGCCTGATTGCGCACAGTCCGTGCCTTGATCAGTTGAAGTGTGTTCATCTCTCTCTTGCCCGGTGTCCACGCCCCCGTTGCCTGGCGTGAATCTGACTGCGGCCTGCCGAAGAGGCTCAACGTGAATTCACTATAGGTCTGTTCTGTAACAACGGCTACCGTTTTGACGTTGCTTCGTGGGATTCGTTGCCAGGATGGTGGTGGATTTGGACTTCGTTTGTCCGGAGCAGTTCCCCTGTTTTGCATTTGCGGTCCATCCGCGGCTGGTAAGACAACCTTTGCTGCACATCTTGCGGAACAGCTGCGAGCTAGAGGGCGTCATCCACTTCTGATCGCCTGCGATGACTACTACCGCAGTGGGTGGTCCCCCGTCTCTCGCTATGGGTTCGACACTGTTGATGCGATTGATGCTGATCAGCTTCGACTGCAGGTGAGCGCTGTTCGCTATCGACAGCTTGATTCCCTGCGCAGTTATGACATGCGCGCCCGAAAGGTTGGCTCCAGGCCGTTGAACCAGCCCTACGACCTGATTCTTGTTGAAGGCTCCTACGGACCGCAACTGCTTTTGGAGGCTGTGCCGATCTCGCTTGTTGTGTACATCGAGGCCCCCGTTGTGCAGAGGCTGATCAGGCGGCTTTGGCGTGATGTGCGCGACCGCCATCGGCCAGCGCTCTATGTGATTCGCCAGATGTTGCGGGAGATGCTCCCGGGTGAGCGGCGCTTCATCTATCCCTTGAAACGCCGTGCCGACGTCATTATTCAAGGTATGAACAAGGGTTTGGAGAATGTTCTGGAGAGAATTGATTAATCGTGGTTCACCCATCAACCTGAGAGAGCACCTGATGTTCAGGGTCAGTTTCAATCGACTTCTTTTTTGAAGTTGCCTGATGCAAGTGAAGGGCGGCGGCCCCCTCCCTGTTCATTTCATGCTCTGCGCAGCCCCGGTGTTCAGGGAGGATGGTTCGGGCCTGAAGTGCAATTTCACTAATCCTGATGGGCCGGCACCTTGCATCTCTGACCGGAAGCGAAGGATCCACTCGATTCAGAGCACACCCCATTGCCGTGAAGCATCAAGGTGTTTCGGCTTGCAGGGGGGAGATTTGCAGAGTGGTCACTCTTGTTTCTCTTTCTTTTTGACCAAATCCATTCCATTTACTTCGGCGACCACCTGATTGGCCCAACTCGCATGGACCACGCGATATGTCCCCAATGTCGCCATTGACTTGGTGCGAGCGTTGACAAAAGCCTTGAACTCAGTCTTAAAGCAAATTTCACGCCTCCATTGACAGTCATTGTCTTGTCGTTCGATGCAATACATGCTGAGAACCTCGTTCAGCACATAAAAGCCATGCAATGTTCAAACACCGTGAATATGCGGAGTGGCTTCGGGATCGTTTCTTTGATTCCACACAGTGGCGTTTGGGTGAAGTCGGTGGTGCCTCCGGTCTCTGCAGCTCCGCGAGGGTGTGACTTCACTTCCCTTACCAGAAACTATAGAAGTCGCAGGGAATTTGTTGATGTCTGAATAGTGCTCGCCACGGCACTACAGATTCGGAACTTTCGCCCCATCATCGCTGAGTCAGGTCGCGAAGCGGGCCTGAAAGTCGGCCAGAGCGATGTCCGACGAGTTCTGTGATTTGACCTCAGTTTCGTCTTGGGTCAAGTCCGTTCTCTCTTGAAAAATATGGTCGTGTCTAGGACGTCGCGGATCGGCCTATCAATCCATTTTTGTGGTCGAATCGCTTCGGTTGTGCATCACCTTCGGTCATCCAAAATTGCAAAAAGAAACCCCTGCCAAAGGCAGGGGCAAGGACTCAAGAGGTTTCGAATTACTTGGTGTAAGAAACGCCTCGGTAGGTGAGAGTGGGGTGGTTGTCGTGCACGAGTTCCTGCCGGCAAGTGTTGTAGTGCTCGCGGCGGTAGGTGAGTTCCACGCAGGCCTTCGGAGCTGATGCCGCTCCTGCGTAGGTGTGACCTCGATAGAGAAGTGCAGTCATGGATGTTCCTCGAAGAAATCCAAGTCCCCGTTCCGTGGCTTGGAGTGTCTGCGCCCCACAGGAGCGGGGTGAACGTTTGTAGCTGTTGCTACAGAAATTATTGGTGTCTCCTTGGCGGCTGTCAATACCTGCTGGCAAAAAGAAACCCCCGCCAAGGGCAGGGGTTCCAGTTTCGGGAGACCTTATTTGTGAATCTGCCCTCGCGTGGGCTCTGCAGACTTGTCTCTTGAGCAGCCGTCAGCATTGGCGACGTTGGCAAAAGCCGCCATGACCATCACGGCGATAACGATGGTGCCACCGATAAAAGCAAGGTTCGGGGAGCGCTTCATCTGGGGTCTGGCTTTGAGCCCGCGAACCCTATCCACCTTGTTGGCTTATCGCTTTAAGGCCTGAGTCGCCCGATGCCATATCCAGTCAACAGACCAACAGCTGCCCCAACGGAACCAGCCGTTAGTTGCATTCTTTCTTTCGGGCTGAGTCGGCCTGCAAGCACCAATGCTGCTGAGACGACGAACAGCAACAGAGCTGTGACTAGAACTGCATCCAGTGATTTGTTGCCTCGCTTCCCAGGTGGACCACCATTTCTTTTGCCCGGTTTCGCAGGGGGATGTCCTCCTGGCGGGTTGGTCGCATCAAGTTCCCTCTCGATGCGCTTGATTTCCTTTTCCGGTGAGGTCGGATCCATGCACAAATTTTGTCAGGGATCAGATGTGGCGGAACGATTGATTCAACTGCGCAGCGTTGCCAAAAAGAAACCCCCGCCAAAGGCAGGGGTTTCGAAACGCTTCTCGGGAGTGTGACCTTGTTTCCACCCCGTGAGGCGTTTTTCCTCACACAACAACCATGCCAACTGGAAGCATGCAGTGGGATCGCCAATGGACACCCTCAAGGTTGGCCCCAGGTTGATATCCGCTTCGAAGCTGTTCCTGTCTTTGAGTGGAGGGCCTGGCACCTCCCTTTGGTGCGTCTGGGTTGTGGTTTTCGCTCTGATTTGATGGGATCGAATCAGAGCTCAACAGCGTCGCCCCAGGCCGGCGATCCGAGCCGTTTCCACCCTTGGGTCTGCAACGACGCCCAGAGCTGTTCTGCCTCTGCCTTCCGAAGGTGGCGGCGCTCCTTCAGCAGCGGTGGGCCCTCCGACATCCGTCGGCCTCTGTCGATGAAAACCTTCGGCTCGTTGATCCATGCCTTCTGATCACGGTGGAAGCGCCAGATCCAGTGACCGTCGCTGTCGATCAACCAACCTTCTCCCATTGCCAAACTGCTAGTACTGACGTACTAAACGCTGCGAGAGGCAATTGTCAAGTGCACCTCTGTCTCGTGGGACGCCCAAAAAGGGGGCAGGCCCCTCAGCTCATCCCCTCAGTGGCGCATAGCAACCACTTTTATGAGGCACTGTTGGTGGTCGCGGTGCTCTCAGGGATGTTGAACGAGCGCGGGTTCCATCGCCCGAATCTCCCTCTCTTTTTCAGCCTTCAGTTCAAGCCGTTAGTCCGTAATTCATCGGTTTGTTTCCAGGGCCAGTGCGCTGGCCATTCTTTTTTCTTCAGCCGTCAGAAAATCAGCCCACATCCCGACCGGGAAGCTCAGGGTTGTTAAAGCGCGCACCTGCTCTTTCGAGCCCGGTGCGGTGTATTTGAAGTCCATAAACATCCGATCGGCCGTTTGTTGCTGTTCCTTGCACCTGGCATCGATGGACATCTTCAGGCCTGGGACTGGGACTTTTTGATGACTGGCAAGTCTGTTGGCTGAGCAAGAACGTAAATGACTGCTGCAGAGAGGACTGCTGTTACGACAACAACTGCGGCGATGGCGGACGTGTAATCAGTCACGAGAGCTCAAAAAGCATCTGTGAAGATTGTAGGAGTTTTGTAACGGAATATGAATGAGTGTTTGTGCTCCCTGGCTTTGGGCCTCTGCTGCCTAGCTTTTCGAAGATTCCTGCTGGTGGATGGCCATCATCGTGCCGTCCAGCTCCCCGACATCCCGCAAGCCTTCGGCGCTGAACCAAGGTGCGTTCTCCCAGCTAAACCCTTCTCCGAAGGTGTTGTCTGGCGCCGTGATGTACCAGTGGCAATTCACGTCCGGGGTGTCGACAGAGCATTGGGACCAATCTGGTTGCCATTGCGGCACCTGGACCCACATCACGGCTGCAAAAACCAGTGAGAACAAGGCTTTCAGCATGAGGCATCTGAGACGGGGTTGAGACCCTAGGCGAATTCGCGCGACGGGCTCGATCCCGTTGATGCTCTCGGCCTTGCTCGGCTGTCCGGAACGATGTGGGTGACCAAGTCGGCGCAGACCCAGCGGATCGCCCCTGAATCCACGTCAGCCACCTGGAACAAGGTCGGAATCCTTGGATCCCTGGCGCCGCCGTCGACGTGAATCACGTCGGCCATCCACCAGTCGTCGGAGTCGGTGCTGCCGCAGATCACGGTCATTCCTGCTCTGACGGATAGAAAGATTGGCTCCTGGGCTGCGGAGCTGTGGCGCATGGAAGAGATTGAGCCCTCAGCAGGCATTGTTTTTTACTAGTTTATTTGTACTATCGCGATAGTGCTGGCGTCTGGGTTGAGGCAACAAGCCGTGGAGCGTCTCGAATTGAACTGGGGCGCTTTCTTTTTGGCACGGATCGTCTGATCCAGCTATCAAGCCTTTAGGACCTTCAGAGTCATGGCCTCTTACAACATCAGCATCGAGGGTGGAACAAGCTTTTCGTGCCCTGATGACGTCTATATCCTCGATGCGGCTGAAGAAGCCGGTGTCGATCTGCCCTATTCCTGCCGTGCCGGAGCCTGTTCCACCTGCGCCGGACGCCTGGTGAGTGGCTCGGTTGATCAGACCGATCAGAGTTTTCTGGATGATGACCAGATCGGCCAAGGGTTTGCCTTGCTTTGTGTAAGCTATCCCACCGCTGATTGTGTGATCAAGGCCAACGCCGAAGAGCATCTGTCTTGATCAAGGCTTGCGGGTGATCACCGGACGGCGCCGTTTCGGATAGAGCTCACGGCACATCGAGCAGACGGTTCCGTCGCAGCCCCGTGCCGTGCAGAACTCACGGCCCCAGAAGATGATCTGAAGGTGCAGGCGATTCCAGTGCTGCTTTGGAAATAGGCGTTTGAGATCCTGTTCCGTACGCGCAACGTTGCTTCCGTCGCTTAAGCCCCATCGCTGGGCCAGCCGGTGTATGTGGGTGTCGACGGGGAAAGCAGGAACGCCAAAGGCTTGGGCCATCACCACACTTGCTGTCTTGTGTCCCACGCCAGGTAATGCCTCAAGCTCCTCAAAACTCTGGGGGACATCGCCGTCATAGGCCGTGACCAGAATCTGCGCGAGGCGACGCACATTTTTGGCCTTGGTTTTGGCCAGACCGAGCTGACGGATGAAACCAAGGATCTGTTCCTCTTTAAGTGCCGCCATGGCTGCGGGGCTGGGGCCCGCGGCAAATAGCGCCGGTGTGACCTCATTCACTTTCTTGTCGGTGCACTGTGCACTCAGCAGCACAGCAATCAGCAGCGTGAAGGGATCGCTGTGATACAGGGGAATCGGTGTTTCCGGGTATTGCTCGTTGAGGCGTTGCAAGATCACCTCCACTCGCTCGGGCCTGCGCAAGGGTTCACCGTGGGTTCTGTGATCCTGGCGCGTTTCCTGCCGGCACCGTTCCTTTTGGCGATTGCATCGCTTCGTTGCAGCGTTTTACGGCCACTGCACCAGTTGCTTTAGGACCGGCCAATGCGATTCTTGAGCAAGCCAAGTCAGTCGTCGTTGAAGCTGTTCGACCTGAAGCGTTCGGCGGTGGTGTTGCTGGTCATGGTGAGCGTTCTGCTTGCGTCCTGTCGCAACCGAGACAAGGAGCGCGCAACCGATTCGCGGCCCCAGGTGCTCACCACCTTCACGGTGCTGGCCGATCTCGCCCGGAATGTGTCTGGTGATCGGTTGCAGGTGGCCTCAATCGTCAAGCCTGGCGCTGAAATTCACGGCTACCAACCCACCCCCAGTGACATCGAGCGAGCCAGCAAGGCCGATCTGATTGTGGAGAACGGACTCGGTCTGGAGTTGTGGGCTCGGCGCTTTACGGCCGCAGCAGGGGATGTGCCCACGATCACACTCTCGGATGGCATGGATCCTCTGCTCATTGCAGAAGATGCCTATGCGGGGAAACCCAATCCCCATGCCTGGATGTCACCCCAGCGCGCCATGCTCTATGTGGATCATCTGGAGCGGGCTTTTACGCAACTCGATCCAGCTGGTGCCGAGGTCTACGCCGCCAATGCAGCGGCCTACAAGGCCAAGCTTCAGGCTCTTGATGACGAATTGCGGACGGCGATTGCTGCGCTTCCGTCACAGCAACGTTTGCTGGTGAGTTGCGAAGGCGCCTTTACTTATCTGGCCGCTGACTACGGGCTTGAGGAGGCGTATCTCTGGCCGGTGAATGCTGAAAGCCAGATCACCCCAAAACGCATGGCACGGTTGATCAACACCGTGCGAGAACGACAGGTTCCAACCATCTTTTGTGAAAGCACCGTGAGCGATAAAGCCCAACGGGAAGTGGCTGCTGCTGCAGGTGCCCGATTCGGCGGCACCTTCTATGTGGATTCACTCTCATCCCCGGACGGGCCCGCGCCCACTTTGTTGGACCTGCAACGGCACAATGTGGGTCTGATTCGCAAGGGCCTGGACCTGTCCGAGAGCAACCGCTGATGCGTATCGAGGCCGACCAGCTGTGTGTTGACTACAACGGCACTGTTGCCCTGTACGACGCCAGCCTGCATCTCCCCGCGGGTTGCATCTGTGGTCTGGTGGGGATGAATGGTGCGGGGAAATCGACGTTCTTCAAAGCTCTGACTGGGTTTGTGCGTCCCTCGCGTGGCCGGATTCGGATCAACGGCAGCAGTGTCGCTGACGCTCAGCGCCATCAATCGGTGGCTTACGTCCCCCAGAGTGAGGGTGTGGATGCCCAGTTCCCAGTGTCGGTTTGGGACGTGGTGATGATGGGCCGTTACGGCTCGATGAATCTGCTGCGGATTCCCCGCAGCTCGGATCGCGTGGCCGTACGGGATGCCCTGACTCGGGTCGATCTGCTCGATCTGGCTGAGCGTCCGCTCGGCACCCTTTCGGGTGGACAGCGCAAGCGCACGTTTCTGGCGCGGGCGATCGCCCAGCGGGCGGATGTGCTGCTGCTGGACGAGCCATTCAATGGGGTTGATGTTCGAACCGAGCAGCTGATGGCTCAGCTGTTTCTTCAGTTCCGGGATGAAGGCCGCACGATTTTGATCTCCACCCATGACCTGGGCCACGTCCGTGATTTTTGCGACCTGGTCGTTTTGATTAATAAGACCGTCCTCGCCTATGGGGAAACCTCGGAAGTGTTCACTCCTGAGAACCTCGCCTTGACCTTCGGGGGAGTGCCGCCGGATCTGCTCACCGGAAACAGCTCCCCCGAAGAGACGTTCTGATTGAAGACCTCGCGGTTTAGTCGCTGGTGAGCACTTTCAGAGAGCAGTGTCGGGCATGACCTCGATGAGTGCCTGCTCCAGGTCCTCCATGAACAGCTGCATGGACTCACGTCGGTTCCTGAGGTACCCGTTCAGTCTTGGCCTGACCGGTAAGGCTCGCCCAAGACGCAGTTCCACGCGCTGTGGTCCGAGGCTCGGCTGCCCTTTCCAAGGCTTGTCTTCGATCCAGCCAATCGCCTCCTCCACCAGAAGCAACATTTCAGCAAAGCGGTCAAAGTCGGAGCGATCGCTGATGTAGTGACCACTCACGCTGGTGAAATGCTCCACCAGTCGCATGCGTGTGAGTTGGAGATCGGCTTCCCGAGCCTCCCAGTCCGCCACACTTCGCTCAAGGGGCGGCAGCTGATCAACCCCTTCCCTGTAGATCCGATCCCATGCGGCCTGCTCGATCCGTCGGCAACGCTCCTGCAGATTGCCAACGGCACGCAAGGCGAAATGGGCTTCGGCTTTGGCCAGGCCATGCAGGCGATAGGCCCCAATTCGTTCGCTGAAAGACTTTTCTGGATCTGGCTTCAGCCGCTCAAGTTGCTCAAGGGCTTTGAGCAGATTCATCCCGATCTCGATGAGCCGTTCTCGTCGGTTTATCTCGAGATTCCCTGGGCTGACGGCGGCGGTGGGAATGCCCAGATGGCGTTCCAGGGCATTCAACCGCGCATCGAGGGCCCCCCAGTTGTGCTTCCTCCAGCTGTACTGAATCCCCACAGGCAACACCTCCAGTTGCCTTGCGTCGCCTGCTTTCTCCAGATCCTCAGCAGCCCAGAAGGCCAGTTGGGCGACCCCCGGTTCCAAGGGCGCCATCTCGCCTGACAGGTTGTTCGTCGCCCCTTCCGGCGCCACCACCAGGGGGTAGCGCCCCTGGGCGAGAGCTGCGCGGGCCTGGGACAGGGCCGGGCGGTCCAACCGGCCGCGATGGATCGCGATGCCGCCACTGCGTTGCAGCAGCCAACCGATCACGGGGCCAGCCCAGATCGGAATGCCGCGGTCGTAGAGGAACCGCAGCTGAATGGGGCGTGCCAACGGCAACTTGAGCCGCCGTGCTGCTTCTGGAACACGGTTCCAGAACAGGTCTGCCAGAACAACCGGATCACGGGTGCTGGGGTGGCGAAAGGCAATCAGCAGATTGCTTGCTCCCGACTGCTGAGCCGCAAAGGCCCGCGCAAGGCCGTTCGCCGCATTGCCGTTGCGGATCTCCAGCCCCTGACCGCGGAAGAGCAGGGGCAGCAGGCGGCTGACCACGGCCTGAACGATCCGGCTGGCGCGGGTGGGCAGCCGGCGCAAAGCAGGACGGGCGTTCTGGGTGGAGGCGCGGGGCATCGAACCGGCTGCAGCGCGCCCATACTGATCCGATGGACCTCTTGCTGGAACCCCTTAGTCACGCCTTCATGGTCAAGGCGCTAATGATCAGTGCCCTGGTTGGGGGTGTTTGTGGGCTGCTGTCCTGCTTCATGACTCTGAAGGGATGGGCGCTGATGGGCGATGCCGTCTCCCATGCCGTCCTTCCTGGCGTTGTGGTCGCCTACGCCCTTGGCCTTCCCTTTTCACTGGGGGCGTTCGTCTTCGGTGTCGGATCTGTTGCTGCCATCGGCTTTGTCAAGCAAAAGTCGCGGGTGAAGGAAGACACCGTCATCGGCCTTGTCTTCACCGGTTTCTTCGCCCTGGGTCTGGTGCTCATTTCGAAGACCCGCAGCAATATCGATCTCACCCACATCCTGTTCGGCAATGTTTTGGGCATCTCGGCGGGGGATGTGCGCCAGACCCTTGTGATTTCCGCCCTAGTTCTGGCGTTTTTGCTGCTGTTCCGGCGGGATCTCATGCTCTTCTGCTTTGACCCCACCCATGCCCGATCCATCGGGATCAACACCGGACTCCTTCACTACATGCTGCTGGGGCTTCTTTCCCTGGCCGCTGTCGCTGGTCTGCAGACCGTTGGGATCATCTTGGTGGTGGCCATGCTCGTGACCCCAGGTGCCACGGCTTACTTGCTCACCGATCGCTTTGATCGGATGACGTTGCTGGCGGTGAGCAGCAGCATTCTTTCCAGTGTTCTGGGGGTGTTCATCAGTTACTGGACCGATAGTTCCACCGCCGGTTGCATCGTTCTGGTGCAGACCGCCCAGTTCATTCTTGCCTTCCTTCTGGCCCCTGGACAGGGGGTGCTCCGGCGCCTCTGATCTGTTGATCAGTGGTCGTCGTCGTCCCAGTCGTAGATGTCGTTGAACCGCTGGACGCCGGCTTCACGGAAGTGAAACTCCTTGGTGGCAGGACCCTCCCTGGAGGTCGCTCCCGTGGAACCAGCCTGGTCCCACGGCTCGCGGTAATCCTGATCGTCCTGCATCGTGCGGGACGATTCAGGAGGCTTCGGCGTCATCCCATTTGGCTTTGCCATCCAGAAGTTCGATCAGCTCCTGCAGCCTTCCCATGGTGACGCGCACATCTGCACCGTCGGGAAGGACACCATCAGCCACCACGTTGTAGTGGTCACGGCACTGGTTGCGCAGCTCCTGAAGGCGTTTTTTGGTGATGGTCTTTTTCTGTTCTGCCGTTGCCATGGCGGGTACAGATACTGCTACTTATGCCTAGCAGAGCAGGGTGCTGTTGTTGGGGCTATCCGGGAAGGACCTGGCGAAACCCATTGGCTTCGACCACGCTGAGCGGGGTCTTGAACAGCTCACTGAGCTCGTTCGGCCGCAGCATTTCACGGGGACTTCCGTCGCCCACGATGGTTCCCCGTGCAAGAAACAGCACGCGCTGCATCTCTGGAACGATGGTGTCCACCCGGTGGGTGACTTGAACCACGGTGGTTCCCCCTTGGATCAAGCCCTGAAGAATCGCCAGCAATTGATGACAGGCCTGTAGATCGAGGGCGCGGCTGGGTTCATCCAGCACAAGCACCTCCGGTTGGTGGACCAGTGCTCGAGCGATCAGAAGGCGGCGGCGCTGACCGTCCGACAGTTCTCCGTAACAGCGTTCACGGATGCCATTGAGCTGCAATTGATCGAGCAGATCTCGCGCTTGCTGCCATTGCGCAGGGTTTGGTCGCTGATCACGGCCGAGCCGCGTGGCACCTAAGAAACTGCTCACCACTACTTCATCAACAGCTGTCTTGGGATGAAGCCGCTGCTCCATCTCGCTGGACACCACGCCAAGCCGGCTGCGCAGCGACCAGAGGTTCACCGTTTCACTGCCGAACAGACGCAGATGGGAGTCGGGTCGAACGATCGGGTAGAGGCTGCGCTCAATCAGTTTCACCAGACTGCTCTTGCCCGCACCATTGGGGCCCAGCACAGTTGTCGATTGCCGCAGCGTCAGTTGCAGATTGAGGTCGTGCAAGACCGGGCGACCGCCAAGCCAGGCCTCGATATTGCGGAGATCGAGCCAGGTTTCAGTGGTCATGGCCCTCCTGAAGCAGCCGTTCGATCACGATCGATAAGCGTGGAGCGACGGGCCGCAGCTCCTGCTGCCGCTCACTCCAAATGGATTCACTAAGCAGTTCGCTTAGGGAGACCAGCTTCATCTCCTGACCTTCCTTCAATTGCAGCTTGTTCAACGGCACGCTGAGGGGGCCGCGGAACACATGGGCCACCCGGTTGCCGCTGTCATCGCTAAACCATGGCTCGAGCGCCACGCTGGGTGACCAGTGGATCTCCTCTTGAAGTTCCCGATGCACGGCGTCGATGGCTGTTTCGCCCGGCTCGAGGTGTCCGCCAAACAGCCCCCAGTGACCTGGATAGATGATCGTGTCGATGTCGTCACGCAGCTGGAGCAGCCATCGGCCCTCCCGCTGCAGCATGGCCAGGGCGACGGCGGGCTTCATGGGGAGTCCTGCTTGATGCGCGACCACTGAGCCAGTCCCCCACCCCGGCCACGAGCCGTCAATGTTCCCTGCTCTTCGTTCAGCTCGATCAGCGCAAAGAAGGGCAGACGTTGCGGTGGCTGTGGCGGCAGGCTTCGCCGATGCAGCACCAGACCAGAGCAGGAGAGCTCCAACGACGCAAAGCTAAACACCAGTAGTGGCCTTGAACCTTTCAGATTGGCACTACCACTGAACTGCAACTTAAAACCGGCCAAACAAACCTGATTGATGATCGTCAGCTCTTGATCGCAGCGTTTAAGAATCAGGCTGGCCTGCAGCCAACGCAGCAGTGTTGCGGTGCCAGGAGCCGGCGCATCGCCGCTGCGACTCCAGGTCTGCTGCAACATCCAGCAGCCTGGTAATGCCTCGATCTGAATGCCGCTACCTCCATGGCGAATCTGGCGCTCCCGGGCCAGGAGGGCTGCGGAAGGCTTATCAGGCACGGCTGAGATCATGGGGCTCTGCAACCTCCCCATCTTTTCGGAGTCGACCCATGGAGCGCGACAAGCGCCGGACACCTCCCCTAACGGACCTGCTTCTGCGGGGTCTACGCATCGGCTCCAGCACCATCGCCCTTGTCGAACTGCTCCGCAGCGATTGGATTGGAGGTGGTCTTGCCAGTCTGGCCTGGCTGGTCTTCGTTCAGGTGGAGCGGCGACGTGCCCCCCTCAAGCCTCCGTCCTGAGGATCGAATCAATGCAGTTCGGATGTTGACGGATGTAAGCGTTGAACTCCATGGCCAGCAGGCGCGCCTCAAAAGCGTCGGTGGCGTAGAAGCACGATTCCAGCTTTTCTCCGTTGGATGTCTTGTGGCGCACTGTGTAAGCAGCCCGTCCCTGAGCAATGCTGGCCATGGATGAATCGATCAACGGCTTCAAGCTGGCACTCCTGCTATGTGGAATTCCATAACCATTCGTTCATGTTTGCGTTTCAACGCTTCGTAAAGCTGTTTGAAGCATTTGCCCGTTGTTCCGATCCCTCTGTCCTCATGGTTTTGCCCATGGCCTCTTCCTCTCTGGCGTTCAGGCTCGCTCTGGCGTCTCTGCTGTCCTTGGGGACCGTTCCGGCCCTGGCCGATTGGCGACCTGTGGAGGAACCGGCGGTCTGGCAGTCGCGTCGGAGCCGCCTGCTGCCCGGTAGCGATTGGATCTTCATGGAAGCACTGGAGACCCCATCTCTCAAAGCGGCTGAATACATCCGCTCTCCCCAAGCCGTGGACGGTGCTGTCGAGGTGGAGGCGGGGTTGTTGATCCAGCGTGGAGGACAAGACCGGTGGACCCACCGAGTTCTGCCGATGCGTGCCAACTGCGCCAGCGGTCAGCTTGAGCAACGCGATTCCGACGGTGCGTGGAATGTCTACCCCGGTCGCGACGGAACCGTGGTTAAGGTCCGCTGGATTTGCGCATTGCGATGAGTCGGCCTGCTTTTCGTTATGAGAAACCTGAGCGCTTCGGCGAGTCGCTGACCACAGCACGTCCCTGGAACCGTTCCGCTCTGACCGATGTGGAACGCCTTAACGGCCGTGTGGCCATGCTTGGTTTCGCTGCTGCGGTGGTGCTTGAAAAGCTGACCGGATTGGGAATCTCAGGTCAGCTCGGTGCTGCTTTGCGTTGGTACCTCCAGTTGGGTTGATCGATGGCGGTTGTTTCTGTTCTTGAGGACTCCCAACGGTTCAAGTTGGATTCCTCGGATGACGCGATCTTCTACAGCGAGCCCCGCTTTGTTCATCATCTGGATGCCGGTTTTCGGGCTCGACTGACGACCCTTTATCGCGAGCGCATTCCCCCCTGCGCCCAGGTGTTGGATCTGATGAGCAGTTGGGTGAGCCATCTCCCGGAGGATGTCAGTTACGACAAGGTCATTGGCCATGGCCTCAATGGAGATGAACTGAACGCCAATCCCCGTTTGGATCAGCACTGGGTTCAGAACCTGAACCAGGAACAGACCCTTCCGGTGGAGGCTGATTCGATCGATGCCACCCTCATCGTTGCCGGTTGGCAGTATCTGCAGCAGCCGGAGCCGATCGCTGCTGAGCTGATGAGGATCACCCGCCCCCGTGGTCAGGTGATCGTCGCGTTTTCCAATCGGATGTTCTTCACTAAGGCTCCACAGGTTTGGACCGATGGTGATGACGGCGATCACCTGCGTTACATCGCTGATGTGCTGATGGCACAGGGCTGGCCCCAGCCGGAAATAATTGCCGAAGACACCCGAGCCGAAGGTGTGATGGGTTTGTTCGGTGGCAAGGGTGATCCCTTTTTCGCTGTCGTGGCTCAGAAACCTCTCTACTAATCCCTTCACTTTTCTCGGAATTGAGTGATGGACTTTGGCCTGAATTGCGGCAGCTTGAGGCGAGAACCGCAATCACCATGAGCTTCACCCTTCCGGGTCTTCTCCCCTGGCGGTTCAGGATCGTGTTGATCGGTCAGCAGATTGTTCTTGAGGCTTCTGCAGAGGGTCAACAACTGAGCACGTTTCTTGAACCTGGTGGAAGCCGAATCCGGTGTGGATACGACCTCATCGATGCCCCGCAATGTGCGTTGATCAAGTGATCAGCACGATCTGATCTTGTCCGGCACGTCTTGCCTCTCCCAGCCTGTTGTCATCCTCGGTGGTTTTCTGATTACCGATGAGGCGTATCGCCCCCTCGCTGATTGGATTCATCAAGCCACCGGCGCTCCAGTGCGCATCGTCCCTGCATCCAGATTGGATTGGTTGGCAACGAGCTGGGGGTTCGGCTGGTGTCGCCTGCTGGACCGTGTCGATTTCTGTGTGCGCGAGCTTCAGTGCCAGTCTCCGACCGAGCGCGTCACCTTGATCGGTCACAGTTCCGGTGGGGTGATGTTGCGGCCGTATTTGGTTAATCAGACCTTTCTGGGACGCTGCTTCAACGGCGCAACCCGGTGCAACCGCCTGATCACCCTGGGCAGTCCCCATCAGGCTATGCGCGCCACACCGCTACGGGCGCGTGTGGATCGTGCGTTTCCCGGTTGCCCTGAAGCTGATCATGTGGATTACGTGGCTGTTGCGGGTCGGCTTGATCCTCTGGGATCAAATGCATCAACCTTTTCAACCCGCACATCTGCCCGTAGCTATCGCCAGATCATGGGCGACCCGGATTTGGAGGGCGATGGCCTGGTTCCGGTTCAATCGGCTCTGCTGCGGGATGCCCGTTGGATCGAGCTTTCCGATACGGCCCATGGAGGCTTGTTCGGTCAGAGTTGGTATGGCTCTACGGATCGAATCGACCATTGGTGGTCGCAGCTGGGTGATTGAGCTCCCCGCGGCCTTTTCGAGGCGTCACGCGATCAGGCATTGTGGCGTGCTTCGGGGATCAAGTTGTGCAGGCATCGAAAGGCTTTGGGGGACAGGCCAGCACCTCCAAGCGCAAATCAAGCAAGAAGCGCAAGCCAGGAACGTCGAACCACCTACGTGACCAATGCCCAATGGGGCGCGATCCCGGTCTCGAAGCCATTCAGGCCCGACAGTGCCTTGCCTTGCCATTGACCGGTCGCTTGACCCTTTCACAGGTGAAGCGGGCCCACAAACTGCTGGCCGTTCAACACCACCCAGACAAAGGGGGGGATCCCGCGCTGATGACGCGGTTCAATACAGCCCGCGATGTGTTGCTTGAGCCAGAGATGGAGCTGCTTGCTGCCTGAGGCCGGTCAGTGGCTACTGCTTCGGCCGAGAACCAACCAGGTGATCAGCATGAGACCACTCAGGCTGATCACGGTGTAGATCCAATCGGCGTATGGCGTCCAGAACAGTCCCGCAACAGGGGTTGTCATCTGTCCCAGACCAGCAGGAGCACGACAAACAACGCACCGAAGACGAGGAAGGGGGTGAGCAGAGTCAGCAGAGACTGTGTTTCGATCGTTCAAGCTGCAGCAAGCGGATCATCCGGCCGTCTGTTTTGATCTGTCAAATCTCCGTCATTCACTGAGATTCAGGCCAGAGCTCGAGGTCAACCAACGTTCAACGGGATGGAGAAGTGGGATGAACAATCGTCAGCGTCAACTTCTGGTTGTTTTCCTGGCTTCGATGGGTTTTGGTTTGTTGGGTGGCTTGGCTTACAGCGTCACGTCCCAAATGATCAGGCCGGGCAAGATTGATCTGGATCGTGCGTCGCCTGATCCAAACAGCAGTCCCACGATGAAGGGGCCTCCGTTGCCTTTGCAAAACAGAGGTCCCACTGGATCCGACTGTGTCGTTCCTCCCGGCGGTGGTCCGCCTGTCACGAAGGACTTCCAGCCCTGTTGATCCCATCCTCGGGGCAGCATCTCTGCGCAATCTTCAAAAGAAAAAAACAAAAAAGTACTTCAGGGATACTCGGAATTGTTTCAGTTGTTGTCTCCGATACCGAAATCAATGCTGCTTGCAGAGAATGTTGCCCTCTGTTGTTAACCATGCATGAACAGCGACCAGCGACTCAGCTACTTGCACCTGATGAATAAAGCCGCTGAATCTGAAGACAGGCAGAGCTACTTCTACTATCTCAAGCTTGCTGAGGAAACGCTGCAGCGCCAAGATCCTGAAGCTCTCTGGAAGCCTGCAGGCTGATTCATCGAATGATGTTGGCCTTGAAAAACCCGAATCCGAGGCCAAATGATGATGACTTATCGCGATGCAGTGTGACCGCGACATCGAAATCCAGCAGATCGGATTGTTCGATGTCCTCACGTTTCAGGTCATGAGTGTTGTCGGCTTCGAATCGATCGATGATTGAATCGCGATTGGTCTCCAGAAAATCCACGACCTGCTTCAGCACATGGTCGCGCCAAGCCTCGCTCGCTTCGTTGCTGACTCGCTCAGACATGGGGGTTTTGAACCTGTCTACAGATTGAACCCAAGCCCGACGTTGACGCGAGTGCCTGGGTGATAAGGATGAATTGGCGCAATCAACGGTGCTGGTGAAACGATGATGCGCTGGGGTACAGGCGCATAGACGGGGGCATAGGTGCGGTAGTAGGAGCGGTAGTTGTTTTCGATGGCTCTCTTGTAGCCCCTCCTGTATCCCTTGTTGTAAGCCTTCTGCTTCTTATGTGAGCGGTGATGGTGGTGGTGATCGCCATGGGCCTGAGTTGCGGGACCCATGCCAATTGCTGCGACGGCAACAAGAAGTGCAGCAGTGCCGAGACGTTGGGTGAGCGACATGGCCGATCGATTAACTGAGGCGACCGTATCTCCGCTGGATTGCCCAACCTTGTCAGCTTCTCAGTCAAATGTGACTGAATGCTCCTTCTCTCTCAGGTGTGCTTATTGCGTATCCGTAGGTTGTTCAAGAACAAAACGCAAAGCCCACAGTCCGGCATAGGAGCCGGTCAGCACGAGGAGGATCAGGATCAGCACTTCACATCCTCACTGGGGCGTCTTGTTTTAGCTGAACTTCCTTTGTTCTGTGAATCCAGCCGTCACGCCACTAGGCGATCCACGTCCATAACGCTTCAAAACGCCGAATCAGGGCTCATTCTTGTTGTCGTTTAGATGGATTATTGGTTCATATCTTCCAGTACCCGTACCAGTCGGGATGTTGTTGGGCTTCTTCGATATCTGGATCAGCTGTCAGTTTCAAATGCCACTGACCATTGCCTTGAATCGGCAGGAGATCATCCAGTGCACTGTCCATCTGAACACTGTGAAGATCATCCTTGTGCACCTGTTCCTGCCCTATCAGCCAACGCTGGCGTGCCCGCGCTTTTGCTGATGCGGATGAATGAGCCACGATCACTCCGAAAGAGTGCTGTTCCGCCATGGACGTGGGGTCATAGGCCCCAAGGTTGATGAACCACAGCCGCTGCGGTTCATCAACCTTGGATGAATCCTGAGCCTGCTCAACAACCTCTACGTGGTGTCCATCGGCGTGGTCGATGCAGCGATAGCTGTCGATGTGCAAGCCACGGCGGAGACCTATCCATTCCTGACGCAGGGTCGGCAGCGTGGCGTCGATGGTTTCACCCACGACCCAGCGCACATCGTGCTGCTCGATATGGCACCCCTTGCAACGTCCCCCCAAGACCACCAGGAACAGTTTCTTTCCAGTGCTCATCACTTTGCTGTTGATGTTTTGTCTGTGTGGGCGACGACGGCGCGGCAGTGGGCGATGAACTCCTCGGCAGTCATCCCCCCCTTGGCCTCTTTGGTCTGGAGGCTCAGGATCACAAAATGGGGAATGGTGTCGTTGTCGCCTGGGCAGACTGTCGGACACCGGCTGCCATCGAGATGTCCACCGTCTAAGGGCAGTCCGTCGTAGGGATCCCTTCCGTCACAACGATGAAAGGCTGCATGGATGGCATCAATAGCCTCCTTCACCTGATAGGTCGCTCCACGTTTCTTGGCGCGCTTGGTGATTGCCACCGCTGTGCGGTTCAGCAGCCGCTTGTAGGTGTCTGAATCGATGGCCAGCCAGGTGGGTGGCGCAACAGTCATCGGATTGCTCCTCATGCCAGCCCTCAGCCCGGCCTCCACGACGCATTGAAGGCACCACTGCCTTCGCAATTACCTTGGCCCATCACTGATCCCTTTGTGGATACGACGACACCAGATCCAATATGAATTAGGCATTCCTGCGCACTGAGAACAATTTGAACTTGAGCTGATGATCCATTTGTGGTGGGCATCACTGCCCACCCTTGAGATGACGCAATGTTCGTGGGTTTCCTCACCCGCATCATCCTTGTCCAGGGTTTTTTCTTAAGTCCTGAGCATCAACTCATTCAGATCAATAGCTTTAGTGAAATCTGCTACGAAGCCTTGGCTTTTGACTCTGGAGATAAGACAGACAGGTTCATTGCAGCAGCCAAGTCACGTGCTGAAGCTGCGCTGAATGAGCCTGCACCAAAACTGACGGCCTTAGAGAAAGGCATGCTTGAGTCCATTCGACGTGGAGGTAGGCCCGTAAGGCACCGCTGATCTCAGCGCATCAGGAGCCAAACGGCCAAACCTCCTAAACGAAACCCTTTGAAGAACTGCGCCCAGGTCAGGCCGTAGGTGTCGAGTGAGAAGGTTCTCATCATCAGGTTCAGAACCTCTTTGTGCTTCCGGATCAGAGGCGAGCTGTTTGCAGTGTTCAGCTGCGGAACTTGCTTAAGTTTGATCTCCCCGAGCTTTTGCACCTTTGGTGACCCAGTTTTGAGGCGGACTTTAGGGACCTCATTTCGTTCTCACTGCCTTACCCCAGGGATCCAATGTGAGCACGCGTGCACTGGTCATGGGATGTGGAGCTAGCCACGCCATCTCCACATTCGGAGGAATAGCCCCAGAAGGCAATGAGCACGACAGCTGATTGCCTGATGCCCCACGAATGACGAGAGTGTGTGCATCGAGATCGGAGGAGCCCATGACGGCCGACACTCCACCTGAGCAAATCGCAGAAGCAGCCTGACTTTCTGGCCCCTGCTCCAACTTTTCAACCCAAACGTGAGCGCCTCGTCTGTGACGACACTGATGTGCGTCTGATCAGTCGACACTCCTCTGCACCGTCCGTCTAGGTGCCCTGTAGGAGTCCCGCTTCACACCTGGTCCAAATGGCCCCAGGGTTGCCACAAGCCAGACGCTTCGACCTTCTTCTTTCAGTTCACTGTTCTTCGATAAAGCATTTCGCTTCACGGATACAGCTTCACTGATTAGGTCGACTGCAATGCATAAACGAGCGAGTTAGGCCGTCTTTCCATCGGGAAGGGCGGCCTTCCTCTTTTTGTTCGATGATGCCTTGGAGTTTTCTGCTCAGGCAGTGATGGATCAACAGATCAAAGACAAGGACTACTGGATTGACGAGATCGCTTTTCTGGAGTCGCGTTTAAACGGCAGCCAAGGCGACATCGATAGCGATGACCGTGCTGCCTGCGAGGACGCCTTGAAAGCTGCAAGAGAAAATTTGGCCTCTTTTCGTTAGATCTGCTCCCCCTAAGGGGCTTGTCCCTGAGTTGTCCCTGGAATTTTGTGCAACTGGGTATGTTTATGAGCAACTCGCGGAAATGCGGAGGCTCGATTTAGTTCGACTCCTATGCGATTAGGGGGCTGCCGTGACGAACGATCGAGGTCACTTCGTTAGTGGTCGCGTCAACCACCATGTAGGTACACATCAGCGCCTTCGACTTTGTGCGGGCACACAGGTAAGCCTTGAATTCTGTTTGGAAGTAGAGCTCCTTGACCCAACGGTCGGGAGCTTCTTGCTTGATGACGTTGTACACGGCTATTGCCTGGACCCTTGCTCTAGCAATGCCTTTGATGCATCAGTCCAATCCAAGGAATTTCTGCTGTTTAAGCACCAACACTTATCCAACGAGTCGGTCATCCTCAGCCAGGATCGCTCTCCCTTTTGAAATCCCCCGCACATCGCCTGAAGGTCAGGGCTTTCGTAAACCACTCGATAGAGCTTGAAAGTATCCAGCGATTTAGCTCGGGCGTTTGTGAACGCTTTGAACTCAGATTCGAAGCACTGCTCCTTAAACCATATGTCGGGACCATCGCTTCGTTCAACTCAGAACATCTTCTGAACCTCTGAGGCACACAGTTTGGTGAAGGCAGATCTGCTTGCTTGCTATCTCCAAATGAGGTTCGGGATTATGTCTTCAGCTGGCGACTAGTGAAAAATGGTTCCAGTCAGCTTCTGTTGTCCAGCTCGTCGATGGCACATGATGCTCATGGGCCGAACATTCGTGTGAACCCTTACGAAATCATTGTTCAGCTGTAAGACCGCAGTCATCCTTGCGGGGATGAAGCTGGCGACATTGCTGTCGTACTTGGCCTGACCCTTGCAGGGCTTCTTCCCCAGTGGTTTCCGCACAGGGGTAAGCCTGCATCAGGCGCCCAGCTAATTTCCTTCTGCCATGTAGGAGATATGGAAGTCTCTGGCGCTGGGGCTGTTCAAACAAAACGTGATAGACCTTTAGCCGTCGTCCTCCTTAGATCTCGGATCGTTCTCTTTGTATCTCGGGAGGTCGGTGGGCTGTGCCAGCACGTAGACGACCGCTGCAGAGATCACTACGGTGACCACGATGAGAGCAGTGATGGCTGCGGAATAGTCAGTCACGCTTCGACCTCTGCCTTCTCATCAGCTTTGTTATGAGCTTCTAAGGAAGTTGCTTCAACTGATTTGTCGCGAGGGCAGCCATTAGCGTTGGAGACATTGGCAAAAGCAGCAATAACCATGATCGCGATGATCATGGCGCCTCCAAAAAAGGCCACATTTGGATGACGATTCACGTGGGGCTGACCTGTGAGTTTGCGGACCCTACTGGTTATCCAGTATTTGATGCTCAAGCCTCAGGCAGAAACACACCTTCATCGGAGAAGCGAACAGCCCAAAGCTGTTCGTTAGTCACTTCACCGTTCTCATCGAGAAGTTCTGGATGTGTGGTTTTGAGACCTGTTCGGTCATTCGACGCGCTGGCTTGAGAGGCAGACGTCGGGCGCATCATCCGAAAAGCTTGCAGAAGCAGACACGTCAAGAGAGCTGCGTAAGCGAGTGGGAAAAGACCTGCGAACACTGTTTTCTCGTCAAGATGTAATGAAACGTTAACCACTGCCATCGCTGGCTGCGGCCCCTCATTCATCCAGCTTCGGCCTCTGTTTCCTCTTATGCCTCGGCACTAAGGAAGCTCTTTTGTTGAGGTGATTCATGTCAATTACCAGGGGATGCATTCCTCTTCTGCTCATTGTTGAGTCCTCCGATGCAGATCTCGCTTTGTGGTCTTTCGGCCCCTCCTCGTGAAACGAATCTTTCACTCATATGAGAAGCCTGATACCTCTGCATGGGGATAGTCAGGTGATGAAGTAAGGATGGCCTCTTGTTGTTGAGGTCGGAACCTTGGGTCTGTAGACCCAACAAAAAGCCCCCACCTTGCGGCGAGGGCTTTCCGATTCAGTTGATCTGAATCGTTTGGTCTGTTCCAGAAGGAACAGGTTGATTCCAGATCAACCGATGGCAGGAGCCTGCAGAGCCACAGGAG
>NZ_VTLD01000025.1:0-25184 GCF_020514285.1 Synechococcus sp. PH41509 | reverse complement strand
CTTACAACACCGTGGGATCGCTCCCTCTTGATCTTGTAAGTCGCCTAAGACACATCAAGGCTTTCGCCTTCAGCGCTTCGGCTTGCGCGCTCGCCTCTCGGCTCCCGCGCAAGACAAAACCATAACATCACATCTCACGGTTACGCAAGGGGCACTTCGCTCGCAGATCTGAAGAGTTGCTTCCACTGGCGACAACCATTGCAAGAACTACGTTTCAGATGGAGGTCACCGCGATGCCAACGCGCTTCACCGAACAGAGCCAGCGTTTCCGCCCAAACTCGAACGAATACCAGGTGCTGCAAAAAGCACGTGAACACTTCGAGGCCACGCTGATCGGGGTACAAGGGGAACTGGCCGGCAGCGTTGCGGCGATGGAACATCGCCGTTCTGACGAAGCCCTCAACTACGGAGAAATCTTCCTCCGGGACAACGTTCCCGTGATGATCTATCTGATGCTGGAAGGCCGCTTCGCCATCGTGAAGCAGTTCCTCAGCGTCAGCCTTCACCTGCAAAGCACCAGTGTTCAAACACGCGGTGTCTTCCCCACCAGTTTCGTTGAAGAGGAAGGGGAACTCGTTGCGGATTACGGCCAACGCTCAATCGGTCGCATCACCTCAGTGGATGCAAGCCTGTGGTGGCCGATTCTTTGCTGGATCTACGTCAAGCGAAGTGGAGACACAGAGTTCGGTCGAAGTCCTGAAGTGCAGCGCGGTTTGCAACTGCTGCTCGATCTCGTTCTTCACCCAAGTTTCGAAGGCACACCGGTGCTGTTCGTTCCCGACTGCGCTTTCATGATTGACCGCCCCATGGACGTTTGGGGTGCTCCATTGGAAGTTGAAGTGTTGCTCTTTGCAGCCCTCCGCAGCTGCGTGGGACTGATGGAACTCTGTCAACGCCAGGAGAACAGTGTTCTTCTAGGGGAACGGCTGCGCTTAAGCCGGCAGTGGACCCATGACTTGCGTCAGTTTCTGCTCAAGCACTACTGGGTCACCAGTAAAACCATGCAAGTGCTGCGACGACGCCCGACGGAGCAGTACGGCGAAAACCAGCATCAGAACGAGTTCAACGTTCAACCGCAGGTCATCCCGGACTGGTTGCAGGACTGGCTCGAAAACCGAGGCGGTTACATGATCGGGAACATGCGAACCGGACGACCGGATTTCCGCTTCTATTCCCTGGGAAACTCCCTGGCATCCCTGTTCGGGCTGCTGACCGCGCCGCAGCAACGGGCCATGTTCCGATTGGTTCTGCACAACCGGGATCACCTCATGGCCCAGATGCCGATGCGCATCTGTCATCCACCCATGGAAGGGGTGGAGTGGGAGAACAAGACAGGGTCAGATCCCAAAAACTGGCCATGGAGTTATCACAACGGCGGCCACTGGCCGAGCTTGCTCTGGTTTTTCGGAGCGTCCATCCTTCTCCATGAACGCCTGAACCCCCAAGCCGACGTTTTGCTTATGGGGCAAATGAAAACCCTGTTGGACGAGTGCTATTGGAGCCATCTCAACCAACTGCCCCGTCAGCAGTGGGCCGAATACTTCGACGGACCCACAGGAACCTGGGTTGGACAGCAGTCACGCACCTATCAGACCTGGACCATCGTTGGTTTTCTGCTGATGCACCACTTCCTCCACGTCAACCCAGACGACGTCCTGATGCTGAATCTGGACGAATCCATGGGTCACTAGCTCCAATCCATCAGCACAAAAAAACCCCGACTCATTGAGTCGGGGTAACAGATCTGAAATCTTGCGACTGATCAGAAAAGTCCGAGGGTGAGGGACTTGTCGATAGGAAGTGCAGCGCCAATACCCAGGTAGATCGTGGTGACAGTTCCGAACAAAAACACGGTCATTGCCACAGGACGGCGGAAAGGATTCTGGAACTTGTTGAAACTCTCGATGAAAGGAACAAGCATCAGTCCCAGAGGGACCAGGGTTTGCAAAGCAATGCCCAAGAGCTTGTTGGGTACAACCCGCAGGATTTGGAAAACGGGATAGAGGTACCACTCAGGAAGGATTTCCAGGGGAGTGGCGAAAGGATCAGCCTTGTCGGCGAGCATCGCTGGATCCAGAACAGCCAGACCGACCACACAAGCGATGGTGCCGAGGATCACCACCGGGAAGATATAGAGGAGATCGTTGGGCCAGGCTGGCTCTCCGTAGTAGTTGTGCCCCATGCCCTTGGCGAGCTTGGCCCGCATCTTGGGGTCAGAAAGATCAGGCTTCTTGAGAATGTGCATCGGTTAGTCCAGGTGTTGAGGGAACAGTAGGAACGCAGATCACAAGGGACCAGAAATGCCCTGCTTCCGGATCATCAGGAAGTGCATCAGCATGAAAACGGCAAGCAACCAAGGCATCACGAAGGTGTGAAGGCTGTAGAAGCGCGTGAGGGTGGCTTGTCCAACGCTCTCGCCACCGCGGAGCAGTTCGACCATGAAGTCACCGACCACTGGGATTGCGGCTGGAACACCGGAAACGATTTTCACAGCCCAGTAACCAACTTGGTCCCAGGGGAGGGAATAACCGGTTACACCGAAAGACACCGTGATGACAGCCATGGTGACGCCGGTGACCCACGTGAGCTCTCGGGGGCGCTTGAAACCGCCAGTGAGGTAGACGCGGAACACGTGAAGGATCAGCATCAGCACCATCATTGAGGCGCTCCAGCGGTGCACGGAGCGGATCAACCAACCGAAGCTCACATCGGTCATTAGGTATTCGACCGACTTGTAAGCCTCCGCGACGGTGGGCTTGTAATAGAAGGTCATCGCGAACCCAGTCGCGAACTGGATCAGGAAGCACACCAACGTGATGCCACCCAAGCAATAAAAAATATTGACGTGGGGAGGCACGTACTTGGAGCCGATGTCGTCAGCAATGTCCTGGATCTCCAGACGTTCCTGGAACCAGTCGTAAACCGGTGATGAGTTCGCCATGCACAAGCGGGCTCGAGTTGCGAAAGTCTACTGAGCACGCTTCTGCCATCGAGGCGAACCCCCCGCGATGTATCCAACTGTTAACGATCTTTCAGACTGGCTGCGGCGCAATGGGTTTCGGCCACTGCGTCAGCTGATCACAGCAGTTCTTTGCTGCTTTTTGGTGCTGGGCAGCGTGTGCGCGGTCGTTGCACTCAGCGATACACAGCAGCTTGTGGTGGATAGCTGGCGTCTGGTGAACCAGGGCTTTTGGAATCCCGATCAGCTCGATGAGGTCCGCTGGCGACGTCAACGCCAGAAGGCCATGGAACGCAGCATCGAGAGCAGTGACGATGCCTACGCGGCCATCGAAACCATGCTCGCTCAGCTGGGAGACCCCTACACCCGGCTGCTCCGTCCGGAGGACTACGCAGCTCTGAAAAACAGCACCAGCGGAAATCTCAGCGGTGTGGGATTGCAACTGGGACCGGACGAAGGCGGCAATGGCGTTGTGGTGATTTCTGCCCTGGAAGGTTCACCCGCTGGGGATGCGGACATCACCAGTGGCACCCAGCTGCTGTCGGTTGATGGCAAAGCCGTGGTGGATTTAGGTCTCGAGGGAACGGTGGCAGCGTTGCGGGGAGACGTCGGCTCACAGGTGGTTCTGACTCTGGGAAATGGCAATGGAGAGTTGAACGAACTGACCCTTGAGCGCCGCAGCGTGGATCTCAGACCTGTGCGTACACGGCGTTTACGCAACGGCAGCCACACCCTCGGCTACCTGCGAATCACCCAATTCAGCGAAGGCGTACCAGAACAGGTGAAGGAAGCACTCGCAGAACTTCAGAACAAGGACATCGAAGGATTGGTTCTCGATCTGCGCAACAACTCAGGTGGCTTGGTGAGTGCTGGATTGGCAGTCGCAGACGACTTTCTTTCCGGTGGCGCAATCGTCGAAACCCGCAACCGCGACGGAATCAATGACACCATCCAGGCGAGTCTCCAGACGGTCTACGACGGACCGATGGTGACCCTCGTGAATGGTGGAACAGCAAGCGCCAGTGAAATCCTGGCAGGGGCACTTCAGGACAATGAACGAGCCACCTTGCTCGGAGGCCAAACGTTTGGGAAAGGTCTGATTCAAACTCTGACCAACCTGAGTGACGGCAGCGGACTTGCAGTGACTGTTGCGGGGTATGTGACACCCAGTGGACGGGATATTCAGGGAGAGGGGATCGCACCCGATCGTGCGCTGTCCGATCCGGAGCCGCTGAATCCCGGCGGTGATGGCGACCGCTGGCTCTCCGAAGCACAGCAATGGATGGAAGCACTGCTTGAACAATCCGCAGACGACACCGAGGCATGAGCCAGCGCACCTATCACGACCCTCTGCATCGGGGCATCGGTCTTGACCGAAACGCCCCAGCGGAAGGGATGGTGATGGACCTTGTGGATACGACACCCTTTCAGCGCCTGCGTCGTATTCGGCAGCTGGGACCGGCGTATCTCACGTTCCACAGCGCCGAATCCAGTCGGTTCACCCACTCGCTGGGCGTCTTTCATCTGGCGCGTCGTGCTTTTGAGCGGATGCTGCCGTTGGCGCCGGATCTGGAGGAGCACCGCGGGCTGCTGTACGGCGCAGCTTTGCTCCATGACATCGGCCATGGACCCTTGAGCCATACCGGCGAGGAAATGTTCGGCCTGCGCCACGAACAATGGTCAGCACGGGTGATCCGGCATCACCCAACGATCCGGGAATGTCTGGAGAGCTTTAGATCCGGTACAGCAGATGCGGTGGCAGATCTTCTTGAGCATGGCCTCAGCCCACACCCATTGGTCAAACACCTGGTCAGCAGCCAACTGGATTGCGACCGCCTGGACTATCTCCTGCGCGATAGCTACAGCACTGGAACCCGCTACGGGCAGCTGGATCTCGACCGAATTCTCGGAGCACTGACCCTTGCCCCTGATGGTGAGATGGCCATTCACCCCAAAGGTCTGATGGCTGTTGAGCACTACTTGGTGGTGAGGAATCTGATGTACAGGAGCGTCTACAACCACCGGCTGAATGTGGTGTGCAATTGGCTGCTGGAAAAACTGATCCTGACGGCACGACAGCTTGGTCCTGAGCAGGTGTGGGCTGATGAAGTGATGGCCAGCTGGCTCTGGCAACCGAAAATGATCAGCCTTAAGAACTTCCTCGCCAACGACGACCAACGCACCGGCTACCACCTTCAGCGATGGCAATCTGAAGCCCCAGCGCCCCTCGCTGAACTCAGCGGTCGTTTTTTAGATCGACGCCTACTCAAAGCCACGGCCGTCGAACATCTCCCTCGGGCTGATCAACTGCAACTGCTCGCGACAGCCAGGCGTTTGGCCGATCGGCATGGCCATGACCCAGAACGTTGCTGCGGATTGCGTCATCAACAACTCCGTGGGTACCACCCCTACAGAGGCGGCTTGCGCCTGTGGGATGGACGTCAGCTCCAGGCTCTGGAACAGGCATCGCCACTTGTTGCCAGTTTGGCCACACCTGCGGCGACGTCCTGGTTGATTCACCCCCGTGACATCAGTTCCGAGCTCAGGGAAGAAATGGACGTTGAATGGCCCCGATCAGCAAAGGTGAAGCAGCCATGACACTGAAGCTTCCCGACCAGCGTCTTGATCACTGGAGGGATCGATTGCCTGATCTCCTGAACAGTTGCTCCGAAACGATCGTTGATCTCGATTGCGAAGACTGGATCCTGAGCTGCACCGATCTAACGGACCTGTCTGCAATGGTTGCCGATGCAGGCCATCAACTCGGAAGGATCACAAGCCGAGCGCTGGAGACCGTGGTAAGTGCCTCAGCGCTTGGCCTGGACGCAAAACCGAAGCGCACTGCACTTAGAGGTAAAGCCAAAACAACTTCGGTCCCAGCGGGTTCAACAGAGCTGTTGTTCCACCACGGCACACTGCGCTCTGGCGACCATCTCCAAAGTGACCGCACCATCCTTCTCTATGGCGATGTGAATCCCGGAGCACGGATCAGTTCAACCGCTGATGTTTTGGTGTGGGGTCGCCTGCGGGGCGTGGCCCACGCAGGATGTGAGGGGTCGACGACCGCGAAAATCATTGCCCTGCAGCTGCGCCCCCTGCAACTGAGGATTGCTGACGTTTTGGCCCGAGGCCCCGAGGATCTGCCGCAAGCTGGTCTGGCCGAACAAGCAGAACTCAAGGATGGCGTGATCGCCATTGAACCTGCGGTGATTCAAAGCTTTCAAAAACGCTGACGCCGTTGTCAGAGCGTGAGGCCAGATTATTCTGACCGCACCAAAGCAGAACCCTGGTGTCGACGACCCGAACCATCCTGATCTGTTCTGGCAAGGGCGGTGTCGGAAAAACAACGACCACAGCGAACCTCGGCATTGCTCTTGCTCGCCAAGGAGCCAAAACCGTGGTTCTCGACGCGGACTTTGGACTCAGAAACCTCGATCTGCTTCTGGGTCTGGAAAACCGCATCGTCTACACCGCTCAAGAGGTGCTTGCCGAGACCTGCCGGCTTGAGCAAGCCCTTGTGAAACACAAGCAGGAACCCAATCTGGCTCTGCTGCCTGCGGGAAACCCCCGGATGCTCGAGTGGCTGACGCCCAAGGACATGCAGTCCATCGTTTCACTGCTAGAGCGCCAGTTCGACTATGTGCTGATTGACTGTCCGGCCGGGATTGAAGACGGCTTCAAGAATGCAGCTGCCGCAGCCCGCGAAGCTGTCGTGATCACAACGCCGGAAGTAGCAGCCGTTCGGGACGCTGATCGCGTGATCGGACTGCTGAATACTCAAGGGGTACAGCCAGTGCAGCTTGTGCTCAACAGAGTCCGCCCAAAAATGATGTCGAACCAGGAAATGCTCTCGGTGGATGACGTCACCGACATCCTGGCGCTGCCTCTCCTGGGTCTTGTTTTTGAAGATGAGCAGGTGATTGTGAGCACCAACCGCGGTGAACCCTTGACACTGACCGACTCGTCATCACCCGCGGCACAGGCTTACGGCAACATCGCTCAACGGCTTCAGGGCGAAGACATTCCTCTGATGGATCCATCCCAGGCCCGGCGCGGCCTACGCGCCAGGATGCGCAAGCTGATGCAAACCCGGATTTTCTGAGGCGATGACACTCAAAGAATTCATCGATAAATTCCTGGGCCGTCAGCCCGCCAGTGCTGAAACAGCTAGGGAGCGTCTCCAGCTGGTGCTGGCCCACGACCGCAGTGACCTCAATCCGGAGCTGCTTGAGCAGATGCGGCGCGAGATCCTCGAAGTGGTGGCCCGCTACGTGGAGATCGACCTTGAGGAAGGAGATGTGAGCCTGGAGACGGAAGACCGCGTCACTGCCCTGGTGGCCAACCTGCCCATCCGTCGCCCGATCACCCAACCATCAAAGGGTGGAACCCTCTGATCAGCGACCTTTTCAAGCTTGACGATTAGCCCTTTAAATCACCTCACTCCTGCCGAAAAGCGGGTGGTGCTCTTGTTGCTTGAAGGCCTCGAGAACCGAGCCATCGCCCACCGATTGGTGATTAGTCACCGCACGGTTGAGTGCCACATCAGTAGGGCACTCTCCAAGAGCGGTTGTCGCAACCGACTCGAGCTGGCTCTTTGGCTGATCAGGAATGGAGACCCTGTTTTGAATCGTCAGGCACGCGCCGGTACGATGCATCCCATGCCGGCTTAGCTCAGCGGTAGAGCAGCGCTTTTGTAAAGCGAAGGTCATCGGTTCAAATCCGTTAGCCGGCTTGATCTGGATCAGGGAAATGGCCTGCGGTCGGTCTCGCCCGCGAAAAGCCAGATGAGGATCAATCCCAGCAGCCAGGGCAGAACATTCAGTTGAAGCGTCCAGGTAAAGAGGGCTTCAAGGGGCTCAAGCACCCAATGAAGCACTGCCATCACAAGCAGGCAGAGCCCGACCAATGGGATCACTCGAACACCTCAAGCCCTTCAGGAATCACAGCACCCCGTCGCGCCATGCGCCAGCGTCCTAACTCGACCCAGACCAACACCGTGCTGGCCTGACCTGAGGGTTGGGGCCACGGCTGGGGCCCCAGTTGAGCAACATCAGGGAAATACCGCGACGCATCTGCTGAGGTCATGCTCGCCGGTTCTCCGGAGCGATTGGCACTGGTGGTGGCCAACGGCCCGCTGATCTGAAGCAACTCACGGGTCTGCTTGCAAGCAGGGATGCGGCAGCCAAGGGTCCTGCCCCCTGGGTTGAGATGACAAGCAGCACCATCACAGGCAGGCAGCACAAGGGTCAGCGCTCCAGGCCAATAGTCCCCAGCCAATGCTTCAACCTCCCGATGACACGACACATCGACCTCCTGGAGCAAATCATCAACCGTTGCCCCCATGAGAATCAGAGGCTTATCAGCAGGTCGACGTTTCAAGTGCCAAAGGGTTTGCGCTTGATCGGGCATCACCGCAAGCCCCGGCAGGGTATCGGTGGGGATGATGGCGGCTTCACCAGCACGAAGACGCTGCACCAATGCGGTGGCTTCAAGGATCGGAGGGGGCATGAATCGTTCCTTCATCAGGACGCTGCAGCACGGTTTCGGGCAAGAGCGAAGCGACGCGTCCCCTCAAGATCAGCCGCCGCACTGACCTCCACCAAACCCGCATCACGCATCAGCTGCATGACCAGAGCGCTCTGATCATGGTGGTGCTCGAGCAGAAGCCAACCCCCAGGCGCCAGCCCCTTTGGCGCTCCGTCCACCACAGCGCGAATCGCATCAAGCCCATCATCTCCTCCACTCAGCGCCAAATGTGGTTCATGGTCTCTAACAACGGTCTCGAGACCTTGAACCACTGAAATCGGGATGTAAGGAGGGTTGCTGATCACAAGATCCAGGGTTCCCCACCAGCGCTTGAGTGGTATCCACCACGACCCGAGGTGAAGCGAGCAGTTGTGGTTTGGGGCACAACGCTTGAAATTGCGTGCCGCCAAGCGCAGAGCATCGCAACTTAGATCGACTGCATGCCCCGATGCCGTCGGCCAGGCGAGAGCCAAACTCACGGCGATGGCCCCCGAACCGGTGCCGAGGTCAGCCCAGCGACCGGGAGGGGCCGCCTTCAAGTGGCTCAGGGCAAGATCCACCAGCAGTTCCGTTTCCTGACGGGGAATCAGCGCAGCGGGGGACGACTCGAGCAGAAGGTCCCGCCATGGACAAAGCCCGACCAAATGCTGCAGGGGAACGTGCTCCTGAAGGTGGCGCTCCCAAAGTTGAGTGAGCACATCGAGGGACTGCACCATGGCAATGGTGCGTGATGGATCCAGGAGCAGCCTTTGCAAGCTTGCCCAGGGGATACCACCTGCCAGATCAATCAACCAATCGAGATCCGCCGCGGTCCCACCTCGGGCAAGTTGTCTGCGCCGCCACTGCAAAAGTTCAGTGCCAGTAAGCGTGCTGCAGTCTGTCAAGGCCGACGCTTGCGCCATTGCAGTCCAGACTCACACAGCAATTCGCCCTGGCACTCGAGAGCCAGCAGCTGAGGGGCCAGCTCAGCAGGGGAGCACTGCAAGCGAAGCACCAGCTGATCCAAGGAAGCCCCGGTCCCGATAGCCCCCAACAGCTTGCGGCTCATGAGGCGAGAATCATCCGACCTCAAAGGACCATCACCCAGGCACCGCAGGAGATCCTCGGGATGAATCAGAGCTGTCGCTCGATCCCGAAGCAGTGCATTGCTGCCCCGACAGGACCAACGGCGGGCATCACCAGGGACGACCCATAGAGGGCAATCCATCTGTCTCGCCCAGTCTGCCGAAATCAAGGCTCCGCTTCGTTGCGGACACTCCACCACCACAAGGGCTTTCGCAAAGGTCACCAGCCAACGATTCCGAGCCGCGAAGTGCCCTGGATGAACCCGACAGCCAGACCGGGTTGTGCTCAGCAGCAGCCCTTGCTCACCGACCTGCTGTTGCAGGGATCGATGGTGGGTCGGATAAACACGATCCAACGGCGTCCCTAAGACAGCGATGGGTGCTCCATTACTGGCCAGACAACCGCGGTGCGCTGCAGCATCGATCCCTTCCGCAAGCCCACTGAGCACAGGCCAGCCGGCTTCGGCGAGAGCGCGACCCAGCTCTTCCGCCATTGCAAGGCCATGCTCAGAGGCAGAACGCGTGCCAACCACCGCAATCGCTTCGCGGGCATTCAGATGCCGGAGCAGCGATCGAGCCCCCTGGACAAACAGCCCAGCCGGAGGGGGATCCGCCTGGTCCAAACAGCTTGGCCAGGCAGGATCACCGGGCAGAAGAACACAGTTGGGGACCTCAAGATCGGGCGCAGCCCCCTGCTCACATCTGTATCGATCGACGGCGCACTGACAGTGCGACGGCCAGCCCAGCGCTTGGCAAAGACGCTCTGTGGGCCAGCCCCAGAGCTGATCCGGCCCAATGGATCGGTCGCGGCAGAACGCGCGCAGATCCGCCATGCGTGAATTCCCCAGGCCCGGACAACAACTCCATCGCCACCACCAACCCCGCACCGGCTCACCGCAAGTACGTTTGTACTAGCACAATTGCGCTTCGCCCTGGGCCCGGCTCACAAGCCGTGTCTCACAAGCTTTTGCATCACCAACTGCAACTCAGATGGCACGCGCCTCAGCACGCGACCCTGACGCAACATCACCAGCTGCACCTTCGCCTCGGCAACCACCGTGTCTCCACGGATAAAGCAAGAGGCCCATGGCCAACGCACACCCTTTTGTGCTGAGCAACGACTTTCCACACAGACCTCATCTCCGTGCCGGAGGGGATGGCGGTACTCCAGCTGTAGAGACACCACTGGCATGTCAACACCCATCGCGGTCATTGCGGCGTAACCCAGACCAGCAGCCTGCAAGGCCTCAACTCTGGCTTCCTCCAGCCACTGCACATAGGCTCCATGCCACATCACACCGGCGTAATCGGTGTGCTGCGGGAGCACACGCTTGGTCAAGGTCCACATGGTCTGCGTAACGCTGTGCCATCAGCTTGTCGCTACGCAGGAATCCTCCCCATAGGCTTCCGCAGAGACTGCTTCATACCCCTGTGTTCAGGAACCTTCTGATTGCCGACTCGGGCAAGGGTCACGTCGAGGAAATGATCCGCATGCTCCAGGACATTCCAAGCCTGAAGTCCGCGAAAATCAATCTCCTGCATGTGGTCTCTGAGCAGAGCAAATCGCAATCCGATGGCCATCGCGATGAAGCAGAAAACCTGTTGAGCAGTGCAGTGACACGCATGGGGCTCAACGCCTCGAGCGTGAGCACATTGATTCGGGAGGGCGACACCAAGCAGACCGTTCTCAAGGTTGCCGATGAAGTTCAGGCCGACCTGATCGTGATGGGGTCCCGAGGCCTCGGACGCCTTCAATCCATTCTGGCCAACAGCACCAGCCAGTACGTCTTCCAACTCTCAACGCGCCCAATGCTGCTGGTCCGTGACGACCTCTACGTGAAGCATGTCAATCGCGTGATGGTGACGGTCGATGGAACAGGGGTCGGGGACGACGCCCTGCGCACAGCCTGCGAGCTTGTTCGAGAAATCCCCGGCGGAACCCTGACCGGCGTTCATGTCGTTCGCCAGGAGTCAGCACCGTCCAGGGGAGGCCGCACCAAAGCAGACGAAGTGCTCGACGCTGCTGTTCAGCGTGCGAGGGGATTCGGTGTTGACATGAAAGCCATTCACACCGAAGGGAAAGACATCGGTCGCAGCGTTTGCATGGCCGCATCTGAGTGCAACGCCGACCTTGTGGTCATCGCATCTCAAGACCGACGACCTCTTGTTGCCAGAGGGCTGGTGGACCTCGACAAGCTGCTGGGCGGATCGGTCAGCGATTACATCCGCGTTCACGCACCAGCGCCTGTACTGCTGGTGCGCGAACCGGAACAGGGCTGAGCTCAGGCCTCTTTGTTCTGCGTGCCGATGTAGAGCACGATCAGGAAGATCGCCGGAACCAGAATGAACAGGAGGCTGGCGACGAATCCGAGATCGTTGGTTTCCATGGCCGTTGGAGGGATCAAGGCGAAGGTATCACCGACAAGAGGCCTAGGGAGCGTCTCCCTTAGCCCTCGTCACCGGCGGTAGCAGCCCTGGCATCCGTGCCGTCGCCATCGATCGCATCCTGATCCTCCTCATCGAGCTCACTGACCGGTGGCGCAGGCCATGCGGTGGGCCCGGCGGGGAGCGGTGCCTGTCGAGCCGCGGCCAACCTCGAGTCCGCATTAGCGAGCCGTACCTGAGGACGGGTGAGCACCATGACGGATTTCTCCACAAGGGCCTGACAGGCCAAGCGCCACTCCTGGGGGCGGCGACGCAGCTTGTTCTCTTCGACTGCAGTTCGCGCTGTCAACGCATCAACAGAGTTCTCGTCGACGACCGAAACAAAGCAAGTGATGCACTGGCCACAACCACCGCAGTTGCCCAACTGCCCCTTCAATCCGTAGAGCTCGATGCCCTCACGCCGGGCCACCTCCCTCAGGTTTTCACCTGGATAACACTCCACATCACGCCCTTCACGAACAAACCGGATAACGGGCATGAGTCCCCAAGCAACCAACCTCCATCATGGGCTCAAGCATTTCGATTTGTGAACAGCTTCTGCTCAACTTTCATGTCACTGACCGTTGCGAGGACATCCCTTTTCTCCCGCCCGTCGAGCAGAAGCCCTTACGATCGCCCATGTCTGACTGCACTAGCAGTCTTGTCCCCCGAACCTGACCCATGGGATTGCCCTGGTATCGGGTGCACACCGTCGTCATTAATGACCCGGGCCGCCTTCTGGCTGTGCACCTCATGCATACAGCCCTCGTAGCCGGCTGGGCCGGCTCCATGGCTCTCTATGAGCTGGCCATCTTTGACCCGTCCGATCCTGTCCTGAACCCAATGTGGCGTCAGGGCATGTTCGTCATGCCCTTCATGTCCCGCCTGGGAGTGACGGGTAGCTGGGGTGGATGGAGCATCACCGGCGAAACGGGTGTTGATCCCGGTTTCTGGAGTTTCGAGGGCGTCGCTGCCGCTCACATCATTTTTTCCGGCCTGCTGATGCTGGCTGCCATCTGGCATTGGACTTACTGGGATCTCGAGATCTGGCAAGACCCTCGTACGGGCGAACCTGCTCTTGACCTGCCGAAGATCTTTGGCATCCACCTGCTGCTTGCTGGTCTTGGTTGCTTCGGATTTGGCGCTTTCCACCTCACTGGTGTCTTTGGACCAGGCATGTGGGTCTCTGACCCGTATGCACTGACCGGTCATCTAGAAGCGGTGCAACCGTCGTGGGGTCCAGAGGGATTCAACCCCTTCAATCCCGGTGGAATCGTTGCCCACCACATCGCGGCTGGAATCGTTGGCATCATTGCTGGCATCTTCCACATCACCACACGTCCGCCAGAGCGTCTTTACAAGGCTCTGCGGATGGGCAACATCGAAACAGTCCTGGCGAGTGCCATTGCGGCAGTGTTCTTCGCCGCATTCATCGTTGCTGGAACGATGTGGTACGGAGCAGCAGCCACCCCTGTTGAGCTGTTTGGCCCCACTCGTTATCAGTGGGATCAGAACTACTTCAAGACAGAGATCAACCGTCGCGTCCAAACCGCCATGGACGATGGCGCGACTCGTGAAGAAGCTTTTGAGGCAGTCCCTGAAAAGCTTGCTTTCTACGATTACGTCGGCAACAGCCCTGCTAAGGGCGGCCTCTTCAGGGTTGGTCCGATGGTCAATGGCGATGGCTTAGCAACTTCCTGGATTGGTCACATCGTCTTTACTGATAAGACCGGCGAAGAGCTGGAAGTAAGGCGACTTCCGAACTTCTTCGAGAACTTCCCGGTTGTTCTCCAAGACTCCCAGGGCAATGTCCGTGCGGACATCCCCTACCGAAGAGCCGAAGCCAAGTTCTCCTTCGAACAGCAGGGCGTCACTGCCCAAGTCTTCGGTGGAGCGCTTGATGGTCAGACCTTCACTGACCCTGCTGATGTGAAGCGTCTTGCACGCAAAGCACAACTGGGTGAAGCGTTCGACTTCGATCGCGAGACCTACAACTCCGACGGTACGTTCCGCAGTTCACCCCGAGGCTGGTTCACGTTCGGCCACGCCACCTTCGCGCTGCTGTTCTTCTTCGGTCACATCTGGCACGGTGCTCGCACCCTCTACCGCGATGTGTTCGCAGGTATTGATCCCGACCTCGGTGATCAGGTTGAGTTTGGCCTCTTTGCCAAGCTGGGTGACAAAACCACCCGTCGCCTGCCCGAGGGCTACGTTCCCCCTGCTGGAACCCCCCTCAACTGATCGCCCTTCAGGAACAACACGATGGAAAGCTTCGCTTACGTCCTCATCCTTACCCTCGCGATTGCCACACTCTTTTTTGCAATCGCATTCCGCGATCCGCCGAAGATCGGTAAGTGATTTAAACCTTCAAAGCCCCGCTCCGGCGGGGTTTTTTCATGCCTTGGCACGCCGGTCGTCGCAAGATGGTCTCGGCCACCAGAACAGATCAAAGCAGTCTCAAGTCACTGACAGCCTTCGACCGAATCCGCAAATGAGACTGATGTCCTACAGGCCCTTCTCAAGTCTCAAATCACTGTCTACAGTTGGTGCAACTTATTAACTCCTTCGGGGATGCAGTGCCCCTCCTGCCAAAACACAGATAGTCGCGTTCTTGAATCAAGGGCAGCCGATGGCGGACGCAGCGTTAGACGACGTCGCGAATGCCTGAACTGTGAATTTCGCTTCACCACCTACGAGCGGGTGGAAACCGTGCCGATCACGGTGATCAAACGCAACGGCAACAGGGAAATCTTCAGTCGCAGCAAGTTGCTTCATGGCTTGAATCGAGCTTGCGAGAAAACTGGCCTCGATACAACACGCCTGGAATCCCTGGTTGAAGAACTCGAATTGAAGCTTCAGCAACGCTCCGGCAAAGAAGTCAGCAGCGTTGAGATCGGTGAGTTCGTGCTTCGAGATCTCAAGCAAATCAGCGAGGTGGCCTACATCCGATTCGCATCCGTCTACCGCCAGTTCCGTGGCATTGACGACTTCGTCTCGACGCTGGAGACGCTCAACGCCGATCAGGAACAGAACCATCTGGCCAGCGTGCGCTGAATCGGGAGGCAGATTCAGTCCCTCAGGTCTGTAAAGTCATTGATTCTCCGTGGAACGTCGGCGGGCGTTTTACGCGAATTTTTCGTACTACCCACCTGAGGTAGACCGCCAGCCCCCCATGTCTGCGACTCCGACAGAAGAACAGATCCAGGATCAAGTTCAAGAGGCGAACGCTACCGAAGCCTCACCAGAAGACTCCGCCGTTGAACAGGCGTTTGAGGGTGAGGACTTAAGCATTCCTGAGGACGTCCCCACAGCGGATGATCCCAGCAGCCGAGCCACCAGCCGCAACCTGGACGACGCCGGCTTCACCATTGATGAGTTCGCGGCTCTACTCAGCAAGTACGACTACAACTTCAAGCCAGGCGACATCGTCAATGGCACGGTCTTCGCCTTGGAATCGAAAGGCGCGATGATCGACATCGGCGCCAAGACGGCTGCCTTCATGCCTCTTCAAGAGGTGTCGATCAACCGGGTCGAGGGTCTAAGCGACGTGCTGCAGCCCGGCGAGATCCGTGAGTTCTTCATCATGAGTGAGGAGAACGAGGACGGTCAGCTGGCGCTGTCGATCCGTCGGATCGAATACCAGCGGGCATGGGAGCGGGTTCGCCAGCTCCAGAAGGAAGATGCCACCATCTATTCCGAGGTGTTTGCCACCAACCGTGGTGGTGCCCTGGTGCGCGTGGAAGGCCTGCGGGGATTCATCCCCGGCTCCCACATCAGCACCCGCAAGCCGAAGGAAGAACTGGTCGCCGACTTCCTGCCTCTGAAATTCCTCGAGGTGGACGAAGAGCGCAATCGTCTGGTGCTTAGCCACCGCCGCGCCCTGGTGGAGCGGAAGATGAACCGCCTGGAAGTGGGCGAAGTCGTGGTCGGCACCGTCCGCGGCATCAAGCCCTATGGCGCTTTTATCGACATCGGTGGTGTCAGCGGTCTGCTGCACATTTCCGAGATCAGCCACGAGCACATCGAGACCCCCCACTCGGTGCTGAACGTGAATGATCAGATGAAAGTGATGATCATTGATCTCGATGCCGAGCGCGGCCGGATCTCTCTCTCCACCAAGGCCCTGGAGCCGGAACCCGGTGACATGCTCACCGATCCTCAGAAGGTGTTTGAGAAGGCCGAAGAGATGGCCGCGCGCTACAAGCAAATGCTGCTCGAGCAGGCTGAGGAAGGCGAAGACCCGATCAACTCCATGATGATCTGAGCCTGAATGGCCACACTTCTGCTGAAGGGAACACCCATCAGCTCAATTGACGGGGTGCTGTTCGATAAGGACGGCACCCTTTCCCATAGTGAGCCTCATCTGCTGGCATTGGCAGAGGAACGCATCAACAGAGCTATTGAAATCGGGCAAGACCAGGCCCCACCACTCAAAGCCTTTGCGCTGAGAGACACCTTGCGCAGAGCGTTCGGTGTGAGCAACGGCATGCTCCATCCAGGCGGAACCCTTGCTGTTGCCTCCAGACAGGACAACATCGCCTCAACCGCAACGGTGTTTTGCCTCCTTGGCTGCTCATGGCCCCAGGGCCTGGCCATGGCCCACGCCTGCTTCGACGAGGTTGACCAGAGCGGCCTGATCAAGGCGACCCCCAGCCCCTTGCTCAACGGTGCAGAAGGACTGCTACGGGCCCTGAATCAGCTGAATGTGACCACTGCTGTCATCAGCAATGACACCCGATCCGGCATTGATGACTTCCTGGATCACCATGAGCTCAGTGCATGCATTGATGGCATCTGGAGTGCTGACGACCATCCGCGAAAACCCGATCCGCAAGCCGTTCTGGAGCTGTGCGACGGCCTGGGCCTTCCACCCCAGCATTGTGCATTGATCGGGGATGCTGAAACCGACCTTCAAATGGCTCTTCAGGCTGGAATTGGCTGCGTGATCGGATTCACCGGTGGTTGGAGTCGTTCCCCCGAACTGCACTCAGCCCAGCATCTGCTCCACAACTGGCACGATCTCGCCCTCAGCCCAGCCGCGTAAAGTCGCGCCATCTGGAGCCTCGAATGAGCCGTTACGTCTTTACGTCCGAGTCCGTTACGGAAGGGCATCCCGACAAAATCTGCGATCAGGTCAGCGACGCCGTTCTCGATGCTCTGCTGGCCCAGGATCCTTCCAGCCGCGTGGCCTGCGAGACCGTCGTAAACACCGGTCTCTGCATGATCACCGGTGAGGTGACATCCAAAGCACAAGTGGATTTCATCCACTTGGTTCGCAATGTGATCAAGGAGATCGGGTACAGCGGCGCCCGGGCCGGTGGATTCGATGCCAACAGCTGCGCGGTGCTGGTGGCTCTCGACCAGCAATCCCCCGACATCGCCCAGGGAGTCAACGAAGCCGACGACCACGCAGGCGATCCGCTTGATCTGGTGGGAGCAGGCGACCAGGGAATCATGTTCGGCTACGCCTGCAACGAGACACCTGAGCTGATGCCGTTGCCGATCAGCCTCGCCCACCGGCTGTCGCGCCGCCTTGCCGAAGTGCGCCACAACGGGACCCTGGATTACCTGCTTCCTGATGGCAAGACACAGGTGAGCGTTGTCTACGAAAACGACAAGCCCGTTTCGATCGACACGATCCTGATCTCCACCCAGCACACGGCGGAAGTGGATGGGATCAGCGATGAACAGGGCATCCGGGAACGCATCACCAAAGACCTCTGGACCCATGTCGTGGAGCCGGCAACCGCCGACCTGGCGCTCAAGCCGTCCCGTGAAGCAACCAAATATCTGGTGAACCCAACCGGCAAGTTCGTGGTGGGCGGCCCTCAGGGAGATGCCGGCCTCACCGGCCGCAAGATCATCGTGGACACCTACGGCGGCTATGCCCGCCACGGCGGTGGCGCTTTCTCCGGCAAAGACCCCACCAAGGTGGACCGCTCGGCCGCCTATGCCGCGCGCTACGTGGCCAAGTGCCTTGTGGCCGCAGGGCTCGCCGAACGTGCCGAAGTGCAGCTGAGCTACGCCATCGGCGTCGCCAAGCCTGTGTCGATCCTCGTGGAATCCTTCGGCACCAGCCAACTGGACAACGACGCCCTGACCGCCCTCGTTCAGGAGCATTTCGATCTGCGCCCCGGCGCCATCATCGAGATATTCGGCCTACGCAACCTCCCCCAACAACGTGGCGGTCGCTTCTATCAGGACACAGCCGCCTACGGCCATTTCGGACGTAACGACTTGCAGGCACCCTGGGAAGACGTCAGTGCAAAAAGCGAGGAACTTCGCCAAGCGAAGGTTGCACATGGCGTGACTGCGTAGGTCATGACACAACCACCAATGGTGCTAGGCATCGACCTGGGCACCAGTGGTGTTCGCATTGCTGTGCTGGGCATGGATGGTGTGTTGCACCACACCCAGGCCAGCAACTACCACGGTTCGTTTTGCGACCCCGAGTCTTGGCGTGAGGCCTGTCGCGAGCTGCTTCAAGCCATCCCCAACCGCCTTCAATCTCGGCTCAGGGCGCTTGCAGTTGATGGCACATCAGGCACCCTCCTGGCCTGCGACTCCTATGGTCTCCCCCTCGGGGAAGCCTTGCCTTACTCGCTGGCCTGTCCAGAGGTCGCTCCTCTTCTGCAAGGGCTAGTGGGCACGGGAAACCTTGCGCAAAGCAGCAGCAGCAGCCTGGCGAGGGCACTTCGGCTGCTAGCCAGATACGGCAACGAGATCCTGTTGCGTCATCAAGCGGACTGGATCAGCGGATGGCTGTTGAACAACTGGAGCTGGGGGGAAGAAGGCAACAATCTCCGACTGGGCTGGGATCTCATCAGCAACAGCTGGCCATCCAGCTTTGCCACACAACCCTGGAAGCAAACACTGCCCGACATCCGTCGCAGCGGCAGCATCCTGGGAACGATCGCACCAAACCAGGCCAAAGCCTTGGGCTTGGCTGACGATCTGATCATCGTGGCCGGGACGACGGATTCCAATGCCGCTGTGTTGGCCGCCCATCCCCAACCAGGAGACGGGGTCACCGTGCTGGGCACCACGTTGGTGATGAAGTGCTTCACAGAAACGCCCTTGGCAGCCCCCGGCGTCACCAGTCATCGCGTTGGTGAGCGATGGCTCTGTGGAGGCGCCTCCAATGCAGGGGCAGGCGTGCTGCGGCGCTTCTACAGCGACGCCCAGCTCGCGGAGCTCAGCCGCCAAATCGACCCTGATACCAATAGCGGCCTCTCACTGCGCCCCCTGCCAGGCCCGGGCGAACGCTTCCCTGTCGATGATCCTGAGCTGCTGCCGGTGCTGGAACCTCGCCCGGTGAGTGATGCCCTCTACCTGCATGGACTGCTCGAAGGCCTCGCCGAGATCGAAGCGCAGGGTTGGCAACGCCTCCAGGCTCTGGGTGCCGCCGCGCCCCAACGGATCATCAGCATCGGCGGAGGAGCGCGCAATCCCCAATGGAGACGGCTTCGGGAACGCCGTCTTGGCTGTCCTGTGACCAGTTGTCAAACACCCCCCGCTGCAGGTGTGGCGCGACTGGCCCAACAGGCCCTAGTCGGGTGAGAATTCGGGCAACAAGCCAGCCAGCCATGCCCTCCAATCTCCGCGAAATTCTGGCGATGGGGCTCTTCGTCGTGTTGGCCTGTTATGTGGGATTCAGCGGCATCCGCCTCGGCCTTCTGCTGATCGAGCGCTTCGCCTGAACCAATCACTGCAAAGATTGCATTCTCCTCGTTTCATACCGATGCCTGCAGACGCCCTCACTGATGCCGTCAGCACACGGATCTGCAAACACATGAACGACGACCATGCGGAAGCGGTGCTGGCCTACGCCAAGCACTACGGCGGCGTCAGCAATCCCGCCGCCGCACGCATGGTGTCTGTGAAAGCAGAGACCATGGAACTAGAGGTGGATGGCGCGAGCATCAGCATCGCTTTCGATCACACCCTCACCGACAGCGAAGACGCCCATCGCACGTTGGTGGCCATGCTTCGGGCGATGCCCAAGGAGAACGACTAAGCCAGGAACAATCTGATTCAGCAGTGGAACGCTCGATGCACCGAGCTTCCCGCTATGCATCGAGCGTTCCTGGCCTTCGCCCAGACCCTGCTGATCGAGCCCCGTTGCCCGATCTGTGATGGACCTTGGCAAGAGCCACAGGCACCGACATTTCCCTGCAGACACTGCCGAGACGCACTGGAGCTTCCTCCTGAGGGCATCAAGGGCCTGGAGCCCTTGCGATGGTGCGCTCTAGGGCCCTATGAGGGCGCCCTGCGCCAGCTGCTACTGAAAGTGCGTCAGCCAACCAAACAGAACGCACTTGCGACGTTGGTTCAGATGCTGTCTGACAGCTTGAGCTTGCCTTCCGCAGCGGTGTTGGTGCCGATTCCAAGCTGGAAACGGCAGCGCACCAACCCCCTGCCTCAGCGCATTGCCATGGGATTGGAGCGACCAACAGCAGACCTGCTGCAACGAACCCGTGTCGGGCTGAGCCAACACCATCTGAACAAAAGCCAACGCCTGACGAACCTGATCGGCGCGTTCAGGGCCAGGCCCCACAACCAAGCAACCGCCCTCACCTCGGTCTGGCTCGTGGATGACATCCTCACGACAGGGGCAACCGCTTTGGCGGCTCGCCAGGCGCTGGAAGAGGCCGGCCATGGGGTGGCTGGATTGATCTGCCTGGGACGCACACCCGCAAGACAGCGCAGGCGGTGATTTAAGATTCCCAGGTCGCTTAGGCGACGCGCCGGGATAGCTCAGTTGGTAGAGCAGGCGACTGAAAATCGCCGTGTCCCCAGTTCAAATCTGGGTCCTGGCATCACATCGATGCCAAAACTGCCGTGTCATTCATCTCTTCGGATGCAGGCACAGATCGTGTTTTTGACAACGCGGACAGTTTCGCCATGGTGTTCGATCGCACCTGGAAACAACTGCGAAGCAGCAACAAGGTTGAGCTCAGCCAGGAAGAGCATCTCGAAGCCGTACTCGAGGCGATGGCAGATCACCCCTTTCTGATCAGTTCCCCCGAGATGGCACGCCAGGTGGCCGCCTTCCGAATTCGTCTGCTTGAACTGGCCTAATCAGGCAGACAGCAGATCGATCTGAGGATCATCCACATATTCCGTGTCAGCGCTGATGGCGTCGTCACTGAGCGCCTCGTCCTCGACACGGTCGACGACCTCCATCTCAACCTCAGGGGTTTCTGAAACCTCTTGATCGTCAGCGGCTGGAGCATCCTCGGCATGAAGAGCCACGACCTCGCCTGGGGTCAGACGATCCCGAAGCATCCGCACTTTCTCTTCGCTGGCCAGGAGCAGTTCGCCGGCGTCATCGCTGACCGCGGCGATTTCCGCATCAGCCACCTGCTGGCCCTCAACGTCGGCCAACCGCATCTCCAGCTCCATCAAACGATCAGCCAGTGTTTCCACCACCTCACTGAGACTGAACAGATGGGTGCACAGCTGTTGCTCGAACGCGGTGCGCGGAGAGGAGGTGGTCACCGGACAGGCCTCGGGTCGAGAGATTTCGCCGATGGTATCGATGCTGAGCTTCGTGTCCACGGCCCTGGGACAAGCCGCGACTGGCCTACATTCCCCTGGGCTTTCGAGCGATTGAGGAGAGGAGATGTCAAGGTTGAAGACAGGGCTGAAGGTCAGCGCCTGGGTCGCCGTCTTCATTGTTGCCGTCGTTTATCTGCAGCGTTACGGCATCGCACCGCTGCAGAGCGCTGTGAATGACATGGGCATCTGGGCCCCATTCGGTCTTTTTCTACTGCGGGGGGTGAGCATCATCCTGCCGGCGCTGCCGAGTTCCGTTTATTCCTTACTGGCCGGCTCTCTGCTGGGGTTCAAGGTCGGCTACCTCACGATCATCCTCTCGGACCTGGTGTTCTGCAGTGCGGCGTTTTTCATCGCCCGCCGCTGGGGACGCGGCCCGGTCAGCCGTCTGGTGGGGGCCAGCGCGATGAAACGGATCGATGGCTTCAGCAAAAACCAACTGGAAGGCAACTTCTTTTTGATGACGGGTCTGCTGATGACCGGACTGTTTGATTTCCTTAGCTATGCCATCGGGATCAGCCGCACCCACTGGCGCATCTTTGCCCCTGCTCTGGTGATCAGCGTGCTGATCAGCGATTCGATCCTGGTGGCCGTCGGCGCAGGCGTGGCTCAGGGCGCAAGCCTCACCCTGGGCTTGGCTCTGCTAGCGATGTTTGCCCTGGCCACTGTCACGGGCCTGCTGAAAAAGAACTCCTCAGCGGTGCCCTCAGACGACACCCCCTGACGCGAAACCTCAGGGATCACTGCTGATGCATGTCGATTCCCACGAACCGATCACCTGCACGGGGAAATTCCAGGACACTGGTTAAATTCATGTTGAGCGGCGTTTCTTGATGAGCGCACTGGCAGATCCGAGAATTGTTGTCCTTCAGGACCAGGCCGGCAGCAGCGGTGAGCTGGATCTACCGGTAGGAGATGGCTGTTTTCGGATCAATCTTCGCGATGAAAACATCGAGCTCTGGCAAGAGACGTTTGATCAACACACCTCGCCAGCCAATCTTCTGCTGGCTTGCGAAGAAAGCAGCGGCGATCTGAAAGACACGCGGCTGACGTGGGTGGTCGGATCAGCCATCCGCACAGCGACGGCCTCCAATCCAGACGCCGTGGCTGTGCTGTTGTCGCAATTGGGCATACCGGCAGAACTCAGCGAAGCTGCAATCACCCGTTGCCCTGGGCTTGGCCAAGACTTGGTGTGGGCCTTTTACTTGGAACGCCACGGCTGGCTCATCGCCACACCAGTGGCCACCGTCAACGCTTGAACCTCCAGAACATCGATTTCAAGACCCTGGTGCAGGATGCGCAAGTTCAGGGCCTGAGCAAAAGCGAGGCACTGCCCCAGACCACGCGCGCCATCCTCGAGCGTGCCGACCAGGGGCAAAGACTGCTCACACCCGATGAACTGGCCAGCATCTGCCAGTCGTCAGGAGTGGATTGCACGCTCCCCGGCAACCTGACGAACAGGACGAATGACTTGGTGAATCAGGCGAGGGGCCACCTGCTTGAAACCCAGCCAAAACTCGTGGAGCCGGGCGGGGCTCTCCACCCGCAGGACAGAGCAGAGGCCTGCTGGCGCGACTGCTGGAACTTTCTGCGCGTCATCATCTATGCGGTGGCATGCAACCAAAGCCGCTTTACAAATCCCAACGGGATGGCGGCCCTGCGGGAGCTCTACAGGCGGATGAATGTGCCCATCGAGGGGATGAATATCGCCCTCGACCAGCTGAGACAGCAGGCCTTGAAAGAGATCTCGCGACCAAGCGACCGGCAGTTAATCAACGACTGCTTCCAGCACCTCAGTGCGGAGCTCAACAAATCTGCAGTTAAGAGCTGATAAGCGCAGCCACCTCACACCCAATTATCAAGGGAAGATCACACCCAAGTATTTCTACTCACGGGGCACGCCATGGCCATCCCGCTTCTTGGGTATCCGCTCAACACTCAGAACGGTCGCGTCAGCAATCTTGCCGGTGACAGCAGCACCATCAAGCCTCAGATGTATGCCTCCTGTGCTGCAGGCGATGACACATCCAGAGTCGAGATCGACAGTTTGATTGAGCAGGCCTACCGGCAGGTGTTTTTCCATGCGATGCGCAGTGATCGCGAACCGTTCCTTGAATCACAGCTGCGCAGCGGAAACATCACAGTTCGGGATTTCATCCGTGGCCTGCTCCTGTCAGAACGCTTCCAGCAGGGTTACTACCAGTGCAGCTCGAACTACCGCATGGTGGACCAGGTCGTCGGCCGAGTACTCGGCCGCCCGACCCATGGCGACGCTGAACGCCGTGCCTGGTCCATCGTGATCGGCGAAAAGGGTTTCACATCCTTTGTCGACGCCCTGCTGGACAGCCCCGAATACATGAACTGCTTCGGGTATGACCTTGTTCCGCAGCAAAGGTCCCGCGTTTTGCCCGGACGGGGTCTCGGAGAAATCCCCATCTACCAACAATTCCCGCGCTACGGAACCGACTGGCGCGACGCGCTTCAAGATCGAGCGCCCAGCCAGCAAGGCGCCGAGGCACAACGACTGAACGTCGCCGCCACATGGGTGAACGACGAACCGCCTGCCTTCGCACTGAAGCTCTGGCTCGGTCTGTTTGCCGTCGGTGGATTCGAGATCGTGCGGGTGCTCCTTACGATCGTTGTTGCCATGCTCCGCAACTGAGATGTCGATGCCCAAATCTGGGGCTCTTAATCTGCGTGAATGGGCGGCACCGGAACAGTGCGGAGCATCCAGCTCCGCTAACAGTCCAGTCGATGCTCGAGGAGCCGATTGGAGTGGTCAGGACTTAGGAGCACTCGACCTGAGAGACGCCAAACTCTGTCGATGTGATCTACGCGGCACGAATCTCAGCAAGTGCCAACTCGAAGGAGCTGACTTACGCCTAGCCCGTTACGACCAGACAACTTTGGTACCGGAAGACTTCGCACTCAACACGAGCGGAGCCGTTGGCCCAGGGGCCAAGCTGAATGGGGCTTTTCTGAACAGCACAGATTTGCGGGGAATGGACCTCAGAGGCAGCGTGCTGATGGGTGCCTATTTAAGTGGCTCAGACTTGAGTGGAGCTCTGCTGGATGGAGTCTCCTTAGCTGGCGCAGACCTGCGATCAGCCACATTTCGCGGAGCCATGTGCCGGGGGACCCGATTCGGAACCTGCGAGATGGACATGGTCGATCTGCGCGGCGCCAACCTTGAGGGAGCAGCTCTCGAAACGGTGACGTCGATTCGTGGGGCCGACTTTTCCCTATGCACCGGGCTGGAGGATCAAATTGGCGCTCTTTTGAGCCGATCCGTCGAAGAGCTCGACTGCTGGAATCCGATCACCCGCTCAACGACAAGGGCGAGCCTGGAATCCCTGATCAAGGGGAAAGACGCCTAAGACGAACGTTCCGAATCAAAACTTTTCCTACAAACCCCGCCGAGATCGCCGTCGCGGCCGAGAAATCATTCCGTGACGCAACAGTCGGACACAATTGATTGAGGTTTATAAAGAATGCTCTTCGAGCGCAAACTTCTGAAGGACTATTGGTCGAACCACTGCGTGTGAATTCATGCCTTTCGGTCCAGCCTCGCTTCTAGGGGTCGAACGCTTCTCTGAGGAGAGTGAAGCCCCCCTCGAGCTGATCCCAGGCGATGAGGACGCCAGGAAAGAACA